>PKVY01000012.1 GCA_003131625.1 Acidobacterium sp. | reverse complement strand
GGGGAACTCACGTGTCCTACAGTTCTAACTGAAAATTTCGAGAAAGTCTTTCGCCGATTGTGCGGGCGAGCGGCCGGGCGCTGCAAAAATCGCCGCAATCACGGCCAGGGAGTCGGCTCCCGCCGCGTAAATGGACGAGGCCGTCTCGAGCGTGATTCCCCCGATGGCGACGAGGGGCTTCTCCGTGAGCGCCCGAGCACGCCGCACACCCTCGAGGCCGATCACCGGGGAGGTGTCGCGCTTGCTCGCGGTCGCAAACACGGGCCCGATCGCGATGTAGTCCACCGGCTCGACGTTTGCCGCGATGAGCTGCTCCTCATTGTGCGTCGAGAGCCCGACCAGCGCGTTGTCGCCGGTCAGCAGACGTGCCTGCCGCGGCGGCAAATCTTCCTGGCCGACGTGCACGCCGTCCCACCCTACCTCCGGCACCAGCGCGGCGCGGTCATTCAGGATCAGACGCATCGGGGCCCGGCCTGCGAAGCCCGCCGCGTCCCGCATCGCCCGCGCGTCTGCGGCGATCACTTCGTCTTCGTCTTGCTTGTTGCGATACTGCAGAATCTCGACGCCTGTTTCAGCAAGCTCCTGCACGATCCGGCGCAACACGCTGCGGCGCTCCTGCGGATCCGGTCCCAGCCCCCGCAGCACCATCTCCGCGTCGAGAATCGGATACAGCGCCGGGAACCTCTGTTTGACGCCGCTCCTCTTGTGTTCAGGCTCTGTCATTCTGGATCGCGCGCAGGAAAAAGCCCCGCCACGCAGCAGCGTAACAGGACCCTTGCTCCTATGCGTTGTCTCGGAGACCTACCGCGGCGCCACGCCCAGTGTCATCTGCGAACCGCTGTCCAGAATGACATTTTTCCCGTGCCCGGTCAGCACCGTTGCGAAAGCGGCTCCTGCGGAGCCGTTTACCCCACCCTGCGAAGCGCCTGCTGCCGCGCTGACGGTGTTGAACGTCACGCCGGAAAGATTGCCCACCGGCATCGCCGGCCCGGAGGATCCCACGCTCGCGCCCGCCGCATTGTTCAGCGCCGCACCGTTCGCGCCCAGATTGCCGGCTGCTCCCAAAGTCCCGTTCGCCGCAGCATCGGTGCCGGAAGTTGCGTTGTTCAGCCCGCCCGCCGCTGCAGACGTGGTCCCCGCCGCCAGGCCGGTCGCCCCCCGCACCGTGCCGGAGGCATTGTTCGCAAGACCCACGCCGCCGACTCCACCTCCACCGCCGCGAGCGCCCCCGCCGCCCTGCATGCCGCCCCCGCCGCCGGCCCCGGCCATCAGGTCATCCGAACCGGTGCTCGCCGCCATGGGCGCCGGCGCCGCAATCGACCGCATCATCGTCTGGACCGGCACCTCATGCCCATCCTTCAGCACGGCGTGATCGAAAGCAAACGCCACATGCGAATCATGGTTGTCGTGGGACTTCGCCTGCACATCCGTGACGTGCCCCACCAGCTTCGATCCCTTCGGCAGCTTCGTGCCGTCGGCCAGTCGCGCTTCGGATGTGGTCTTCGCGACCACTTCGTCGCCCACCTTCGCATCTTTGGCGTCGATCTTCTTCGCCAGCTCCGCCGAAATGCGGGTCGCCTGAATTGTCGATGCCGAGGTGGGCCCCGCCTGCGCCGTTGCGGTCCCATATTCGCTGGTTGCGGCCGTCGTCTGCGCGCCAGCCGCCACGGTCATCGCCGCAATCGCCGTCCATGCCCATTCTGCTTTCATCTTCATTTTCTTCACCTCAAAACTGCCGCATTCACCGCGGGGAGATTCTTCGCAGGCGATTGACGCATACGATGCAGAATGCTACTCCACAGGTTGGGAGTAATCCACCTTCTACTTTTGAGGGATTACGGCAGGTCCCCGGCTCAAGTCCCGCCAATTCTGTCACGCGGAGCAGCGATGGAAGCCTGAAACGACGAAGCCCGCCTGGGTCGATGAGGCGGGACACACAATTTCACTCGTACGCGGCTTCCGGAGCAGAAGACCGGCCTAGTTAAACGGGATCGCAACCGCAGGCTTACCGACAACTACCTTGTCGCTGCACAGGTGTTTCGCTTCCAGGCGAAGCCGTTCCTCCGGAGTCTTGTAGGCTCCGATGGTGGTCATGCAGAAACGGCACCTAAGAAGGGTGGAAACACTTGCCAGGCGCACCGGGGGGAGCTGTCTGGGGATGACGTGCGTTGTCTTAACTGAAGGGTTCATCGCTCTCTCCTCGACAGAGTCGCGACGTACAGGCCCTGAACACCATGCCTTGGCTCTGAACTCGATTATCTCACGCAATGCTCCCACAGGGCGCGGAGGCGTTGGTAAAAATTCACGCGCACCCTGATTACTAACGGTGCGAAAGTCAACAGAGTCGCTCCAAAACGGGAATGCCGTAGCCCCGCCAGAACACTCGCTGGCCTGTTTCCCGGCACCGCCGGCCCCTCCTTAAAGCTTCCCGATAGCCACCCGATAGTCGCGGCAGGGAGACCTTCGCTCCCGGAGAGATCTCGCATGCCCGCGAACACCATCACCGTCAGCACCAGCCCCATTGTGCTCATCGGTTCTTCCAGTTCCACGACGACGGACTACCTGGCAGCCATCCTGGAATCCTGGCACTACCAGATCGAGGTTGCGCGCAACGGAACCGACGCCCTGGCCCGCATCGACAGCGTCACTCCTCCCTCCATCGCCCTGCTGGACATGGATTTGGCTTCGCCCAGCGCCGCGGAAGTCGTCTGGGAAGTGCGCCGCCGCCAGGAGCAGCGCCGGACCTGGAACATCGTGCTCAGCGACCGGCCCAGCAAGGATCATCTCCGCGCCGCGCTCCAGTGCGGGTCCGACGACTACTTCGTCTTCACGGCCGGCGCGACCGACTTCGACGTCAACGAGCTCAAGGTGCGCATCCGCGTGGCGGAGCGGGTTCTGGCCCTCACCAACCGCGTGCAGAAGCAATCGGCGGAGCTTCGTTATCACGTCACCCACGACGGCTTGACCGGCCTGTGGAACCGCGAAGCATTGCTCAGCCTCATCTTTCAGGAGACCGACCGCGTCCAGCGCATGAAAACCTCGCTCAGCCTCATGCTCCTCGACCTGGACGATTTCTCCAGCATCAACCACGACTATGGATACGAGACCGGCGACCGCGTTCTGATTGAACTGGCCAACCGCTTCCGCCGGCAGCTGCGCAGCTATGACCTCATCGGCCGTTGCGGAGAAGACGAGTTCCTGCTGGCCCTGCCCGGCTGTGACCTCGAGAACGCGGTTCTGCTGGCCGACCGCATCCGCGAGTCCATCCTCGCCCGCCCCTTCCCCGCGGATCACGAGGCGACCACCCTGAACGCCAGCTTCGGCGTGGCCATCAGCCGCGGCCGCTCTCCCCTGGTGGTCCTGCGCGAAGCCGAACGGGCTCTCGCCGAAGCCAAGCTGGCCGGCAAGAACTGCGTCCGCGGCAGGGCTCCTGGCGCCTACGGGATCGAGCCTCTGCTGGCCCTGGACGCGACGGCCTCTCAGTCCGACCCCGGCTGGCATTCCTCCTGAAGGCCTGGCCCTTTGACCCCTGGCCTTGCCGCCCCCGCCGTGCCCGCGGTACTCTCTGCGCGAAACCCGCTCTTTTCGCGCCTCCGCTGTAAACTTGCCCCGTGAAATCCCGTCTATCTGGTCGCATGGAAGAGATCGCAGGCAACGAGCTCGCCATCGACAAACGAGAGCAGGCAATGCTGGAACTCGCCGACTTCGACGAAGTCGTGCGCGTCTATCGGCCCCGCATTCTGCGGTTTCTGCTCTCGTCGCTGACGGACCGCGATGCCGCCGAGTCGCTCACCCAGGAATGCTTCCTCAAGGCCTGGAGCGCGCGGCACCAGTTTCGCGGCGACTCGAGCCTGAGCACCTGGCTGACGCGTATCGCCGTCAACCTGATGCGCGATCACCTCCGCAGCCGCTGTCTCCGCTTCTGGCAGAAGACGCGCGGCTCGTCGCTCGATGTCCTGGACATCAGTGACTGGGTTCCGGATGGCCGCAGTTCGCCGGAGAGTCTCACCGTCGCCCGGGATCGGGTCGCGGCAGTCTGGCGAGCGGTAGGAAGCTTATCCGCGCAGCAACGCGCCGTCTTTGTGCTGCGCTTTGTGGAGGAGATGGAGCTGGACGAGATTGCCGGCACCATCGGCATGAACCTGAGCACGGTGAAGTCGCATTTGTATCGGGCGCTCGCCATTATCCGCGAGCGTATGGGAGGAGCGAAATGAAATTCCGCAGAGACACGGGCGCCGAATCCGAGACCACGCGGGAAGAAGTCCGCGCAATGGCCGAGGCCCTCAGCCTCTATCGTTCGGCGATGCGGCACATCGCGGAGCGCGAAGCCGCCCATTTCCGGGTCGTCGAACCCCGTCCGGGGCGGTCCATCCGCTTTGGCATGCTGCTTGCGCCCGCCCTTACCGCAGCGGTTGCCGCCGCCGTCCTGGTGCCCGTCTACGGCCACCTTCACCATCACACCCCGGCTCCCGCCGTCGTGGTGAAGACCTCGCAGCCTGGCCCTGCCAACACCCTCGCCAATGTTGACGATACGGTCCTGATGAACCAGATCGACAGTGAGCTTTCTGAAGATGTTCCCGATGCTCTGCGGCCGCTGGCCGATCTGAGCAGCCAAACCACAAACGCCAGTGCTGTATCGGAGAAGAAAAATGTCACGCAGGAATAGCTTCTTAACCGCCACATTGTTTTGCTTGATCGCTCCCGGGCTTGCCTTTGCCCAGGGCTTCGATGGACCCGGCTTTGGACCGGGCGGGCCGGACCCCGGACAGGGTCCCGGGAAAGACGGCTTCGGCGGGCCTCCCATGCAGCGCGCGTTTCACGACGGCCACTTCGGCCGCTGGTGGAATGATCCGCAGCTAGCCCAGCAGCTGAACCTCACCGATCAGCAGAAGCACCAGATGGACGACATTTTCCTGCAGCACCGGCTGAAGCTGATCGACCTCAATGCCAATCTCGAGAAGCAGGAGACGCTGCTCCATCCCATGATCGAATCCGATCAGCCCGATGAGGCGAAGATCCTTGCCCAGATTGACGCTGTCGCACAGGCCCGTGCCGACCTCGAAAAGGCCAATGCGCACATGCTCTTCGATATTCGGAAGACGCTCACGCCCGATCAGTGGCAGAAGCTCAAGGCCATGCGGGAAGAGCATCGCTCCGGCAAAATGATGCGCGACGGACGTCGCGGTCCCGGTGGGCCGGGCGCCGGTGGCGGACCGGGTGGCTCCGGGGGCCCGGACGCGCAGAATATGTGGCGGAAGCACCGCCAGACTCCTCCACCGGACGGTTCAGCGCCGGCGCCTCCACCTGCCCCGCAGGGACCGGCGACTGCGCAACCACAGTTCGAACCATAAGCTTGGCTGAACCGACTATAAGGAGCGATGCCAGTCGCTCCTTTCTTTTTTTCCAAAAGTCAACCTCGCCGGCTCAAAATTGCATAACGAAAGTGACTGTCCTATTCTCGTTCTGTTCACGCATCGTCAATTGACATGCCTATAGTGCGGCACTATAGTTTTCATAGGGGTTTGCGCGCTCGGGATTCTTGCGCTAACCCTTGATTGCCGCTCCTGTTCAATCCTGTCCTGCCGGATGCTTCAGCCTGGAATCGATGTTGCGATCCCACGCGCACCGTCTCCGATGGCTTGCTCCGCCTGGACTGGGACCGATGGAGGCGACGATCCCCGAACTTCGTCGAGAACCGCGCCAGGGTCCCAAGCCCTCCCGCTGACGGCGAAGAAAGCTGCAGCTCAGAGATCCGGCCGCGGTTCAGCCAGGTTTCCCCGCTGCGGGGCGGAATCCGGAAGCCGCCGCCTGAGTCCCGGAGCTGTCTATGGCACACGTCCTCAATCCTGAACAAACCGAGAGCAACCCTCTGAACACCGAACTGGAAACCCCTACGCTGGAAGTTCCGCCGGAGCAGTCTGAGCCGTCGGTCGAAACCACCTCTAACCCGGAAGCCTCATTCCAGACCTCGCCCGATGCTGTNNATGCTGTGCCTGCCGAAGTGCACGCATCCGATGCCGCGCCCGAGCATCACGACGAGCCCGACCTCAGCATGGAAGACTTCGCCGCCGCCCTCGAGTCCTTCGACCGGGAGCAGGCTGCTGAAGCCGCCGCTCAGGCCTTCGACGACTCCGCGATTGTCACCGGCACGGTCATCAAGCTCACCGACAAGCATGTTGTCGTCGACGTCGGCATGAAGTCCGAGGGGCTCATTCCCCTCGAGCAGGTCATGGATCACACCGGACAGCCGAGGCTGCACCCCGGCGACACCGTCGATGTCGTGATCGAGCGCGAAGAGCCGGAAGGCGGATACCTGCTGGGCTACGAAAAGGCGCAGCGGCTCCGTGTGTGGGACACGGTGGAGAAGGCGCACAACGAGAAGACTCCGCTGACGGGGACGGTGGTGGGCCGCGTTAAGGGCGGTCTCACAGTGGACATTGGCATCAAGGCGTTCCTGCCCGGCTCGCAGCTCGAACTGCGTCCGGTGCGCAATCTCGACGCCTACATCGGCCAGCCAATTCAGGTCCGCGTCATTAAGCTCAACAAGAAGCGCGGCA
>PKVY01000081.1:225778-232055 GCA_003131625.1 Acidobacterium sp. | reverse complement strand
TCGCCAACTTCGCCGAGGCCATCGCCGAAGGCCGCGGCAAAGCGCAGGCCGACACGCTGCGCAAAGCCAAGGGCGAGACCATGGCCTACCGCTTCCGCCCCGACGGCTCTACCGAAGCCGTTTCCAGTTCGCAGCTGCGTTCCGGCGACATCATCAAGGTTGAGGCCGGACAATTCATCGCCGGCGACGGTGAAGTCATCGAGGGCGTCGCCTCGGTCGATGAATCCGCCATCACCGGCGAGTCCGCCCCCGTCATTCGCGAAGCCGGCGGCGATCGCTCCGCGGTTACCGGCGGCACGCGCGTCCTCTCCGACTGGATCAAGATCCGCATCACTTCCAATCCCGGTGAAACCTTCCTCGACCGCATGATTGCTCTCGTCGAAGGCGCCACCCGTCAGAAAACTCCTAACGAAATCGCGCTCAGCATCCTGCTCGCCGGACTCACCGTCATCTTCCTGCTTGCCGTCGCTACGCTGCAGCCTTTCGCCATCTACTCGCACGCGCCGCAAACCATCTTCGTTCTCGTCTCGCTACTCGTCTGCCTCATCCCGACGACCATCGGCGCTTTGCTCTCTGCTATCGGCATCGCTGGCATGGATCGCCTCGTGCAGTACAACGTTCTCGCCATGTCCGGGCGCGCCGTCGAGGCCGCCGGCGATGTCAACACTCTCCTCCTCGACAAAACCGGCACCATCACGCTCGGCAATCGCCAGGCCACAGAATTCTTCCCTGCCCCGGAGATCAGTCCCGAGCGCCTCGCCGATGTCGCCCAACTCGCGTCGCTTTCCGACGAAACCCCGGAGGGCCGGTCCATCGTTGTCCTCGCCAAGGAGAAATACAACCTGCGCGGCCGCGACCTCAGCGGCATGCGCGCCGAGTTTGTCCCCTTCAGCGCGCAAACCCGCATGTCGGGCGTCGATTTGCCCGGAACGAAAATCCGCAAAGGATCCGCCGACGCCATCGCCCGCTACCTCGAGCAGCAGGGCTCCAGCCTTCCCCGTCAGGTCACCGATCGCGTCGAGGAGATCGCCCGCATGGGCGGCACGCCTCTCGTCGTCTCCGAAAATTCCACCGCCCTTGGCGTCGTCTACCTCAAGGACATCGTCAAAGGCGGCCTCAAAGATCGCCTCGCCCGCCTCCGCGCCATGGGCATTCGCAGCATCATGATCACCGGTGATAATCCTCTTACCGCCGCCGTCATCGCTCGCGAGGCCGGTGTCGACGACTTCCTCGCCGAAGCCAAGCCCAAAGACAAAATGGACCTCATCAAGCGCGAGCAGGGCAAAGGCAAGCTCGTTGCCATGACCGGCGACGGCACCANNATCGCCAACGACGTCGCGAAATATTTCGCGATCATCCCCGCGATGTTTGCCGGCGTTTTTCCCGTGCTGAACGCGCTGAACGTCATGCATCTCGCCACGCCGCACTCCGCCATCCTGTCAGCGGTCATTTTCAACGCGATCATCATCGTCGCGCTCATCCCGCTCGCCCTGCGCGGCGTCAAATACGAGCCCATGTCCGCACAGGCGCTGCTGCGGCGCAACCTCATCATCTACGGCATCGGCGGCATCATCGTGCCATTCATCGGAATCAAGATCATCGACCTGGCTCTCAACGGCCTGCACCTGGCCTGAGGACGGAGAACACCATCATGCGCAGCACTTTGAACATCGCCATCCGCTACACGATCCTGACCACGATCCTGCTCGGCATCGTCTACCCCCTCATCGTCACCGGGCTCGCGCAGCTCACCATGCGCGACAAGGCCAACGGGCAACTCGTCGTCCGCAACGGCCAGATCGTCGGATCCGCGATCATCGGTCAGGGCTTCACCAGCGCGGGCTATTTCCACTCGCGTCCCTCCGCTGCCGGCAACGGATACGACGCCACCAGCTCTGGCGGCTCCAACCTCGGGCCGTCCAATAAGGCGCTGGTGACGCGCATCGATGGCGACGTCGCCAACTGGCAAAAGCTGAACCCCGGCCAACCTGTGCCCATCGGCCTCGTCACGACTTCCGCCTCGGGACTCGACCCCGACCTCTCGCCCGCCGACGCGCTCTATCAGGTCCCGATGGTCGCAGCCGCGCGCCATCTGCCCGAAGCCACGGTCCACGCGCTGGTCGAGTCGCACATCCAGGGTCGCCAACTCGGCTTCCTCGGCGAGCCGCGCGTCAACGTCCTTGAGCTCAACCTCGCCCTCGACGACGCCTATCCCACAAAGTAATTGTGATCCCGACCGGAGCGCGCAGCGGAGTGACCTGCCTCTCTATCCCCTACACCCTATCCCCTATACCCTGCCCGCTCTTCTATTCCCTATTGCCTACTCCCTGCCTTATCAATCGCCGCCTGCGCCAACGGCGCCATCACCGCAAACCCCGCCGCGTTTGGATGCAGCCCATCCGCAGTGAGCTCCGCCTTCAGCATCCCGTGTTCATCCACCAGTGCCGAAAAGTAGTCCAGATACACAAGCCCATTCTCCGCGCAATATTTCTTCAGCCATTCGTTCAGCGCCAGGATCTTCGACGGCGATCGCTGCAGAAAGAACCACAGCGCCCGCTGGTTGTAGTCGTTGATCGGCATCACCGAAGCAAACACCAGATGAATCCCATGCGCCTTCGCGAGCTCTGCCATGGTCGCATAGTCGCCTTCGATTTGCTCCAGCGTTTCCTCGCCCGTGTTTCCGGCAATGTCGTTCGTGCCGGCCAGCACCAGCACCACCGCGGGGTGCAGATCGATTACATCCGGACGAAACCGCACCAGCATCTGCGGAGTCGTCTGTCCTCCAATGCCGCGGTTGATGTAATGCTTGCCCGGGAACGACTCATCCAGCTTCCAGATGTCCGTGATCGAATCGCCGAAGAATACCACCCGCTGCTCCCCCGCTGCAGGCGGTCCCAGCTGCGCATCTGCGTCATGATAACGAGCCAGCTGCCCAAAATCGTTCATCAGCATCCGAGCGTTCCCCTCGCGATACAGCTCGAGGCTCCGCGCCGAATCGTACCCGTCTTTGGCGGTTCCCGCGAGCGGCGTCCCCGGCGAACCCGCACTCTGCGCCCAGCCGCACGCGCCAGACGCCGACATCAACGCCATCAACACCAACAGTTTTTTCATCCCAACACCCTACCACTTTCTCCATCCGCCGCAGGAAACCTCGCATGCCGATGTACACTGCTCCCACTCCGCAGAACATTCCCATGAGCCGCTCTCAAAGAAGCATCCCCGCCGCCATCACGCTCATCTTCGTCGCGCCTCTGGTCGCCGAATACCTTCTCGGCGATCTCTCCATCCGCCTTCTGGCCGCACTCATTGTGCTCGCCCCCATGTACGGCGGCGGCGCCCTCCTCATCCGCGAGCTCGTCCGCCGCACCGGCCGGGGCTGGCCCAGCATTCTGCTCCTCGGCGCAGCCTACGCCCTCATCGAAGAAGCCTTCACCACCCAGTCCCTCTTCAATCCCGACTACCTCCACCTCCACATGCACTTCCTCTCCCACGCGTGGATTCCGTTCCTCCACATCGGCGGCTGGTGGACACTTTTCATGCTCAACCTCCACACCTTCTGGAGCATCTCCGTTTCCATCGCTCTCGTCGAAGCGCTCTTCCCCTCCCGCGCCGAACAACCCTGGCTCGGCCGCATCGGCGACTCCGTTGTCGCTGTCCTGTTCCTCGCCGGCTGCATCATGGGCACGGTCCTGGGTCTCAAACAGAATCACTTTGTCGCGCCCGCCTGGCAGTTCCTCTCCGCCGCGCTGGTGATCCTGCTCCTCATCGCCGTCGCCTTCCGCCTGAAACCTGCCGAACCTGGTACCGGCACCGGCTTCGTCCCCTCTCCCTGGTTCACTGGGACCGTCACCTTCATCCTCGGCTTCGGCGTCCTTATCATTCCGTTTGTCTTCAACTGGAGTGCCGTCGCCCTCATGCTCGCCATCGACATCGTCTTTCTCGCGCCGGTCTTTGTGTTGTCTCGCCGCGCAGCCTGGACCCCGCTTCACATCCTCAGCCTCGCCGCCGGCGGAGCCCTCGCTTACGGCACCCACGCCTTCCTGCAACCTCCCGTCGCCGGAGGATCCAACCTCGTCGTCGCTCGCATCGGCAACGTCATCTTTCTCGCCGCCGCAGTCGCCGTCATCGTCGCCGGCGCTCGCCGCACCGCGCGTTTCGTGTCAAACCCTGTGTCCCCTCCCCTTACGTGACCTTTGGCGTCCTCTGGCACGAACAGGGGATGCAGCTCTCCGTCCGGGCTTGCCATAATCCTTTCATGCCGTCATGGAATTGCCTCACGACTGAAGGGAGCGGCCCCTCGCCAGCCCAGTGACCTCCGCCCCCGCCATCGGCGAGTCCGCTTCCTCCGTGAAGCCGGTTCTCACCGCCAGGATCCCCTGGGTTCCCTTCGCCTTTCTTGCTCTCACTGCCGCGATTGCCGTCGCATGGTCGGCCGCAAAGCTTCTCTGGTGGGACGAATTCCTCGTTCTCTGGACCGACCATCAGCCCGGCTGGGCCCAGGTCGCGCAGATCCAGCTCCACTGGCCCGTTTCGCTCGACCCGCTCGTTTACCACTGCCTGGCCAATACCGCTATGCGGCTCCTCGGACCCGGCGCCTTTGCTATCCGGCTGCCGGCGCTGCTCGGCTTTCTGGTCATGCAGTTCTGCCTTTATCTCTTCATGCGCCACCTGATTTCGCAAAAGGCGGCCGTCCTCGCTCTGGTCTTTCCCGCTCTCACCGCGGCGCTCTATTACGCCGTCGAAGGCCGCCCTTACGGATTGCTGCTGGGTTTGTGCGGTATCGCCATGGTCAGCTGGCAGGCAGCCGTCCATCGCGAAACCCGGCGCGCGCCGGTCCGCTCCTCGCCCTCGCGCTGTCTCTTGGCCTCGCCATCAACACCCACTATTACGGCGGGCTTCTGCTCATTCCCTTTCTTGCGACGGAGATCTTTCGCGCCTTCAGGCGTCGGCGTCTGGACCTCCCCGTCCTGGCCGCGCTGGCCGCCGCATCGGCGGCTACTCTCTTCATCCTGCCCTTCGCCCGGGCTGCGGCGCCATTCCGCCACCACGACTACTTCATCGCCCAGAACCGGATGACTCCCGCCGTCATCGCAACTGCTTACACAGAATTCTTTCTCGGCAAGGACTACGCGATCGCCCACGTGGGACTCGACGTTCTCCTCCTTGCTGCCCTGCTCCTGTTTTCGGTGGTCGCTTTCAGGCGCCAACTCCGCGCCAGGAAGATTCCTCTGGAGCCCGAGTTCGTCTTCCTGATAATCCTCGCCGGCTTGCCCGTTTTTGGATTCGTTCTCGCCGTGGCACTCACCCACGTCTTCGAGCCTCGCCACATCATCTGCGCCATCATCGGCATCTCCGGCCTGGCCGCCATCAGTCTCGACCCCCTCTTTCGCCGCCATCGCCTCGGCAGGCTCCTGCTTATTTTTCTGTTCGGCGAACTCGCCGTGGTGGGGACCCTCCACATCCGCAGTGACCGCGACCTAACCGCCCGCATCCGGGCCAGCATGACTCTTTCCCCTCAGGTCAAAGCCACTCTCGCTGCCACTGCCGATGGAAAGATCTACATGCTGCACCCCGCCACATTCTCCAAAGCCTGGTACTACCAACCCGATCCGCAAATCCGCTCGCGTCTCGTCTTTGTCTATTCCAGAGACGAAGAGCTGCGCTGGAACCACATGGACGTCATCTCCCTGACCGAGCTCCACCTGCGTCAGTTCACAGACGTTCCCATTGAGTCCTGGGAGTCCGTGTCCGCCCAGCCCGGACCCCACGTTTTCGTGACCTACCCGCATTCTGGCTGGGACTGGCTCGACGAGGCCGTCGCCGCTGATCACGCCGATGTGCAGCCCATCGGATCAGCCTTTCAGGGTGAAGTGGTTTCCGTCCGCTTTCACTAACCGGCAAACGAACCCACAGCCCGCATTCCCAACCCGAACGCAGAATGCAAAAGGGGAGCAGCCTCAGCCGCTCCCCTTCGCTTTTCTACACCCTAAACCCTACACCCTGCTTTTTACGCCACCATCTCCAGCGCCCGAATCTCTTCCTTGCGCACCGTCAGCCGCTCCACCAGATCGGTTCGCACCTCGAAGCCGCGCCCCGGCGTATCCGGCACCGTAATCTCGCCCGTCCGCGAAACCACAACCTCCGGCTCGATGATGTCTTCCTTCCAGTAACGCTTCGACGCCGACACATCTCCCGGCAGCGTGAAGTTATCCAGCGACGACAGCGCGATGTTGTGCGCCCTTCCAATCCCCGTCTCCAGCATCCCGCCGCACCACAC
>PKVY01000081.1:0-225749 GCA_003131625.1 Acidobacterium sp. | reverse complement strand
CCAGCCGCTTCTGCAGCATGGAATGAAAATAAAAATCGTCCGCCCACAGCGGCTGCTCAATCATCAGCAGATTGAACTCGTCGAAGGTCATGATGTGGTCGGTATCGTTCAGCCGGTACGCCGAATTCGCGTCGCAGCTCAGCTGAATCTCCGGCCACCGATTGCGCACCGCCTCGAACACATGCACGTCCCAACCAGGCTTGCACTTCAGCTTGATCCGCTGGTAGCCGGCGTTCACTTCCTTTTCCACCTCTGCCAACAATTGTTCGAGAGTCGGCTGGATCCCAATCGACACACCGCAGTCAATCGTTTCCCGCGTTCCGCCCAGCAAACTCGCCAGCGGAATCCTTTTCATCTGCGCCTCGAGCNNTCGTCTCGCGCGTTCCACCCAGCAGGCTGGCCAGCGGAATTCGCTTCATCTGCGCCTCGAGATCCCACACAGCGTTCTCCAGCGCCGCCTTCGCCATCCGGTGCCCGCGCACCTGCCGGAAAATCGACGGACACTTCCCGCCATGTTCCGGATCGGCGCTCGCCAGCAATGGCGCCAGCTCCTGCTGCATCACCAGCCACGCCGTGTCGACTGTCTCATCCGAAAAGAACGGGTGCTCCCCGGCGACACACTCCCCCCAGCCGCTCAGCCCTTCGCCACGCAACTCCACCAGCAGGATGCGCCGCTCGGTCGTGGTTCCAAAACTGGTTTGAAATGGTTTGACAAGGGGAAGGCGTAGTTCGCGCAGGAAGATGGCATCGATTCTCATAGAACTCCGAGTTGTTCCTGTCTTGCGAGGTCGAAAGCGCCGTTACCTTCAGAGTCTACCCGGAACCCCACAACCGCCAAACCGCGAGCAAACGCATCCAGAAAGCGGCGGCGATTCTCAGCCTGCACCGCCATCGCCCTGGAGACACCCGTAGCTGAAGCTTTCCATTCGCTCACAGTCTTCGGAACCACAATTGTCTCCTGGATTTTCAGCGGCGCCTGAGGGGACCCGTTCAGAATGGCCTTCACACGCTCCGAATCCATCCACCACTCCGCGTGGAGACGATCCGTGGGAAGCCCACCCTGCAGACGAGATGAGGATACACCATAAANNTTCTTGATTTCCAGCGGATCGAACGTCCACTCCATTAAAGAAATACCTCTGCTGAGCGCCTCATCTCGCTGATATAGCTTTAGTTTCCTTCCAATCCCGGCGTTGCGGAATGATGGGGTCACCGCCAGCATATGCGAGTGCAGGTATGGCTTGGGCGATACGCCTGCCGCCTTCCCCGACTTGACTCCAGGCAAAGACATGGCGAACCCCACCATCGTCCGCCCTTCGAACGCTCCGATCACCTGCCCACCGATCCGCTGTGCCACAGTGAACAACCGCCGCGGGATTACATCCCCATCGTTGTAACCCCAGGTTTCAATTTGCAGCCGCACACAGGCGTCCAGCTCTTCGAAACCCTCGCAGTTGCGCAGAACCACTTCCGTCCCCGCTGGCGTCCGAATCGTCTCAGCCGTTGTGCTCATCGCCCGCGCTCCGCTTCCGATCGCTTGCTCCGCGCCCACAGCTCTTCCAGTTCGGCCGCCGACAATTCCTCCAGAGGCCGCTCCGTTACTGCCTCCATCACTGCAAATCGCCGCCGAAACTTCGCGTTTGCATCCCGCAGCGCCAGCTCTGGATCAACCTTCATATGTCGCGCGAGGTTCGCCGCTGTAAACAACAGATCGCCAATCTCTTCTCCAATGGCTTGTGCGTCTGCCGCGCTCATCTCCGCCTCGAGCTCCGCCGTCTCTTCCCTCAGCTTTTCCACAACTCCGGTGACATCCGGCCAGTCGAACCCAACCTTCGCCGCCTTCGCCCCAATCTTGCCCGCTTCGCTCAACGCCGGCATCGCCCGCGACACTCCATCGAGGATGCCTTCCAGGGTGCCACACATCTGCCCGCCTTTGGCAGATGTGGGTTCTTCCCCAACTTTCTTCTGAGCGCTCTTTTCGAGCTTCTTGATCTCCTCCCAGTTCCGCAGCACTTCGCCCGCGCCAATTCCGTTTGTCTCCAGACCCTCCGCCCGATTCCCCGCCGCCGCCGAAGCCTCTTCCCCGAAAACATGCGGATGCCGCCGCACCAGTTTTCTGTTTAGCCCCGCAATCACATCCGCGATCCCAAAGTGCCCCGCCTCTTCCGCCATCTCCGCGTAGAACAGCACCTGCAGCAGCAAATCCCCCAGCTCATCCGCCAGGTCCGCCCACTGCTCGCGCTCGATCGCGTCCAGCACCTCGTACGTCTCTTCCAGCGTGTACTTGCGAATCGTCGCGAATGTCTGCTCGCGATCCCACGGACACCCACCCGGCGCCCGCAGCCGCGCCATGATCGCCACCGCCTCCGCAAACAGCTCGCCCGCCCGCGCATTTCCTGCGCGCTCGGGAACGCCGTTCGCCTGCATTGCGTCCTTTTCAGGGGGCATAACCCTACTCTACAACGGTGACTCGACCGTCATTCGCATGCTTACTCAGCCGAGTCGGCCTGCCAGAATGTTGCCCACATCACGACCCGCGTGCAGAACGGAAATCACCTGGAGGGGCTTTGTGTCTGGACGAAAGATGACCAGCCACGAATACACCGCGAAGAATCTTACCGGCTCATCCGTGAGATCTCTGCGAAAATGCCGTCTGCCAGGTTTCGAAAACACTGGCCCAAAGCGCGGTAACGAGGGTAACGATGTTCTTCTACGGAAATCCCTGTGAGACGGTGCGAGCGTCCGCTTAGCCCAGTCGCGTTTCCGCACGATGTCTCAGAATCGAGGCCCGGGCCAGCCACAGGCTACTCCAGCCACCGGCTACCGGCTGCCTTCGTCACCACAACGTTTTGGATTCGGCGAGCATGGCGTCTTCGGTGATGGGGAGGAGGAAGGAGTTGCCGACCTCGAAGCGGGCGAAGCCCTCGGGGTCGGGAGTGAGGGTGCGAATCCAGAAGGACTCGCGACGGATGGCGACGCTGCTCTTCTCGTCGCCGCGGCGGTCGAGGACGGCGTGGCCGTGGCTGTGCAGGTCGAAGGCGGGGTCCTGGAGGGAGTCGAGGGAGACGCGCAGCTCGATGCGGATGCGGTATTCGTAGGTGGCGATGGCCAGCTGGACGGAGCGGTCGCGGCAGGTGAGCAGGTTGTGGCGGGCGGTCGACCAGGCGGAGGCGGGGCCGTGGTCGCGGGGCGAGGTAGCGAGGAGGGGGTGCTGGCGGCGGAGGCGTCCCCAGCGGGGCGAGAGGACGAGGTGCTCGTGCGCGCCTTCGGCGTGCGTGGCGTTGGGATCGAAACAGCGGATGAGGCGCTCGGCTTCGGTGGCGGCGGTGAGGGTGGTCTCCATGGGGCCGTCATTATTTTAGGGGTGGGGCGGGGTTGGAGGTGATTTTTTTGGGGGATTTGATGGGAGCGAAAGGGGCGCGCTTCGCGCGCTTCCCATGTCCTCAACAGCAGGGACATGGGGCACCCGGATTTCTTCTTCCTGAAGATTTGCTTCTTTACTCGACGTGGTAGTTGGGGGCTTCGCGGGTGATGAGGACGTCGTGGACGTGGGATTCGCGGAGTCCGGCGGAAGAGATGCGGACGAACTTCGCTTTTTTCTGGAGCTCCTCGATGGTGGCCGCGCCGACGAGGCCCATGCCGGAGCGCAGGCCGCCGACGAGCTGGTAGACCATGGCTTCGAGCGCGCCGCGATAGGGGACGCGTCCTTCGATGCCTTCAGGGACGTATTTGCCGAGGCGGTTGTTATTGCCGTTGCGATCGCGGGAGACGACGCTCTCGTTGTTGTCGTCGATGTCGAGGTCTTCAGTGCCCTGGAAGTAGCGCTCGCCCCCGCCCTGGGCCATGGCGGAGAGCGAGCCCATGCCGCGATAAGCCTTGAAGGAGCGGCCCTGATAGAGGATGGTTTCGCCGGGGCTCTCGTCGACGCCGGCGAAGAGGGAGCCGATCATGATGACGCTGGCTCCAGCCGCGATGGCCTTGGTGATGTCGCCGGAATACTTGATGCCGCCGTCGGCAATGATGGGGACGTTGTGTTTGTGCGCGGCTTTGTACGCCTCGCTGATGGCGGTGATCTGGGGCATACCCGCGCCGGTGACCATGCGCGTGGTGCAGATGGAGCCGGGGCCGATGCCGACTTTGACGGCGTTCGCGCCCGCATCGATGAGGGCTTCAGTTCCCTCTTTGGTGGCGACGTTGCCGGCGAGGAGATCGACCTCGGGGAAACGCTTTTTGACTTCGCGGGCGGCGTCCAGGACGCGGGAAGAGTGACCGTGGGCTGAATCGATGACGAGGACGTCGACGCGGTTGCGGACTAATTCGGCGGCGCGCTCCAGAAAATCACCCGTCGCCCCGATGGCTGCGCCGACCCGCAGGCGGCCTTGCTCGTCCTTCGAGGCGTTGGGGTATTTCAGTTTTTTCTGGATGTCCTTGACGGTGATGAGGCCCTTGAGGTCGTAGTTTTCGTCGACGACGAGGAGTTTTTCGACGCGATGCTGGTGGAGGATTTCCTCGGCCTGCTCCAGGGTGGTGCCGACGGGGACGGTGATGAGGTTGGTTTTGGTCATCACCTCGGAGATGGGAATGTCGGTGCGGGTTTCGAAGCGGAGGTCGCGGTTGGTGAGGATGCCGACGAGCCTGCGGTGGCGGGTGACGGGGACGCCGGAGATTTTGTAGCGGCGCATGACCTCGAGGGCGTCGGAGATGAGCTGCTCGGGGGCCATGGTGACGGGGTCGACGATCATGCCGGATTCGGAGCGCTTGACCTTGTCGATTTCCCCAGCCTGCTGGTCGATGGTGAGGTTGCGATGGACGATGCCGAGGCCTCCCTGCTGGGCCATGGCGATGGCCATGCGGGATTCGGTGACGGTATCCATGGCGGCGCTGAGCAGAGGGGTGGTGAGAGGGATGCGTTTGGTGAGGCGAGTGAGGGTGCTGACCTGCGCAGGGGCGACTTCACTCCACGCCGGTGTCAGGAGAACGTCATCGAATGTCAGGGCTTCGGCGAGAGGGTGTTCGATCATGATGTAGAAGTGCGCAGGCCTCGTGTGTTTCAGTGTGATTGTTTGGGCTTGCGGCTTCTGGGTATTGTAGACCAGCGCGGGGTGGAGAACTGGGACGGGGGAGAAGAGTTTGGAGTTTGGAGTTTAGAAAATGGAAAAGCCAGTGCCGGCGTACTGCCGACACTGGCAGAAGCCCGGAGAGCTGACCTGCAGCCACTCCGGGAAAATCGATGACCGCGCTCTATTCCTCTGTGCGAGCGGGTGTGGCCGCCTGCCCGTGGCCGTTGCGCGGCGAAATGTTGGGCGTGGTCTCGCGGCCGGGCATTGCAGCGCGGCCGGAGTAGACGCGCCAGGTGCGCTCGACGTCGTCGGTGGCTTCTTTGAGTAGCTCGGCGGCGGTGTCAGGATGCGCACGCTGCAGCATGGTGTAGCGCGACTCGTTATAGATGTAGTCCTTGAGCGGGATCGAAGGCGGACGCGAGTCGAGGAAGAACGGGTTCTTCCCTTCCGCGCGGACAGCGGGGTTGTAGCGCATGAGCGGCCAGTAGCCGGAGTTGACGGCGGCCTTCTGGTGGTCGAGGCCCTGGGAAAGGTCGTAGCCGTGGGCGATGCAGTGGCTGTAGGCGATGATGATGGCGGGACCCGGCCACGCTTCGGCTTCCTGGAAGGCTTTGACGGTGTGGCTGTCGTTGGATCCCATGGCGACGCGCGCCACGTAGACGGAACCGTAGGCGACGGCCTCCATGGCGAGGTCTTTCTTGCTGTTGGTTTTGCCGCCCGCGGCAAACTTGGCAACCGCGCCGCGCGGGGTGGACTTGGACATCTGGCCACCGGTGTTGGAGTAGACCTCGGTATCGAGGACGAGGACCTTGACGTTTTTGCCGGAGGCGAGGACGTGGTCGAGGCCGCCGAAGCCGATGTCGTAGGCCCAGCCATCGCCGCCGATGATCCAGACGCTCTTGCGGACGAGGGTGTCGGCGACCGCGTCGAGGTTGCGAGCGTCGGCGGAGTCGACAGTGGCGAGTTTGGCGCGCATGGCGCGGATACGCTCGCGCTGGGCGTTGATGCCTTCTTCTTTGGATTGGTCGGCTTCGAGGATGGCGCGGACGAAGTCTTCACCGAGGACGGGGGCGAGTTTGGCGACCAGCCCTTCGGAGTAGGTCTTCTGCTGGTCGACGGCGAGACGCATGCCGAGGCCGAACTCAGCGTTGTCTTCAAAGAGGGAGTTGGACCAGGCTGGACCGCGGCCGTCTTCGTTCTGGCAATACGGCGTAGTGGGCAGGTTGCCGCCGTAGATGGAGGAGCAGCCGGTGGCGTTGGCGATCATGAGGCGGTCGCCGAAGAGCTGGGTAAGCAGCTTGATGTAAGGCGTCTCGCCGCAACCGGAGCAGGCGCCGGAGAACTCAAAGAGCGGCTCGAGCAGCTGGATGTCCTTGACCTGGTTCATGGAAAGCTGGTCGCGCCCGACGTTGGGCAGAGATTGGAAAAAGTCCCAGTTGTCGCGCTCGGGGAAGCGAAGCGGCTGTTGCGGCTGCATGTTGAGGGCTTTGTGGGCCGGGTCGGTCTTGCTCTTCGCGGGGCAGACTTCGACGCAGAGGGTGCAACCGGTGCAGTCTTCGGGTGAAACCTGGAGGCTGTAGAGCTGGTCGTCCATGCCGCGCCATTTCGGCTTGGCGGATTTGAAGGTCGAGGGGGCGCCAGGCAGGAGCGCGCCGTCGTAGACCTTGGCGCGGATGACGGCGTGCGGGCAAACCATGACGCATTTGCCGCACTGGATGCAAAGGTCCTCATCCCAAACCGGGATGAACTGAGCGATGTTGCGCTTCTCCCACTTTGCAGTCGCAGTGGGGAAGGTTCCACCCGGAGGCAACGCGCTAACGGGGAGCAGATCGCCGTGGCCGGCAGCCATGGCGCCGAGAACGTCGCGAACGAAGGCGGGCGCGGCCTTGGGGATGGCGGGCAGGATGTCGAACTTCGCGGTGACGTGGGTGGGAGCTTTGACTTCGTGCAGATGCGCGAGAGCGGCGTCGACGGCGGCGAAGTTTTGCTGGACCACAGCATCGCCGCGTTTACCGTAGGTCTTCTTGATGGCCTTCTTGATCTGCTCGATGGCCTCTTCGCGGGGCAGAACGCCGCTGATGGCGAAGAAGCAGGTCTGCATGACGGTGTTGATGCGCGTGCCCATGCCGTTTTCGCGGGCGACGGTGAAGCCGTCGATGACGAAGAAGCGGAGTTTTTTCTCGATGATGGTCTTCTGGATGGTGCGGGGCAGATGCTGCCACACATCGTCGGGGCCGTAGGGACTGTTGAGCAGGAAGGTGGCGCCTGGCTCAGCGGCGGCGAGGACGTCGGTCTTCTCGAGGAACTCGAACTGATGGCAGGCGATGAAATTCGCGCGCGAGATGAGGTAGGTGGAGCGAATGGGCTCAGGACCGAAGCGCAGGTGCGAGGTGGTGAGGGAGCCGGACTTCTTGGAGTCGTAGACGAAGTAGCCCTGGGCGTAGTTCGGCGTTTCGGAGCCGATGATCTTGATGGAGTTTTTGTTCGCGCCGACAGTGCCGTCGGAGCCAAGTCCGTAGAAAAGGGCGCGGACCGTGCGGGGGCTTTCGGTAGAGAAGTTCTCGTCCCACTTGAGGCTGGAGTGGGTAACGTCGTCGTCGATGCCCATGGTGAAGTGGTTTTTCGGATGCGGCTTGGCCAGTTCGTCGAAGACGCCTTTGGCCATGGCCGGCGTGAATTCCTTGGAAGAGAGTCCATAGCGGCCGCCGACGATCACCGGGAACTGCGGCAACGGCAGGCGTCCAGTGGACAGCGCTTCGGAGACGACGGTGACGACGTCCTGGTAGAGGGGCTCGCCGACGGAGCCGGGCTCCTTGGTGCGGTCGAGCACGGCGATGCGGCGCACGGTTTCAGGGAGGGCTGTGAGGAAAGCTTCGATGGCGAAGGGGCGGAAGAGGCGGACCTTGAGCAGGCCGAGCTTTTCGCCACGAGCATTCAGTGCGTCGATGGCCTCCTCGACTGCGCCGGCAGCGGAACCCATGAGGATGATGACGCGATCGGCGTCGGGCGCGCCGTAGTAGTCGAAGAGCCGGTAGCTGCGGCCGGTCTGAGCGGCAAAGCGGTCCATCACGTCCTGCACGATGACCGGGCAGGCGAGGTAATAGGGGTTGCAGGCTTCGCGGGCCTGGAAGAAGACGTCGGGGTTCTGCGCGGATCCGCGGAGGACGGGGCGGTCGGGAGAAAGAGAGCGCTGGCGATGGGAGCGGACGGCTTTTTCGTCGAGGAGAGCGTTGATGGTTTCGTCGGAGATGGGGAGGACTTTGTTGATCTCGTGCGAGGTCCGGAAGCCATCGAAGAAGTGCATGAAGGGGATGCGGGCTTCGAGCGTGGACAGATGGGCAATCGTTGCCAAATCAGCAGCTTCCTGCACAGAGTTCGAGGCAAGCATTGCGTATCCGGTCTGGCGGCAGCCCATGACGTCGGAGTGATCGCCGAAGATCGACAGGGCGTGCGTGGCGATGGAGCGCGCGGTCACGTGCATGACGGAGGGCGTGAGCTCGCCAGCGATCTTGTACATGTTGGGGATCATGAGGAGCAGGCCCTGGGAGGCGGTGAAAGTGGTGGCAAAAGCGCCGCCCTGGAGGGCTCCGTGCATGGCGCCGGCAGCGCCGCCCTCACTTTGCAGTTCAGCGACGACCGGGACCGAGCCCCAGATGTTGCGCTTCCCTTCGGAAGCCCACTGATCGGCAAATTCGGCCATGGTGGAGGAGGGCGTAATGGGATAGATTGCAACCACTTCGGAGAAGCGGTAGGCCACGGAGGCGGCTGCTTCGTTGCCGTCGAAGATTGCGGTTTTGGCAGGTGCGGTCATGGTTCTCCTCACTGGGGTTGGGCGCGGACGAGTGCGAAATCGCCGCAAACCACTACAGGAAAAGTTTGCGCCTGGGCGTCGAGGCGCGATGTGACAGGGAACACAACTGTGCGAGGATGAGAGAGAGGCAGCCGGTAGCCAGTAGCCGGTAGCCAGTAGCGAGTGGCCAGTTGTGATTCGGGTCACGGAGCAACGCTGCCCGGAGCGCGTAGAGTCGCAGGAGTCACGGCGGATTGCCGGAGATTGGATCGATGAGAGCTGAACATCCCTGGCTAACGGTCGTGGGGCTTCTGATTGGCGGGGTCGCGTTTGGGTTTACGCCGCTGGCGCTGGCGTGGCTTTGGGCGCGGGTGTTTTCGCCCAACAAGCCGGGCCACGAGAAGAACGCGACGTATGAGTGCGGGCTGGAATCGAAGGGGGATGCCTGGATTCAGTTCGGCGCGTCCTATTATCTGTACGCCATTGTTTTTCTGGTTTTCGATGTGGAGGCAGTGTTCCTGCTGCCGTTCGCGGTGGCGTTTACGGGGCTGACGCTGGGAGCGTCCATCGCCATGCTGGTGTTTCTGCTGCTGCTGGTGGAAGGGCTGGTGTGGGCGTGCCAGAAGGGCGTGCTGACGTGGGCGTAGGAAAGCCTGCAGGCGGCAGCCTGCAGCTGGGATTGGGCATTTACAGGCTGCCGGCTGCGGGCTGCCGGCTGAGATGATGAAGAGATGGAACAGGACCTTAAAGAACTCAAGATCGAGCTGAGCAAGAACGGAATCTTCACGACCACGCTCGAGGAGATTTACAACTGGGGGCGGAAGAACTCCGTGTGGCCGCTGACGTTTGGGCTGGCTTGCTGCGCGATCGAGATGATCGCGACGACCATGGCGCGCTACGACCTGGCGCGGTTTGGGGCGGAGGTGTTCCGGCCGTCGCCGCGGCAGGCGGACCTGATTATTGTGTCGGGCACGGTTACAAAAAAGATGGCGCCGCAGGTGGTGCGGCTCTATAACCAGATGCCGGAGCCGAAATACGTGATCGCGATGGGCGCGTGCGCCATTTCCGGTGGGCCGTTTCGCGATGGCTACAACGTACTGAAGGGGATCGACCGGTATATTCCGGTCGACGTGCATATTCCCGGGTGCCCACCGCGTCCCGAAGCGCTGATCCACGCGTTCATGACGCTGCAGAAGAAGATCGATGAGCAGGCGCTGCGCGGGGCGGATCGGCCGCGGCATTTGCAGGCGGATTTGCCGAGTGAGTTTCCGGTGCCTGCGTTCGGCGCGCACGGACTGGAGCCTGCGCAGAATGACGAGGTCTTCCTCGCCGAGCAGGGGAATCCACTTAAGGTCATTCAATGACGCCACTTCCCTCCCCCGAAGAAATCAAAACACTGATTGAGGCCGGCGTGCCGGGCGCGACCGTGACGGTGATCGCGAATGGGAGCCCGTCGGCGCAGCACTCGTTGCTGCTGGACCACGAGCACGCGCGGGCGGTGGCGGAGTTTTTGCGGGATCATGCGGAGCTGAAGCTGGACTTCTGCTCGCTGGTGACCGGCGTGGACTGGCCGGACACGGAGACGACCGCAAAGGTGAAGGTGAAGAAGCTGGTCGCGGGTCCCGATGGGGTGGAGCAGGAGCAGGAGGTCGAGGAGACGCGCAAGACGAAGGTGCCGGGGTATCTCGAAGCGGTCTATCACCTGTTTTCGATGGGGAAGAAACACGGGCCGGTGGTGCTGCGTCTGCGGACTGCGAATCGGACTGACGGGACGCATTTGCCGTCGCTGACGCCGGTGTGGCGGAGCGCCGAGTTTCAGGAGCGCGAGGCGTTCGACTTGTACGGGATTGTGTTCGATGGGCATCCGGACCTGCGGCGGATCTTGATGTGGGATGGGTTTGTTGACTACCCAATGCGCAAGGATTACGTTCCGCCGGAAGATGACATCCTGGTGACTGGGGTGAAGGCGTGAGCGGGCACGTCATGGACCTGGAGCCGATCGCGGGCCCAGGCGAGCTGCTGGAAGTGTCGATGGGGCCGCATCATCCGTCGACGCACGGCGTGTTTCGCATGGATGTGCGGCTGGACGGGGAGCGCGTGGTGCGGCTGAAGCCGGTGTTTGGGTATCTGCACCGCAATCACGAGAAGATTGCCGAGAAGGGCGCGTATCTGGCGGCGATTCCCTACACCGACCGGCTCGACTATCTGTGCTCGATGACGAACAATTGGGGCTACGTCCTGGCGGTGGAGAAGCTGGCCGGGATTCAGGTGCCGGAGCGGGCGGAATATATCCGCGTGATCGTCGCAGAGCTGACGCGGTTTCAGAATCACGCGGGGCTGGTGGGGTTTCTGCTGCAGGATATGGGCGCGAGCGGCACGCCGCTGATGTATGCGTTCCGCGAGCGGGAGAAGGTTCTGGATCTGTTCGAGTCGCTGAGCGGCGCGCGGATGATGTGCAACTACATGCGCTTTGGCGGCGTGCGCGTGGATTGCTCGGCGGAGTGGCTCGATGAGGTGCGGCAACTGGTGGGTGTTCTGCCGCGATTCCTGGATGAATTTGAAAACCTGCTGCGGGCGAATGAGATTCTGATGGCGCGGACGCAGGGCACGGGCGTGCTGCCACGGGAGCTGGCGATTAACGCGGGCGTGACGGGGCCGATGCTGCGCGCGAGCGGCGTCAATTACGACATTCGCAAAGTGGACAAGTACGGAATCTACGACCGCTTCAAGTTCGGCGTACCGCTGGGCGAGCATGGCGATGTGTACGACCGCTACATGATGCGGATCCTGGAGATGCGGGAGTCGGTGAAGATTCTCGAGCAGGCGCTGCGCGATATTCCGGCGGGGCCGGTGATCGACCCGAAGGTAAGGCTGCGCGGGCTGCGGCCGAAGGTGGGCGAGGCTTACGGGCGGATCGAGTCGCCGAAGGGCGAGCTGGGATTCTTCCTGATCAGCGACGGGTCGGGGAATCCGTACCGGTATCGGGTGCGGCCGCCGTGCATGATCAATCTGACGATTCTCGAAGATATGTGCCTGGGCGAAAACATCGCGGACACGGTGATTATTCTGGGCAGCGTGGATATTGTGCTGGGAGAAGTAGACAGGTGAGGCAGCTACCAGCCTCCAGCTGCCAGCTTCCGGCGAGAGGCGCGGGGAGAAAGATCGAGGCGGGAAGTACAAAGCTGAAAGCTGGCCGCTGGAAGCTGGCGACTGAGGTTCAGGATGCTGGGTGAAGGAATCATTCAGGGGTTGGTCGAGACGGCGCGAAACTTTTTCGGCAGCTATGTCGAGAAGGATCGGCTGACGACGGTGCAGTATCCGGAGGAGCGGCACACGCTGCCCGAGGCATCGCGGGTTTTTCCGATCCTGCTGTACGACGGCGACGACGCGGCGAAGGGGCTGCGCTGCGTGGCGTGCCAGATTTGCGAGAAGGAATGCCCGCCGCGCTGCATTCATATTGAGAAGAGCAAGGACAAGAAGCCGGATTTCGTGGGGAAGCAGCAGTTTTATCCTGCGGTGTTCGATATTGACGTGGCGGTGTGCATGAGCTGCCAGATTTGCGTCGAAGTGTGCCCCTTCGACGCAATCCGGATGGACAAGGTATATGAGCTGAGTACGAGCGATCGGTTTGGCGGGTTGCTGTGGACGAAGGAGCAACTGTCGAAGCCGAACGAGTACTACCAGAAGATTCATCCGATGGAAGCCGCTGAAACGGATGAGCGGCGGGTGAAGGAACTGGCCGAGGCGCAGGCCAAGGCTGCTGCAGCGGCGGCGAAGGCGGCTCAGACTGCGAGTCCGGCACCCGGCGACGCATCGGGGAATGGCGCTTCGGCAGCCGCAAAGCCGGCGACGGCGGTGCACGAATGATCTCCCCTGGCGCGGTCGATCAGGTCTTCGTCACGCTGAAGGACTGGATCGTGTTCCACACACCCGCGCCGCTGCAGACGCTGGTGTCGATCGTGATTGAAGTTGCGACGATCATCGTCGTTTTTGCGGCGCTGTTCGCCCTGGCGACGGTTTTCGAGCGCAAGGGTCTGGGGCGGATGCAGAACCGGTACGGGCCGAATCGCGTGGGACCGTTTGGCGTGTTTCAGCCGATCGCCGACGCGGTGAAGTCGCTCACCAAGGAAGACGTGGTACCGCGCGCGGCGGACCACGTGGTGCATTACCTGGCGCCGCTGGTGCTGGTGGGCGTTGTGTTTCTCACGTACGCGGTGCTGCCGGTCGGGCGCAACATGACGGCGGTGAATCTCGACGCGGGCGTGCTGTACTTCTTCGCGGTGGGCGCGGCGACGGAGCTGGCGATCTTCATGGCGGGATGGTCGAGCCACAACAAGTATTCGCTGCTGGGCGCGATGCGCGCGATCGCGCAGATGGTGAGCTACGAGATTCCGCTGATCCTGTCGTCGGTAGCGGTGATCATGATTGCGGGCACGCTGTCGACGGTGAAAATTGTCGAACTGCAGGCGCGTTATTCCAACGGCCTCGCGCACTGGTATGTGTTCACACCGTGGGGGCTGGCGGGGTTCATCCTGTTTATGATCGCGGCGACGGCGGAGACGAACCGGAGCCCGTTCGATCTGCCGGAAGGCGAGTCGGAGATTATTTCCGGCTATTTCATCGAGTACTCGGGGTTCAAGTTTGCGCTGTTCTTCCTGGCCGAGTATCTGGAGATGTTCGCGGTGAGCGGGCTGGGGATCACGCTGTTTCTGGGCGGATGGTCGTCGCCGGTGAGTTTCCTGGCGTGGATTCCGTCGTGGTTGTGGTTCTTCGGCAAGCTGCTGGCGCTCCTCTTCGCGTTCATCTGGGTGCGTGGTACGGTGCCGCGGCTGCGCATGGATCAGCTCATGAACTTCGCGTGGAAATTCATGCTGCCGATGACCCTGGTGACGATTCTTTCGGCAGGCATCTGGCACTTTCTCACGGTCGCCGTAGTGGGGCCGAAGCCGCTGGGCGGTGTGATACGCTGGCTGGTCTGTGCACTGGTTATTTTTGTGCCGTATATAACGCTGGCGCGCGTGCTGGAGCGCGGCCGGAGGATCGAGAAGAGAGTCTATCGCTTCGCGGAATAGCCGGCGATGCGAGTCCGAGGTGATTTGAGTCACAGTCGCGGGAACAAGGCTGTGAAATGGTAGGTGAGGCCCGGCGTGGCGGAGGCAGTCGCACGCGCTCCGGGTACTAACCCGGCGGGGGATGGGACGCGCCGGACATTAGCACGAAACAACCATGACTCTGCCTTTCCTGATTCTCGCGATCATGACGCTGGCCGGAGGTGTGGCCGCCATGACGATGCGCCGCCTGGTGCATTGCGCCCTGGCGCTGGTGGTTTCGTTTGCCGGGCTCTCCGCTCTGTATCTGAATCTGGGAGCTGAATTCGCGGGGCTGGCGCAGCTGCTGGTCTACGTGGGCGCGATCGCCATCCTTATAGTATTTGCCATTCTGCTCACACGCGGCGGCGAGGGCGAGCCGGAGGGCGCGTTTTCGCCGGCAGGGATTGTGGGAGCCGTGGTGGCTCTGGCGGTTTTCGCAGTGCTTGCGTGGGCGGTGGAGACAAGCGGCGTGGCGCGGGCGGGCGTGACTGTGGCGGCTCCCCAAATCACAATGCGGGAGATTGGGTTCGCGCTGATGCAACGCTATGTTCTGCCGCTGGAAGTGATCGCGCTGATGCTGACGGCGGCGATGATCGGCGCGGTAATCCTGGCGCTGCGGGAGAAGCGCAATGATTCGGCGGGCGACTCGGGCGCGGCGCAGAAACAGGGGCTGCGCGCCTGATGACTCCGCTCGCTGGTTGTCTGCTGGTTTCCGCTTTGCTCTTCTCGGTCGGACTGGCCGGAGCGCTGACGCGGCGCAGCGCGATCCTGGTGCTGGCCGGAATTGAACTGATGCTCAACGCCGCGAATCTGAACTTCATCGCGTTCTGGCGTTTCGGGGCGCACCCTGAATTCCTCACCGGGCTGATCTTTGTCATCTTCTCGATTGCCGTTGCTGCAGCGGAAGCTGCTGTGGGGCTGGCGCTGATCCTGGCCATCTATCGTCATGCGCGCACCTCAGACGTGAGTGAGATTACGGAGATGAAGGGATGATGCGGCCAGAGAGCATGAGCTGGATCGTTCGCAACCTCTGGCTGATTCCGGCGCTGCCAATGGCCGCGGCTGCGGTGAGCGCGCTGCTGAAGCGGTCGGAGCGGCGTTTGTCGGCCGGTTTGGCGATTGGGTCGATGGGGATTTCGCTGGTGCTGTCGCTGATGGCCTTTGCGGAGGCGCTCGCGGATCCGGCGCGCCGTGTGGTCACGTTCAACTGGATGCAGTTTGGCGATCAGTGGGTGCAGCTGGGATGGCTGCTGGATCCGCTGGCCGCGGTGATGCTGGTGATGGTCAGCTTTGTGGGGCTGCTGATCTTCATTTACAGCCTCGGCTACATGGCGCACGACGACAACTTCACGCGCTTCTTCTGCTTTATGTCGCTGTTTGCGGGAGCAATGCTCGGGGTGGTGATCGCGAACAGCTTGTTGCTGTTGTTTATGTGCTGGGAAGTGGTGGGGCTGACTTCGTACCTGCTGATTGGGTTCTGGTTTCATCGGCCGGCTGCAGCGGCGGCAGCGAAGAAGGCCTTCATCACCACGCGCGTGGGCGATCTGGGGCTGCTGATCGGGATGGTGTGGCTCTACGGGCAGACAGGCACGCTGCTGTTCTACAACAGCGGCGCTGGATGCCTGGAGCGGACGGCGGTTGCGGGCATGGAGGCGCACCTCACGGTAGCGGGGATGGCGGTCTCGACCGCGATTGGACTGCTGATTTTCTGCGGGGCTGCGGGCAAGTCGGGGCAGGTGCCGCTGCATGTTTGGCTGCCCGATGCAATGGAGGGGCCGACGCCGGTAAGCGCGCTGATCCACGCGGCGACCATGGTGGCGGCGGGCGTGTATTTGGTGGCGCGGGTGTATCCGCTGATGAGCGGGAGCGCGCTCGAGGTCGTGGCGTGGGTGGGCGCGATTACAGCGATCTTCGCCGCGTGCATTGCGGTCGCGCAGAACGACATTAAACGGATTCTTGCCTACTCCACGGTGTCGCAGCTGGGCTACATGATGCTGGGACTGGGCGTGGGTGGCGTCGCGGTGGGGATGTTCCACCTGATCACGCACGCGTTTTTCAAGGCGCTCCTGTTCCTCGGCGCGGGCTCGGTAATTCACGGCTGCACCGAGGACCAGGACATCCGCAACATGGGCGGGTTGCGGCGCTTTATGCCGGTGACGTTTGCGGCGTACGCCTGCGGGATGCTGGCGCTGTGCGGGTTTCCGCTGTTTGCGGGGTTCTGGAGCAAGGATGCGATTCTGCACGCGGCACATGGGTGGGGCGTTTCGCAGGGGCCGTTTTATCTGGGCGCGGTGGGCGCGCTGCTGACTGCGTTCTATATGACGCGGCAGATGTATTACGTGTTCCTGGGGCAAAGGCGGCTCGCGGAGGCGACTGTTTCGCCGGCGGCTGTGGCCGCACATGAAATTCCTGCAGAGCAGATTGAGCCGGTGGTTTCCGCGCGCACCGGAGAAGTATGCATCATCGAGCATCCGCACGAAAGCCCCGCGGTGACGACGCAGCCGCTGGTGGTGCTGGCGGTGTTTGCGGTGCTGCTTGGATTTGTGGGGACGCCGGCGTGGCCGTGGTTCCAGTCGTTCCTGGCGGGCGAGAGCGCGGGTTTGGATTTTGGCCGCTTTGGCGAGGCGGGCTTGTTGCCGCTGATGGCCGTTTCGTCGTTGATCGTTTTTGCGGGGCTGGGTTTGGGTTGGTGGTTTTACGGACGCAAGCCGATCCTGCACGCGACGGATCCCGATGCGCTCGAAAAGATTCAGCCCGGCGTGTTTCACGCGCTCGCGAACCGGCTGTACGTGGATGAGCTCTACGGGGTGACGGTGATCGCGCTGACGCGCTTCTGCGCGGGGTTTGCGGCGTGGCTGGATCGCTGGATCTTCGGCGGCGCGGTGCGAATTGTCGCGTGGATGGTGACGGGCGTGGGCTGGCTGGACGCCGGCGTCGACAGATTTGTCGTTAACGGTGGCTTCGATGAAGGCTGCCGCGATGTGGCGCGCGGCGGGCGGCTTTTGTCGCACTTCCAGAATGGCCGCGTGCAAAATTACCTGCGCGTGATTGCCGTGGCGCTGGTGGTGCTCGCAGCGATTCTGCTTTGGGGGCGCCGCGGATGATCACGCTCCTCACGCTGCTCCCCATTGTGGGCGGATTCGCCGTGCTGGCGCTGGCGCGCTCGCGCGATCTGGCGCGGGCGATCGGGATTGTTTTCGCTACGGGCGCGCTCGCCATCGCGGTGCTTTTCTGCTACGGACTCGATCCCGCGACTCCCGGGATGCAGTTTGAAGAGCACCATGCGTGGGCGCCCTCGCTGGGCATGGCATACCACGTGGGCGTGGACGGGCTGGGCGTGTTGATGCTGGCTCTATCGGCGCTGGTGGTGCTGATGTCGCTGGTGGCTTCGTGGAACAACGAGAAGCACGGGGCGGTTTACACCGCACTGGTGCTGTTTCTGGAAGCTGGCTTATTTGGCACATTTACGGCGCTGAACTTCATCCATTGGTTCATCTTTTGGGAACTGAGCTTGATCCCCGCGTTTTTCCTGGTGCGGATTTGGGGAGGCAAGGGACGCGCAAAGGCGGCGAATCAGTTTTTCCTCTACACGATGGCCGGGAGCGTCGCGCTGCTGCTGGCGTTCTTGGCCCTGTTTTTGGCGACGGGGCGATTCGATTTTGTGGACCTCGCGCAGCTGGCGCAGTCGGGGCAGTTGACCACGGCGCTGGCGCAGAATCTGCACTGGAGTGGCAATCCGGGACACCTCGGAATGCTGCTCTTCTGGGCCGCTTTTCTGGGATTCGCGGTCAAGACGCCGGTGGTGCCGTTCCACACCTGGCTGCCTGCGACCTACGCGGAAGCATCGAGCGAGACGACGATGCTGCTGACGGGCGCGATGTCGAAGATGGGCGTGTACGGATTCCTGCGGATTCTGCTGCCGATTTTTCCGCAGCAGATGCAGCGCGCGGAAAAGCCGCTGCTGTGGCTGGCGGTGGCGACGATTGTGCTGCCGGCGTTTGCGGCCTGGGCGCAGAAGGATCTGAAGCGGACGTTTGCGTACTCGTCGATCAACCACCTGGGCTACTGTGTGCTGGGCGTGTGCGTGGCGGCGAAGTTCACGGGCGCCGATGCCGGGCTGGCGGCTGAAAAAGCCGCGGCGCTCACAGGCGTGCTGTTGCAGATGTTCAGCCACGGGCTGACGGCGGCGGCGCTTTTTTGGTTTATCGCGCTGCTGGAGCGGCGCAGCGGCGGGTTGCGAGGCATCGACGACTTCGGCGGATTGCGCAGGATCGTGCCGGTGTTTTCCGGGCTGATGGGGATTGCGATTTTCGCCTCGCTGGGGCTGCCGGGGCTGAATGGTTTTCCGGCGGAGTTTCTGATTTTCAAAGGGTCGTTCCCGCTCGCGCCGTGGGCGGCTTCGGTGTCCGTGCTTGGGCTGCTGATGACGGCGGTGTTTCTTCTGACCGTGATTCAGAAAGTGTTTTCGGGGCCGGTGAATCCGAAGTGGGAGGCGATGCGGGACCTGACCACGACGGAGCGGTTGGCAGTGCTGCCGGCGATTGCGCTGATGTTCGTGCTGGGGCTTTATCCGCAACTGATCACGGGGATGGTGCACAGCGCGGTGACGCAGTGGGTGATGGGGGCGCGGTTCTGATGCTGGCGTGGACGATTTACGCTTCGTTCCTGGGCGCGCTGGCCGCGCGGCTGAGCCCGTCGAAAAGTCTTGCGCGCTGGGTGGCGCTGCTGGCGGCGCTTATTGGCCTGGGGATTGGGCTGGCCACGCTGCGGCACTGGCAGCCGGGCGAGTTGCTGACGGTCGCGCACGTCGCGTGGGTTCCGCAGCTCGGGCTTTCGTATTACCTGGCGGCGGACGGGATCAGCCTGACGCTGGTGCTGCTGACGGGGATCGCGGCGACGGCGGGAATTTTGTTTTCGTGGAATATCGAGCGGCGCACGCAGGAGTTTTTTGCGCTTTATCTGGTGCTGATCGGCGGCGTGTACGGAGTGTTTCTCAGCTTCGATCTGTTTCTGCTGTTCGTGTTCTACGAAATTGCGATTATTCCGAAGTATTTCCTGATCGCGATTTGGGGATCGGTGCCGCACGATGCCACGGGCGAGAACGCGGGGTCGCAGCGCGAATACGCGGCGATGAAGCTGGCGCTGTACTCGTTTGCGGGGAGCGCGCTGGTGCTGGCCGGGATGGTGGCGGCGTGGGTCGCCTCGGGCGGGCACAGCATGAGCTTCGACGCTCTGACCGGCGCGCACTTTTCAACGCACCTGCAGATGGCGATGTTCCCCCTGGTGTTTGTGGGGTTTGGGGTGCTGGCGGGCTTGTGGCCATTCCACACCTGGGCACCGACCGGCCACGCGGCCGCTCCGACGGCGGCATCGATGCTGCTGGCCGGGGTGGTGATGAAGCTCGGCGCGTACGGTTGTCTGCGCGTGGCGATGATGCTCTTCCCTGCCGGGATGGATCCATGGGGATTCCACGTGCTGGGGTTTGGATCGTGGCGCGATGTGTTTGCGATGCTGGCCCTGATCGGCATTGTCTACGGGGCGAGCGTGGCGCTGGTGCAGCGCGACTTCAAGTTCGTCATCGGCTATTCGAGCGTGAGCCACATGGGGTTTGTGCTGCTGGGGCTGATGACGCTGACGCAGATCGGACTCGACGGCGCGGTACTGCAGATGTTCTCGCATGGTGTGATCGCGGGGCTGCTGTTCGCGGTGGTGGGGCGCATGGTCTACGACCGCACGCACACGCGCGACCTGAACGCGCTGGGACCGATGCGGCTGGCGCATGCGATTCCGTTTGCGGCGGTGACGTTCATCCTGGCGGGCATGGCGTCGATTGGACTGCCCGGATTCAGCGGATTCGTTGCGGAGTTCCAGATCCTGATCGGGACGTGGCAGGCGTTTACGTGGATGATCGTGGTCGCCGGCGTGGGGATTTTGGTCGGGATCGCGTTCACATGGCGTGCGCTGACGAAAGCGTTTTTTGGCGACCCGACGCCGGGCGCGGCGGAACATGTGCTGCCGCCAATCACGCTGCCTGAGAAGCTGGGTGCGCTGTTGCTGCTGGCCGCCACGCTTGTGGTGGGGCTCTATCCGCGGATTCTGACGGATCTGATCCTGCCCAGTTTGAATTCCCCCCTCTTCGAGGGTCTGCGCAGAGGAGCGTGGCGATGAGCGTCGTGAGCTATTCCGACCTGCTGCGCTTTACGCTGCCGGAGATTGCGGTGATGGTGGCGGGGTTGCTGGCGCTGACGCTGGATCTGACGGTGTTGCGGCGGTCTGCGACGAAGATTCGCTTCGGAGTGGCGGCGCTGATCGGGTGTGTGGGATGCCTGGTCGCCATGTACGGGCTGACGCAGGCCGCTGCGCAGTACAGTTTGCCGGACGGCATGTTCGTGATGACGCCGCTCACGCGCCTGGTTCAGATTGCGCTGCTGGCGTTCACCATTCTGACCGTGTTGCTGTCGACGTCGACCCGGGTGATCGGCCATATCGGCGAATACGTTGCGCTGATTCTATTTGCGACGGTGGCGATGCTGTTCCTCGTCGCGACGCAGAACCTGTTGCTCATTTTTGTCGCGCTGGAATTTCTGAGCCTGTCGCTCTACATCCTTACGGGATTCGATAAGAACAGCCGGCAGTCGGCGGAGGCGGCGCTGAAGTATTTCCTGTTCGGCGGAATGTCCGCGGGATTCCTGCTGTTTGGACTGAGCCTGCTGTATGGGCTGTCGGGATCGATCGAATTGCCGCGAATTGCGGCGGCGGTGAGCGGGCCCGTGCTCGATCCCCTGCTGCTGGTGGCCATCGTGATGGTGACGATTGGTTTCGGATTCAAAGTGGCCGCGGCGCCGTTCCATCTTTGGGCGCCGGATGCGTACCAGGGAGCGCCGACGGTCAGCGCGGGATTCATCGCGTCGAGCTCCAAAGTGGCGAGCTTCTTTGTTTTCGGGCAGGTGGTCACGCTGGGGCTGGCGTCGGCGGTGGGGCGCGGGGCGTTTCGCGGGTACGAGCCCGGATGGGTTCCGGTGCTATGCGTGATCGCAGCGCTTTCGATGGTGGTGGGCAATTTTGCTGCAATTGCGCAAACGAGCGTGCGGCGTTTGCTGGCGTACTCGGCGATCGGGCATGCGGGCTACATGCTGCTGGGGCTGATCGCGCACAGTCCGCGAGGAACGAGCGCGCTGCTTTATTACGTGATCACGTACGCGCTGGCCGCGCTGGGAGCATTCGGTTTACTGGGGGCTCTGGAGTCCGCGGGGATCGACAGGATCGCGGATCTCGCGGGGCTGTATCGGCGGGCGCCGGGCCTCTCGCTGTGCATGCTGATTTTTCTGCTGTCACTGGCGGGGATTCCACCGCTGGCGGGGTTCTTTGGCAAGTTTTATATCTTCGCGGCGGCACTGGAGGCCGAACCGCATCTCGGCCTGCTGTGGCTCGTGCTGCTGGCGGTGGCGATGAGCGCAGTTTCGCTCTACTACTACCTGCGAGTGCTCAAGCAGGTGTATGTGGCGGACGGCGCGGCGGACGCGGGCCCGATCCACACACCGCTGGTGACGAGGCTCGTGCTGTGGGTGCTCGCCGGCCTGGTGGTGCTGCTGGGCTGCGCGCCTGGGTTGTTGCTGAATCGAATCGGGCCGTAGATCCGGAATTCCTCAGACCGCGACGTGCGGTTTGTGCGCGTACATCGCGCTGTCGGCCACGCGCTTCAGCTCGTCCTTGGTGATCCCGTCCTCCGGATAAATCGCATAGCCAATGCTGGCCGATCCGCGGACGGAATGCGAGTCAATCCGGAAGGGTGAGTCGAAGCAGCGCGTCAGGCGCTGCGTGATCTCTTCGAGTTCGTTCCGGCTGCGCACCACGGGAATGAGGGCGATGAACTCGTCCCCGCCCACGCGCGCCAGGGTATCCATGCCGCGCAGCTTCTCTGAGAAGCGCTCGGCCACCTGCTGCAGGTAAAGGTCGCCCACCCGGTGCCCGTAGAAATCGTTCACCTGCTTGAACTGATCGAGATCGATGTAGACCAGGGCGAAATGGGTTTGACTGCGGCGGGCGTGGGCCAGAGCCTCGTCCAGGCGGCTTTCGAGGAGAAAGCGGTTAGCGGCGTTGGTGAGCTGGTCGTACTGCGAGCGATGGATCAGCGTCTCGTAGAGGCGGCGATTGTCGATGGCCAGGGCGGCGAGACTCGCGCCCATTTCCAGCGCTTCGCCCGCCTGCTCCTCATAAGCCTCGACTCCGGAAACCACCAGCGATCCCAGGCGCTCCCCGGCGCCTGAGTAGATTCCGCGCCGCACCGCGCGATCAAAGTCCTGCGGAGAGCCCGCTTCGCCGACCACGGTGCCATTGGCCAGCTCGCACCAGCAGGAGCGCTCCTCCAGCTGCGTACTGATCAGGCGGAGAATCATCAGCAGCACTTCGTCAAGGTTGAGCATGCTGTTGATGGCTTCCAGCACCCGGCCGCGTTCCTTCTCGAGGAACGCAATGCGCCGTTCGCGAGCCGCTTCGGATTCCATGGTGAGGCGAATCTGCTCCGTCTGCTTGCGGACCTTGCGCTGCAGGATCACCGCCCAGATCAACGCGGTCAGCATCAGCAACAGCAGGGCGGCGCTCACATACAGCAGGCGGCGCACGGTCCACCACGGCGGGGCAACCAGCACCGCGACGTCCTGGGGCGAGCGCAGCTGCACATCGAACCATCGCTCCGTATTCCATGGACCACCGGCGTGCACAAAGCAGATTCCTGTAACCCGCACCGTGCTGCCCGGGCGATAGTCGGGAAGAACGGCCTCATCGGCCTCCTGATTCCAGACGGTGCGAGGCAGAATCGCCGAGAAAACGTGCGGGCCGGCCTGAATCACCAGCGTGTCCTGATGGGGCTCGTGCACCTCGGCCGCCAGTTTGCCCTCCATGGAGACCAGTTCGAAGGGGTAACGACCGGCCAGGGCATCGCTCCAGAGAACCGGAATGGGCTGAATGATGCGCGTATCGGAAGTCGGCAATACGCTGCCGTCGGTGAGCACCTCGGAATACTGATGAGGGTCGGGGAAACCGACGACGTCGACGACCTGCCCCATGTGCAGCGGAGACTGCTCCCACGAGTTCACCAGGACGGCCTGGCGGTCCGGTGTCTCGAGCACCATTTGCAGACCTGGCTGGTAAAGCGTCAAACTGCCGCGCACATGCACACGCTGGCTCTCGTCCTGGGCGTAATAACCCGCCATGATCCCGTTGATCGCGGTCAGGGGCAACTTCGTCGGATCGCTGGCCGGAGGTTCCAGCACGGTCATGTGCTGCGTGCTGCTCACCCACAACTGTTCTCCGATTTGCTGGAATTTCCCATCGAAGACCCCTCCAGCGACTCCTGAGAACCGAACTTCCGAATCCAGCAATCGAATCGGATCGATCCCATGGATATCCTCCATGTGCACGCGGAGCAATCCGCCCTGCGTCTCCAGATCGATCAGCAAATAGGGCTGTCTCTGGCCTTCGGTGGACGAGACCTGTGCCCCATTGCGAAGAGACTTACCTCGCTGCAGAACGCCGCCCAAACTGTACTGCCCAATCGCTACCTGGAGCGTGGCGGATCGCACCATGCCCACGATGCTGACGTAGCGGCAATCATTGCTTTTCTGCTGTATTTCCCGCCAGGTGACGGGGAGCGGCTCCGGGAATTGCGCGGGGTGTTCAAACCGCATCTCGCTGGCTGTGACGTTGGTCGAAAAGCTGGGCTTGGTCGTACCGCGGATCACAACCGCATCGCCCGCTTTGAGAACCGGAGGGTTCGCCGGCGAGGCGATGTAGACCCCTCCCGTGGGGTCCTGAACGAAGACCTGGCCCTCCGTCGGCTCGTAGTACGTGACGATGGCGTGGAGCTCGACGGGGAAGCCCTTCGCTGCATCGGTGGCCGAGAGGGCGTGAACCTGCGCAACGGTGGTGAGGAGGTGCGGGGAGACTCCGGGAGATAGGCCCTGGCCTGCGTGGCCCGGGAGCGGGTTCGTTTGTCCGAGGAGAGCTTTCCCGAAGCACAGAACGAGCAGAAGAAGGGCCAGCGAGGATAAACGGAACTTCCGCAACCTACGGCACTCCTGAGGGTGCCGATTACAAGAATGCGCCTCAAAGTTGCAGGCGTCTCTAGCATTTTTAGGGTAGAGAGCGGATGCGGACGTGGGGCTTAGTTACTTTCGTTTTAAGGATTTACGCGGGTTGGTAGTTTCTCCAGACAGCCCCGGCGGCAGCCAGATCGCAGGCCGCGACCCCCAGGGATTTGAAGACCACGCGGCCCGCCGGGAGGGCGCGTTTTTCTGCGAGGATCTCGCCGATTTCCGCGTAGACGGGCTGCCTGGAACCGAGGATGTCGCCGGACTCGCGGAGGGCGGCTTCCCGTGACTCAACAACGATGGAGGCGTTCATCGCGGTGTCGTCGAGCTCGCGGCGATCCGGGGTGACGACGGCGACGGCGCAAACGAACGTATTGGGACCGAGCCACTCGCCGCGGAACAGCGGCTCACGGGTGCTGGCGACGCCGAGGACGACGTCAGCGCCGCGGACTGCGGCTTCGGCGGTTTCGACGGAGGTAACGCCAAATTCGGAGGCGAAGGCGCGGGCGTGTTCCAGCGTGCGACTCCAGACGCGCACCTCGGAAAAGTTCCGGACGAGCCGCAGCGCACGCAAATGCGAGCGGGCCTGAACCCCGCTGCCCAGGATGGCGAGAGTTCGAGTATTGCTGGGAGCAAACAGACGGGTCGCGATGGCGGATACAGCGGCAGTGCGCATTTCGGTGATGAGCCGACCATCCATAGCAATGAGCGGCTCGCCGGTTTTCGCCGACAACAGCTGGATCACCGCCTGGTGCGTGGGCAGGCTGACGTTGCGCTCGTAGACGGTGACGAGCTTCACGCCCATCAGGTCGCCTTCGATCGCCGGCATCAGCGCAAAGAAACCTTCCTGTTCGGCGATGCGCAGGATGGTGCGCACGGGCTGCTGCGTTTTGCCCAGCGAGAGACTGATGAGGGCATGCTCGACGGCGGGAATGAGGGCTTCATAGGTGAGCAGCGATCGGACTTTTTCTTCGTCGAGATATTCCATGCTAGGCGAAAACCTCCAAAACTAAACCGCTACATCAGGCTGACGGGGTCGACATCGATGATGAGATTGGCGCGAGGAATTCCGGCTCCTTCAGCATGAGCGAGCAGCGCCCGCAGCGCGTGCTGCAGCGCGCGGCGGGATTCCCCTTTCATAACAAGGTGGAAACGATACGTGCGCTTGATTTTTGCAATGGGCGCGGTCGCGGGTCCGAGGACGCGGACGTGCCGGAGCGTGGTTTGCCCGCACCAGCGGCCCAGAGCTGTCGCCCATCCCGCCGCTTCTTCCAGACGCTGGCTCTGCAGCAGGACATTGGCGAGCGCGGCGTAAGGAGGGTAGTGCATGGCGCGGCGAAAGCGCAGTTCGCGCTCCACGAAGCCGGCGAAATCATGCGCGGCGGCGTACTGAATCGCGTAATGCTCGGGGTGGTACGTCTGCACGAAGACCTGGCCGGGCAATTCGCCGCGTCCGGCGCGTCCGGAAACCTGGATGAGGAGCTGGAAGACGCGCTCGGCGGCGCGAAAATCGGGCAGGCCGAGTGCGTAATCGCAGCCGACAACGCCGACCAGAGTGACGCCGTGCACATCGTGCCCTTTGGCTATCATCTGCGTGCCAACCAGCAAGTTGATCTCGCCCGTATGCAGGCGGACCAGCAGGCGCTCCATGTCGCCGCGGCCGCGGACGGTGTCGCGATCCATGCGGCCGATGCGCGCGCCGGGGAAGATTTCCTGCAGGCGCTCTTCGCCTTGCTGTGATCCCGCGCCCAGAAAATACAGATATTCGCTCTCGCACGAGGGGCAGCGCCGCGGGACAGTCTTTTTGTAACCGCAGTAGTGACATTCCAGTCGCTGCCCCGCGGCCTGGCCATCGCCGGGAACGGCCTTGTGGTAGGTGAGCGCGATGGAGCAGTTTTCGCATTCGAGCTTGACGCCACAGGCGCGGCAGATGACGACGAAGGAGTAGCCGCGACGGTTGAGCAGGATCATCGCCTGTTCGCCGCGCTCCAGCGTTTCCTTTGTTTGTTCGATCAGCGCCCGCGAGAACAGATGCTCCTGGCCGGTCTCCTGGAACTCCTGGCGCATATCGACGAGACGGACTTCGGGCAGCGGACGATCTTTCACCCGTTCCCGAATCTCGATGCGCTGGTACTTGCCGGTGGTGGCGTTGTGCCAGGTTTCAAGGGAAGGGGTCGCGGAGCCGAGCACGACCGCGGCTCCGGCCAGCTTGGCCCGCATCACCGCGACGTCGCGGGCGTGATAGCGCGGCATCGATTCCTGCTTGTAGCTGGAGTCCTGTTCTTCGTCGACGACGACCAGGCCGAGCTTCTCGACCGGCGCAAAAATTGCGGAGCGTGTGCCCACCACAACGCGGGCTTCGCCTTTGCGGATGCGATGCCACTGCTCTCCGCGTTCTTCGGGGGTGAGCGCAGAGTGGAGCAGCGCGACTTCCGATCCAAAAGCGTGGTGCAGTTGCGCAGCCATCGCCGGGGTCAGACCGATTTCCGGAACAAGCAAGATCGCGGTGCGGCTCGCGTCGAGGGTGCGGCGCATCGCCGCGAGGTAGACGGCGGTCTTGCCCGATCCGGTGACCCCCTGCAGCAGCAGCGGGCGAAACTCACTTGCCTCCACCGCATCGGTGATGGTCCTGAGGGCCTCGTTCTGCGCACTGTTCAGCTCGTGGTCCGGAGTTGCGAAGGCGTGCGGGTGGGTGAGGTGGAAATCCGCGGGGCGCTCTTCGATGCGGACCAGCTCGCGTTTCACCAGCGTGGCGAGCGTCGAGACGGGGACTTCGAGACGGCGCAGCTCCGCGACGGGAAGTTCGCCGGCGGCAGCGGCTAGTTCGGCCAAAATGGCCTGCTGATTGTCGTTGAGCTTCGGAAGGCGCACGTCGTCGATAAGGACGGCGTAGCGCACGGTGCGCCGCGCATCGCGGGACTCGGCTGCGGTTTCGCGCGCGATCCATTTTTTGCGCAGCATTCCCTGGAGCAGGCGCAGGGACGCACCGGTGGCCGAACGCAGGCGCGCCGCGCGCATCGCTTCGCCGGATTCGAGAGCGTTGAGGACCGCGTATTCCTGGTCCTGCTCCGCCGGCGAGAGGCGCGAGCGCCGCGACGAACCCCGTTCCGCGCCCGCTGACAACGCTTGCCGCCCCACAGCGGTGATGCGGAACAAGACCTGGCGGCGAACCTCGCTCATGAGGGGCAGCATGGAGCGCAGAACTTCGCCGATGGGGGCGAGGTAATACTGCGCGATCCACTGTCCCAGCTCCATCAGCTGTTGAGAAAGGACCGGCTCCTCGTCGAGGACGGTGAGCAGCGATTTGGCTTCGACCGGCGGCGGTTCGTCGTGGACGCGCACCACAACCCCGGCCAGCTTTTCATTGCGAAACGGCACGAGCACGCGCACGCCTACGAAGGGATGTGATTCGCCCAGCGCATAAGTAAAGATGCGGTCCAGCGGGACCGGCAGGGCGACATCGCAGAACTGGGGCATGGCCGTAGAGCCGAGAGTATCAGAGCTGTTGCGGCCGGAAATTTGCACAGCGCTGTAACGCCAGCGAGCCGGCGTTCACTAGTCAGGGATCGCTCTACCTCCTCAACAGCCGGAGCCCAAACAGGCTCCGGCCTCTTTTTTTATGCGCACTGGTCGGCACCAGGCCGGTCAGCGAGAAGCCGATTTATTTCGCGGGCGCCTGGAGGCCGAGTTCGGCCATGGCCAGTTGCAGATCGGCCCAGGCTTCCTTCTTCTGGCGAGGATCGCGCAGCAGATAGGCGGGGTGGTACGTAATGATGAGTTTCGACCCGCGTGCGTGGTGGATGCGTCCGCGCAGCGCCGCGAGCGGGCTTTTCGCACCCAGCAGATAGGTTGCCGCAGTTGCGCCGAGCGCGACGATCACCTCCGGTTGGATCACGTCGATCTGGCGAAAGAGAAACGGCGAACAGGTGTTCGCTTCGTCGGGCTCCGGAACGCGATTCTGCGGCGGGCGGCATTTGACGATGTTGGCGATGTAGACCTGATCGCGGCGCAGGCCCATGGCGTTGATCATGTTGTTGAGGAGCTGGCCGGCGCGGCCGACAAAAGGCAGACCCTGCGCATCCTCATCGGCCCCGGGACCTTCGCCAATGAACATCAGGCGCGCGTTAGCGTCGCCGTCGCCGAAGACGATGTTGTGACGGCCCTTGTGAAGCGCGCAGCGCGTGCAGTCGCCGATGTCATTGCGGATGGCGTGCAGGGCGGCGGCGCGATCCGTGGGAGCAGTGGGACTTGTCGGCTCGAGCAGTACAGGCGCGGGTGTGGGCTTCAGGGTCGTCTCCAGAGCGGGCGGGGCGGCCGCGGATCCTTCTTCTGTAACAGCGATTGTTTCATTTTCGCCAGACACGGAGCCGCGGCGGTAGAAATCAAAGATGCCGAGGTCGCGGAAGTATCCGATGCGCGCGCGAACCGCCGATTCAGTCTCAGGAGAGAGTCTGGTCGCCAAGCCTAGTCTCCCGGAGCCATAGAGAGATCGGAATCGGACTCCGCCATCATCTGGCTGGGCCGGCGCAGGGCAAGAATCTCGTCCAGAATGCGGTCGGCGAGGTCGCGCTTGGTCATCTCGGGAAGTTCCATGGCGCGATCGCGCGTGAGGAAGGTGACGGCGTTGCGATCCGAATCGAAACCCACACCCTCGCGCGAAACATCGTTCAGCACAATGGCATCGGCTCCCTTGCGCAGCAGCTTGTCGCGCCCATGCGCGAGCACGTCTTCCGTCTCCGCGGCAAAACCAATGACGAGCATCCCGGCGCGGCGATGTTCGACGACCGCGGCCAGGATGTCTTCCGTGGGCTCCAGTTCCAGAGTCAGCGGACCGCTGCGCCGCAACTTCTGCCCCGCCTGCACGCGCGGCCGGTAATCGGCTACAGCAGCGGCCTTGACCACGACGGTTGCCTGATCCAGCCGTTCGAGCACCGCGCTGCGCATCTCTGCAGTGGTAATGACGGGAATCACTTCGACATGGGCAGGGGGACGGAGCGCGGTTGGCGCCGAAACGAGGATCACGCGCGCGCCACGACGCTGCGCCGCCTCAGCAAGGGCGTAGCCCGTCTTGCCGCTCGAACGATTGCCGAGGAAGCGCACCGGATCGAGCGCCTCGCGCGTTCCGCCGGCAGTGATGAGCACGGTCTCGCCGGCCAGGTCGTGGCGGTGGTGGAGCACGCGCAGCACCGCCTGCACGATGGCCTCGTTTTCGGCGAGGCGACCTGCGCCAATCATGCCGCAGGCCAGGTAGCCGCTCTCTGGCTGAACGATGCGGACGTTGCGGCTGGCCAGGGTTTCGAGATTCGCCTGGGTCGCTGGATGCTGCCACATGTTCACGTTCATCGCCGGAGCCACGATGACGGGGGCCGTAGTCGCCAGATACATCGTGGTGAGGAAATCGTCCGCGATGCCATGGGCAAATTTAGCAAGGATGTCCGCTGTGGCCGGAGCAACGATGAGCGCGTCGGTGGTCTGGGCAGCGTCGATGTGCTCGATGGCCGAAGCCGCATCGCCCGCATCCGATCCTTCCGGCGCCCAGAGACCGGTAATGACTTTGTGTCCGGTGAGAGCGGCAAAGGTGAGTGGCTGGATGAAGTGCTGGGCCGCCTGGGTCATCACGACGTGGACGTCGAGCGCCTGCTTTTGCAGGTCGCGCACCAATTCCGCCGATTTGTACGCCGCGATGCCGCCCGAAACGCCGACCGTGACCTTCATGAAGACAGTTTACGCTGCGGATTCACCACAGAGAACACAGAGAGCGCAGAGGACTCACGGGGTGAGAGGGCGAAGTCGACGGCGAACGAGCCACGCATAGGTTGAGAATCCGACGACCGAGGCAATCACGGAAAGGAGCCAAAGCGTCCCGGTGTGTCTGAACCCCTGATTACGGAACAACAGAAGCATGATCGGCAGGAAGGCGGCCGGGCCAAGCGCACCTGAGATGAGCAAAATCACAGCCCAGGGTAAGCGGCGGACAGCTCGCAAAGGAAGGAGGAAAACAAACGGAAGGCCCACGATCAGCCACGCGATCAGCGAGAAAGTTCCGTACAGAAGAAACAACCAAAACGTGCCGATCAAAATGTCGCCAATTCGACTGCGAAGGGCTGGGGAAAGAATAAAAGTCCGAACGTACCCCGTCAGAAGATACGCATCCATCGCCGCGTTCCCAGCGACGAGGCCGATGAAGGCATAGCTCAGCCTTCGCCCCCACCCGACGCGTCGGGCAGATTCTGACTGGGCATTGGGCATGCCTGGCTGGTCCGGCTACGGGGCGAACTTCGGAATTTCCGGAGCGTCGATCTCGGGCTTCACGACGGGAACGTCCTCCGTCCTGACGTACGCGACCTTGCCCGCGGCGATCTCTTCCTGCGCCACGCGGCACGCTTTGCGCGAACGGGTCGGAACCATGGGCTCGGCGCCATTCTGCAGCTGGCGCGCCCGGCGCGCGGCCACCAGAACATAGCGGAAGTTGCTGTCGTATTCCTTCTCGATACTCATCCCTGCTCCTCCAAAATCTTTCCCGCTCTCAGCCTTTCAGGCTCGGCACAGGCACGCCAAAAGCCTGCAGCACGGGCCTGACGCGCGCCTCGGAATTGGCCTGCCGGCAACTTTCCGCGATCCGCAGCACACGCTCACGGTCCGCGCCGCCGGCACCGGGATCACTGCCATGCCAAATGCGCTCAGCGGCCACGATGGCGGCCATCTCTTCGACTGCGCGATCCAGGACGTCGTTGACGAGAATATAGCCATATTCCCTGTAATTCTCAATCTCCTGGCGCGCCTTGGCCAGGCGGCGCTCGATGATCTCTTCCTGGACGGCGCCTTCCGCGCGGCTGCGGTTCCTCAGCCGTGTGGCCAGGACGTCCGGCGACGGCGGCATGAGGAAAATCGAAACCGAATCCGGCATCTTTGCCCGCACCTGCGACGCTCCCTGCACATCGATATCCAGCAGCAAATCCCTCCCCTGCGAGAAGGCCTCCCGCAGGTTGCAGCGCGCCGTGCCGTAGTAGTTGCCGAAGACGTCGGCGTACTCCAGAAACTCGCCGTTGCGGATCATTTCCTCGAAATGCTCGCGCGTGGTGAAGTGGTATTCGCGCGAATCCTGCTCAGAGCCGCGTGGCCCGCGTGTGGTCCAGGAAACAGAAAACTCCAGTCCGGAGACGAGGGAGCGCAGCTGATTGACGAGGGTCGATTTGCCCGACCCCGACGGCGCCGAAATGATGAAGAGTATCCCCGCCAAGCTCCCTGTTCCTCTGCGCAACGTTCCGCTGCAGGCCCTGATCCAGGCCCTACTCTAAGTTCTGCACCTGTTCCCGCGCTTTTTCAATCTCAGACTTCATACCCAACCCCGCTTCGGTAATGCGCGTGCCATTGCCGGCCACGCCGCTGGTCTTCGAAAGCAGGGTGTTGGCCTCGCGATTCATCTCCTGGAGCAGGAAATCCAGCTTCTTGCCCACTTCGCCGCCCTGATCGAGCAGCCCCGTGAAGTGGTCGATGTGGGTGCGGAGCCGGGTTACTTCTTCCTCGACGTCGCTGCGCTCGGCGATGAGCGCGGCCTCCTGCAGAATGCGCTCCTGATCGAATCCGCCGTCGAGCATCGTCTTCATGCGCTGGCTAAGGCGATCGAAATAGGCCTGCTGCACTTTTTCGCGGAGCAGCGCGGCCTCGTCCACCAGCGAGCGCAGGCGCTCCATGCCGGCGCGCAGTTCGTTGGCGAGCCCCGAGCCTTCCTGGGCGCGCATGGTTTCGAGTGCCGCAACCAGCGCATTCGTCTCGCGGAGAACGGCTTCTTCCAGTCCCTTCAGCTCCTCTTCGCTGTTGCGCGACTCGGCCATCAGGACGCCGGGCAGCCGAAAGACGCTGTTGAGGTCGGGCTCGGCGGTAAGGCGGTGCTCGGCAGCAGCGGCGCGAAAGGCTTCCACGTAAGCCGCCACCAGCGCGTGATCGTAGCCAGCCTCGGCTTTCTGGCTGCGTTCGAGATTCAGGGTCACTTCAATGTGGCCGCGCCGCAGCTTTTCTTTCAAAACGCGGCGCAGCTCCATCTCGATCCCTTCCGATCCCTGCGGCAGGCGCATGTGGAGATCGAGGAAGCGGTGGTTCACGCTCTTCAGGCTGAGAGAAAATCCCAGCGTTTCAGAAACCCGGCCCGCAATCCGGGCGAATCCGGTCATCGAGAACACCGGCTGCTTTGCTTCGCTCATCGGTTGGTCTTCCCCAGCAGCACGGGCTCTGTCGTCTCAGCACCCGGAACCTCGGGTTCCTTGCCGACGATCGGAGTTCCATGCCCGTTGTTTTCGCCAATATCCATAAACTGCAGCCGATAGAGCTTCTGATAGGTCGCCGAAGTTTGCAGCAGCTCCTCGTGCGAGCCGATGTCGGTAATCCTACCGTTTTCCAGCACCACGATGCGGTTGGCGCGCCGCACGGTCGAGAGGCGATGGGCGATCACGATGACCGTGCGGCCCGTCATCAGGTTGGCCAGTGCGGCCTGGACCAGAGATTCACTTTCTGAGTCGAGAGCGGAGGTGGCTTCGTCGAGGATGAGCACCGGCGCGTTCTTCAGGATGGCGCGCGCGATGGCGAGGCGCTGCCGCTCGCCGCCGGAGAGGCGGAATCCCTTCTCGCCGATGACCGTGTCGTAGCCCTCCGGCATTTTCTCAATGAAATCATGGGCCAGAGCGGCCTTCGCGGCTTCGATTACGCGCGAGACAGGAACGTCGGGCTGCCCGTACGCAATGTTGTTGCGCACCGTGTCGTTAAAGAGGATCGTTTCCTGGGTGACTTTGCCGATCTGCGCCCGCAGCGACGCGAGACTCACCTGGCGCACGTCGATGCCGTCGATGAGGATGCGCCCGCCGGTCACGTCGAAGAAGCGCGGAATCAGATTCACCAGGGTCGACTTCCCTGCCCCGCTGGGCCCAACCAGCGCGACCACTTCGCCGCGGTGGATGGTCAGGTCGATGTCGTGCAGCACCACAGGCGGTCCTTCACGCTGGCCTTCCTCATAACAGAAGCTGACGTTTTCCAGCGCGATCGAATCTTTGAATCCCTTGAGCGGCTTCGGATGTTTGGCCTCGACGACCTCATCCTGATCGTCCATGAAGTCGAAGATGGCCGCAGAGGCTCCGGCAGCCTGCTGGAAATTGTTGTAGTAGATGCCGAAGCGGCGGACCGGATCGTACATCTTGAAGAGCGCGACGATGAAGGCGAAGAAGACGCCCTCTTTCATAGCCCCGTGGCCGATTTCGTTGCGGCCCACCCATAGCAACACGGCGATAGCGACGGCTCCGATGAAGTCCATCAGCGGCGAGGTGATGGCCTGGGCGCGGACCGAGCGCAGATTGGCGCGGAAGAGCTTGTGCGCCGCCTGGCGGAAGCGCAGCAGCTCCCAGAACTCCATGTTGAAAGCTTTCACGATGCGATTGCCGGTGATGGTCTCGTGCAGGATGTTCTGAATGTCGGCGAGCTTGTCCTGGCCGCGGCGGGTAGTGCGGCGCACATCGCGGCCGATGCGGAAGATCGAGCCCACAGCAATGAGCCCGAAGACCGGGAGGATCCAGGCCAGGCGCCCGCCGAGCGCGATCACGATAATCACCATGAAGGCGAGCGTGAAGGCCTGCTGCAGGAAGTCGGAGAGGATCGACGAGGTCACGTACTGCACGCGCTCGATGTCGTTGATGAGGGCGGAGAGCAGCGTGCCGGTGGTGTGCTTCTGGAAGAAGGAGACGGAGCGGCGCAGGATCGCCTCGTAGAGGTCGTCGCGCATGTCGGTGATCATGCCGAAGCCGGCGTAGTTGGCGAGATAAGTGCCGGTGTAGTCGCAAATGCCCTTGAGCAGCGTGGAGGCGACGAACGCGAAGGCGATCACGGCCCAGTCGTTGTGGAGGCGCGGCGGGACCAGGTTCTGGAGGGTGATGTTGATGTGCCAGCGCGCACCGATTTCGCCGAGCAGCGGGCTTTGTTTGGCGCTGCCGACCGCGGCGCCGGGGTGCAGAACGTTGTCGAAGATGGGGCCGATGAGCAGGACGCGGAAGGCGTCGAGCAGGCCGACGCCGGCGGCGAAGACGACGGCGGAGAGAGCCTGGAGCCAGTAACGGCGCGCGTAGTACAGCAAGCGCCAGATACGCATCATGCGGCGAGGGCTCCCGGCCAGGGAAACAAAGGCATTTGCCTATTTTACAGGGCGATATAGGCGGCAGCCGCTTCTTGTTCGACCCGGGGGTTACCAGCCGGAACAACCTGCGGTACTCGTTACAATGCGGGTAGATGGTCTTCATCCGATGCGATTGAGCAGGCTCTTCGGGAACAACGGGCGCGCCACCGACATCTGGGCTGCACTCTGCGAAGCTCGGGCGGACGGCTCCGATCCTGCGCACCAGAGCGGCGCACGGTATCCGTTGCTGGTGATGGTGCGCAGCTCTGAAGACGAGCTGGAGGGCAAGGTCTTTTCGCTGCTGAAAACCTACGGATGGCAGGAACCACGAGTCAGGCAACTCAGGAAGGTCGCGCAGCCATTCCACAGCGACGATGCGATCATGCGGAATTGTTACGACGGGGTCGTGCAGAGGGATGGCGGAATCGCCGTCTATTCCGATCCGATCGAGGATGACTGATAGGGGCGGGCGGCGCGGAGTTCCAGAACCTGCTCCTGAACTCGAGCCGAGCGCTCGTCCTGCACTCGATACAATGCGGGTATATGGGTTCGTCCTCTTCTCTAAGCGCCGAGGATCGCGCGCGCCGCATCAAGCTGATCATCTTCGACGTCGATGGGGTGCTGACCGACGGCGGCATCTGGCTTTTTCCCGCGCCGGCACCAGGCGCCACCACCGGTGATCATGCGGCTGAGATGGAGAGCAAGGGCGGCTACGCGATTTCGTCGCAAAGCATGGTGGAGGCGAAGGGCTTCAACGCACACGACGGGACGGGCGTCTCGCTGGCGCGGCTGGGCGGGATGAAGTGCGCGATCGTCACCAAACGCATCTCGGAGACGGTGGCGCTGCGGGCGCGCGATCTGCGCCTCGAGTACGTCTACATGGGCCAGGCGTACAAGATGAAAGCCGTGCGCGAAATCATGGAGAAGGAGCAGATCGGGCTCGAGGAAATCTGTTACGTCGGCGATGACGTGATCGATCTGCCGGTGATGCGGGTGTGCGGATTCGCCGTGGCCGTCGCGAACGCGCGGGAGAATGTGAAGTCCGAAGCGCATTACGTGACACCGCATGGAGGCGGGCACGGCGCAGCGCGCGACGCAATCGAGTTCATCCTGGCCGCCAGAGGGATTCTCGACAAAACCATCGAAGAGTACATCGACGAACGCAATCCCCTGCCGGCGAATATGGACATCGGGAAGGGCGGATTCTGAACGACACGGCGTAGCGGACCGGGAACAGCGAACTCGTTCAAACCCGCTTTCGTAACATTGACATCCGCCACGTGACAGGTTACAGTCGGCCATGATCCGGTCGATACGTCACAAAGGACTCAGGCGTCTGTATCAGGACGATGATCCGAGCGGCGTTAACGCCGATCACGTCAGCAAGCTGCGTAACATCCTGGCAAGGCTTGATGCGGCCCGTGCTGCTGCGGACATGGATTTGCCGGGGTTCCGGCTTCACCCGCTGAAAGGCGAGTTGAAGGGTTTTTACGCCGTGACCGTTCGCGCCAACTGGCGAGTCATATTCCGCTTTGACGAGGGAGGTGCGAACGATGTTGATTACGTCGACTACCACTAATACGGAGACTGTCCCATGCCGATGAAAAAACCCCCGCACCCCGGCACAGTTGTTCTCGAGGAATGCATCGAGCCCCTGCGTTTGAGCATTACCGGCGCCGCGGCCGCGCTGGGAGTCACGCGCAACACGCTTTCCGAATTGGTCAACGGAAAGCGCGGCATTTCGCCGGAAATGGCGGTGCGCCTGGAGAGAGTGTTCGGCGGCAGCGCCGAGAGCTGGCTTGTGCAGCAGGCGCAGTACGATCTCGCCCATGTTCGCCGCGACCGCATCAAGCTGGAGAGAGTCGAACTGGCCTCATAGTTCGCGAACAGCGTGCAAGGTACAGGGAACAAGGAACAGAAAAAGCCGTTGCCGCCCCCGAAGCGGTCGCGCCTGCTCATCACGGCAGCGATCGCGCTCATCACCGCCGGGGCGTCGGCGTGGCTGATGCTGCGGTCGGCTACGATTCAGTGCAGTTCGCTGGCGCCGCTCACGGTGCTGGCCACGCTGGCGGCGTTCCTGATCTCGATCTGCTTTCGCCAAATGGGACGCTATCCGGATCGGCGCGCCCGCCTGTTTCTCCTGGGCTGTCTGCTGATTGCCGCTGCAACGCTGTTCGCGGATTTCCGCTATGTGCGCCGGTATCGGGATTTTTGCGACTCGCTGCAGCAGCAGATGCGGCAGTCGATGCCGCCGCGCTAAGGCCTCTTCAGAATTTCCGCTTGCTGGCCGGCAATCGGCGAGGGTTCGTCGAGAAAACCCTTGAACACCGGCCCCACCTGCGCGGCGCACTGGCCGGGAGCGAGATGGCCGCAGCCATCCACCACCACAAATTCCGACTGCGGCACGTCATGGTGGATCTGTTCGCCCACGCTGACCGGAATGAGGTGATCCTGCTTGCCCCACACGATCAGCATGGGCATCCGCAGCGCGCCGAGCTTGCCGTCGAGCAGGTCCGCGCCGGTAAGCAGCGAATTCATGTTGCGGCAGACGACCCAGCCGTGGCGTCCCACGAAGCGGAAAATGTCGCGCTGAATGAATGCGGGCACGTGGGGCGCCGGCCCCGCCATCAGCAGATCGTCGAGGGTGCGCAGCTTCGCCGGGGTATCCGGCTCGAAGATCGAGGTATCCCAGGTTAGCGGGAAACGAGTGCCCGCGCTGTCGAAGATCACGAGCCGCCGGATCCGCTGCGGCTGATCGAGCGCGAGGCGCATGGCGAGCCATCCACCCATCGACCATCCGGCCAGATCGGTGCGCGCCAGGTGGCGGTTGTCGAGGAAAGCCTCGACGAGTGCCGTCTGCTCAGGGATGGAGTAGGCGGCGTTCGCCGGCCAGTCGGAGCGGCCGTAGCCAGGCAGATCGAGAGCATAGACGCGGTGATGATCCCGGACGAGCTGCGGCATCAGAGCGGCCCAGTCCTCGGCGCGGCCGCCGAGGCCATGCACCAGCACCACCGGCGACCCGGATCCGCCAGCGTAGTAGTGAACGCGCACGTGAGGCGCGCCGGCGAAGGGCAGCTCGGTATAGTCCGAGTGAATGCCGTCGAAGAGCAGCCGGGTTTGGGTGGCGACGATGAGAACAGTGAGCGGGCGCAGAAACGCGAAGACCACCAGCGCCGCCAGCAGCGCAAGGATTCCCAGCAACACCCATCGAATCAAGCGCCACGCGCGTCGGGTTCGTTTCTGGGGCGGCGTTGCGGTGCTGGCCATCCTGATCCCTGAAACTAGGATGCCATGCCGAGGGCTTTGCGGATGACCTCAACGGTGAGCGGCGTCAATCCCTCCAGCTCGTTCCCGGTCACCCAGCGGCCTTCGAGGGCATCCGAAGCGCAGGCCAGCGAGCCTCCCACCACGCGGCAGAGAAAATCGATGAGCACATAGTGGTAGCGAACCCGGCCCTCGGCGTCCCGTGAGATGCGATCGAAAGCCTGGACCACATCGACGGTCTCGACGACCAGTCCGGTTTCCTCGAGGACTTCCCTGCAGATCGCCGCTTCCAGAGTCTCACCCAGTTCCACCGCGCCGCCGGGCAGCGACCACTCGCCTTTCAATGGCTCCTGACCGCGGCGGATCAGCAGCACCTGCTTCTCCCCATCGGGGCCGTCGCGCACGATGACCGCGCCCACGCCGGCAATGGGAGCATCCGGATATTCGCGCTTCACAGAAGCAAGGTTACAGGGAACAGGTGACGGGTTACAGCGCACCTACTGCGCCCTGCCTCCTGTCACCTGTCACCTGTAACCTGTCACCTGTTCTTCACAGCTTCATCGGCTTGCCGTACTCTCCGTCAAAAACGGTCCGCTGCATGCTGAAGCGCCCACCGTTGTATTTGTCAGGACCTTTGAGACGGCCGATACCGAGAAGCGAAACGACCTCATAACTGATGGGCAGGTTGAGCACCAGGCAGACCTTATCGGCCTCAAAGCCTTCGGTGGAGGCGGTGTCGTAGCCCAGCGTCTCCGCCATGAGCATCATTGCTGTGAAGGCGATCATGACGTGGCGATTGAGCCACGCCGTGAGGTTCGGGTGCGAGGCCATGATCTCCGGAATAATGACGCGGACCGACTCGGCGTAGTTCTCCGTCATGCCGCGCTCCTGGCCCATGCGGATCATCTCCTCCATGTCGCTGCGCCAACCGTCTTTGTCGCCGCACGCGACGATGACCACAGAAGCTTCTTCGACGTTGGCCTGGTTGAAGCAGGCGGCGCGCAGCTTGCGGCGAAGCTCCGGCGTGCGCACCACGACGAATCGCCACGGCTGCAGGTTGAAGCCGCTCGGCATGTTCAGCCCGGCTTCAAGGATCTTCTTCAGATCGGCATCGGGAATGGGTTTGCCGTCAAAACTGGGCGTGTCCCGCCGCTGCTCGATCACTTCGCTGAGAGGCTTTTCCGTTCGACTGGCCATGCCGGTCTGTCCTGCCTGCCTTCCTTGCTATGGAGGGTTAACTGTGTTGTCCGGGAGGGGGAACGGAATTCTGAATCTGGCCCATGGGCAGTTCCAGGGCAAAAGGACTCTGATTGCCGGGCGTCGCCGCGTAGACCCATAATCCGTGAAACGCGGTCAGCAGTTCGGGATGCTGCTGCAGCAGCCCCCGCATCACGGCGGTCACCTGGGCCCGCGCCGTGACGGGATCCTGATTCGGCGTGGCATTGTAGGTCACCACCAGGTCGAGCTGATTCGACAGCTCGCCCGTGTGCAGGCTCACGATGTCGAAGGTCTGCGTTCCGGAGCTCAGGTGCAGAGGGTCCGAGCCCGGCAGGTTATCGGGGCGGGCCTGTTCGGCCTCCCGCTGCAGCTTCTGCAGGTTGGGGCTGCTGATGAAATCGACGGGATCGAGCAGGTACTGCGCAGTCTGGTAATAGAACCATGCGTCCCACAGCTGCTTCTTCGCGGCATAATCGCGCGCCTGGGTCCAGAACCAAACTCCGTCATGGCCGCCCATGGTCATGGGCCTGGTGAAGAAACCAGCCAGCTTCCAGTCCTGGCTCCCCGCCGGATCGTTTTCGAGCACCAGGGAAAGCTGCTGGGGCTGCTGGACGCCGGTGGCGTGCAGAATCGCGAGCGCATACTTGCCGGGCGGCAGGGCGGGGATGGTGATTTCCACGGTCAGCGGCGATCCGGTAACGCCGCAGAAGAACTGCGTTTCCTCGGCGGCCTTCAGATCGGAGGCGTCGAGGAGGTAGAGCGCATCCACGGTCAGAGCCGCGTGCTGAATCGAGGAGTTGATGGTCTGGATGGAATTGGCAATCCCGTCGAACTGGGCCGCCACCGCGGCGATGGTCTGCGTCCGCACCGCCGCCGCATTGGCGGCTTTGACGTTATCGCCCAGCATCTGGGCTGACTGCTGCAGGTTGGTCCGCTGCGCGTCGCTCATTTGCGACTCGGTCATGCAGGAGACGCCGAACGCCGGAAACGCCAGGCCCAGAGCCACGGCCAGCACCAGGACTTTGCCCCATTCCNNCAAAAACGGCAGCGCATCGGCAAACTTCCCTCAATTCGCGGTGAGCGAATTCGAATCACTGCTAGTCTAGTACACAGAGGCTGGCGGCCTTGCCGGGAAGGCGGGGTGCGCTGAAAATCCTGGGAGTCAGATGCGGTTCACACGCTATTCTCGATGCCTGATTTGGGCGGCTGCTGCTGCTTTGGCGTGCTCGTGTCAGGGCCAGGTGATGCAGCCTCCGGGAACAATGCCGGATGGCCGCCGCTTTCACCCTCCGGGCGTATCCCCGCCGCGAGTCCCGCCGCCATCGTCGATTGCCCCCAAGCCTTCGGCAGCGGTTCCACCGGGAGCGCCAGCCGCAACACCCCAGCCAGGTCAGGCTTCTGTGGGCGCCGCGGCCTCGGATGCGATGAGCAGCGCGCGTCCTCTGCCGCCTTCCCTGCTGGACAAGCCCGCTCAGGCGGCTCGGATCAGCCTTTCCGGCGGACAACTGTCGGTAGAAGCGAACAATTCCAGCCTGTCGCAGATTCTCCAGAACCTTTCCTCCACCAGCGGCATGACCGTCGACGGGATGGACAAAGACCAGCGCGTCTTTGGCGTTTACGGACCCGGCAACCCGCGAGACATCCTTTCCGAGTTGCTCGACGGAGCCGGTTATAACTTCCTCATGGTGGGCACGACCGACACGGGAACGCCGCGAGCAGTCGTATTGACCGCACGCAGCAACGCACCGCTGACGCCCGCGACATCCAGCGCTCCCTCCTCCCAGCCCGAAGAAGAAGATGAGCCTGTCGTCAACAATTACCCGCCCGAACAGGCGACCCCGCCGCCGCGTCCGCCCATGACTCCCGGCCAGGATTCCAACGGCCAGCCCAACCAGCCGCGGTCGCCCCAGGAAATCATTCAGGAGCTGCAGCGGATGCGCCAGCAACAACAGCAGCAGCAGCAGAATCAGCAACCAGGGCCTCAGTAGAGGCCCCTCTTCCGGCACGTTTCTTCACGTTTCATGACCGTAGTAATGCCTCTTTCGGGGTCTGGTAAGAGGCGGAGCCTGCTGTTCATCTTTTAGATACCTCGTCTGAGGTAAAGGCTCCCCCATGCAGAACCGCGGTACCGCTGTTTTCCTGTCTGTCCTCACTGCCCTTGGCTTCGCTTGCGTCGCCGGATGCGGCATGGCGAACACGCCCATCCAGGTAGGCACGTCGCTCTCCGGCAACTGGTCGTTTGCTCCCGGCAACTACGGCGTCATCCTGAATCTCGGCTTCACCCAGGGCGCGTATGAGACCGTCAGCGCTGTGGCTCGACTCAACGGAGTATCGTGCGTTTCCCCCGCCACCGACATCCTTCTCACGGGCTCGGTGGGCGGCGACAACCAGATGATGCTGGTTTCAACGCCGTTCAACGGTACTACCCTGACCCTGCAGGGCCAGGTCACGGGGGACGGTAAAGGGATCGCGGGCGCAACCTGGGCGTTCGCCGGCGGAAACTGCAACACACTGGGTAAGGCGGATGTGACGGCAACAAATTACTCGAACATTAACGGCACCTACACCGGGAACTTTGTCGATGCCTCCAACGATCAGCTGGCCGTGTCGGCGCTCCTCGAACAGACGACCCAGCCGGATCTGAACGGCCAGTTCTCGCTCTCGGGAACGGCGAGCTTCCCAGGCAACAAATGCTTTGCGCAACAGCCCACCCTGACCACGTCGCTGATCACGGGCAACAGCCTGTCGATGACCTACACGGATACCGCCAGCGGAGCGGTGCTGACTGCCTCGGGCACCTTCAACGGCGCGGCCAACCAGCTGACCATCACAAGCTGGTCGATCGTCGGCGGCGCGTGCAACGGGGACTCGGGAACGGGAATGCTGGCCGAGCAGCAACAGAATCTCTAAACCAGGGTGCAGTTCGCAGGTTGCAGGCCACAGGTCGCAGGTTGCAGGTTGCAGTGTGCAGCGTACAGATTTGGGCTCTGTAGTCGCTGCGGCTTAACCCTCGCTTCCGATCGCTGATCGACTCCCTGAAACCTGTAACCTGAGCTCTGTCACCTGTGCCCCGTACCCTGTACCCTGTACCCTGTTCCCTGTCACCTGAGCTCTGTCACCTGTAACCTGCAACCTGTCACCTGTAACCTGAGCTGTTCCCTGTTTCGGGCCGGGGCCAGCGCGCTTCAATTGTCGTGGAGATGCCGCCGCGAGGCCGGAACTCGCCCTTCACCACTGCCCACACCGGATCGCAGGCCCGCACCACGTCCTCCAGGATGCGGTTCACCACATTCTCCTGAAAGATGCCCAGGTTGCGATAGCAGAAGAGATATTCCTTCCAGGATTTCAGCTCCAGGCACTGCTCGCGCGGCATGTAGCGCAGCGTGATGACGCCGAAATCCGGAAGCCCGGTTTTGGGGCACACCGAGGTGAACTCGGGATCGTCGATGACAATCTCATAGCCGGGAAACTGGTTGCGCCAGGTTTCGATCGGCGGAAAGTCGAAGTCCAGCCCCGCCTGGGCATGCTTATCGGTGTAGCGCGGTGCGATGGCCATGCTTCGATTTTACGGGCAGGTTCGGCAGGCGACGACTGTTCTGATCCTCGACCACTCCGGCAAAAGAGAACGGCACCAGGATCGAGCACTCTAACGGTACGCCTCGGAGCGGTGAAGAACGGCGTGAATGTGAAGCGTACCAGGCGGATCCTCGGTGAAGCGAACGCGTAGTCCCCCACACGCAGGCGCAATTCCCTGGGATTGCCGTGCAGCTTCTTGACGTCGCCTTCGCCGGTGCGGGCAAGGCGGTCGAGCGCAATATGGATTCGCATGGCGGTCTCACGGTCGATCCTGCGCACATCGACACGCGCCGCCGGGGTGAAAATGACCTTCTTCACGGCGGATCCTGTCAGCGGCCGAGGTCGTCGGGAGTAAGCCCGAACTCGCGGAGGATTTCTTCGTGGGGGATGCCCTCTCCGGGATGCTCCGCCAGCCACTGTTTGGAAGCGGCAACGGCTCGCTCCTCTTCCTCGCTGATGGGCTCATCCTCCCAGGGCGCATTGGCAATGGCGCGATCTACCGGATCGAGCATCGCTTCCAGCAACCCAACGACGGCGGAAACCTGCCCGATCGACATGCGTTCGATCAGCTCATGTGCCTGTTGCTTCGGGTTGGCGGCGGTGCTTGCCATCGGAAATCCTTCTTCCCATCCTGCGCCGCGCCGGCGAATTTATCAATCGTTCCGCGCGCGCACCGGAGTATGCAGTCCGATACCCCGCAAATTTAGCTTTTTCCGAACCCTAAAGCCTGCCAGGTGTGTCTTATATACTGACTCACGGTTTTACGAATGACAACAGGGCAGGCAAGACCACGAACGGCGCGGGTCTGGATCATTACCGCCGTCGCACTCATTCTTGTTTTCTATGGCGTGCACCTCATGACACGAGGAAGTCTGCCCATCCGTGTCGCTGCCGCCTCCATGGGAAATCTCACCAGCACCGAGGCCACCAACGGCAAAGTCGAACCCCAGCCGCAGGTGAATTTCGAAGCCCACGCCCCGTTTCCTGGGGTAGTGCAGACGCTCTACGTCCATGAAGGAGACAAAGTCGCCGCCGGCAAGCTGCTTCTCGCCATGGATGACACCGAGGCCAAAGCGCGCGTGGCCTCGGCTCTGGACGCGCTGAAGGGCGCGCAGGCGGCCTACCAGGCGGCGCAACACGGGGGAACGCAGGAAGAGCGCATCTCGCTGACCGGCGAGCTGGAAAAGGCGCGCATCGATCGCGGCCAGGCCCAGCATGACCTCGACGCTCTGCAGAAACTGCAATCCTCGGGCGCGGCTTCTCCGAGTGAAATCAGCGCGGCCCAGGCGCGGCTGGCTGCGGATAACAGCACCATTCAGGTGCTCCAGCAGCGGCAGTCGGAACGCTATGGCTCGGCCGATCTCGCCCACACCCAGGCCACGCTCGACGATGCCCAGGCCGCCTACGCCGCCGCCCAGGACGCGCTGCAGCACGCGGTGGTCCACGCGCCGTTTGCCGGAACGGTGTATTCGCTGCCGGTTTCGCGCACTGAATATGTGAACCAGGGGGACCGGCTGCTTTCCATGGCGGACCTCTCGAAGCTGCAGGTGCGTGCCTTCTTTGACGAGCCGGAACTCGGCAAGCTGAGCGTCGACCAGCCGGTAACGATTGTGTGGGATGCCCGCCCGGACGAACAATGGCATGGCCACATCAGCCGTCTGCCTTCCACCATCATCACCTATGGAACGCGCAACGTCGGCGAGGTGCTGGTGACCATCGACGATGCCGACGGCGCTCTGCTGCCGGACACGAATGTTCGCGTGACAGTCACCGTCGCCAACGTGTCGAACGTCTTACAGGTGCCGCGGGATGCGATGCACTTCGAGCAGGGTGCCACGTTCGTCTATCGGAAAGAGGGCAATTCCCTGCACCGGGTCAAGGTGGCGATCGGCGCCAGGAACCTCGGCGCGATCCAGATTGTCAGCGGGCTCAACTCCGGTGACATCGTGGCGCTGGGCACGACCAACGCCCAACCGCTGAGCGACGGCGTGCCGGTTAGAGTCGTTCAGTAAAGGGGGAGATTTGCGGAGAGAAACACTGCTGGCGGGGGGTCTTTTTTTTCTTTCCGCCGTGATGGGCGCGACGCCGGCGGGCGCTGCAAGCCCGGCGCGCCAGGACCTGGATCTCGGCCGCGCCGACAGCGCTCTGCAAACGCTGGCCGCAGCTCTCGCCCGCAACCCCAATGATGCGGAGGCGCATAACCTCCGTTGCCGCGTCTTTTACGAAGAGGCCCAGTGGGACCAGGCCATCCTGGATTGCGAAGCCGCGGTTCAGTTCGCGCCGGGCGACAGCAGTTACCATCTCTGGCTCGGCCGTGCCTATGGGCAGAAGGCCAATCGCGTGTCGATGGTCTTCGGCTACCCGCTCGCGCGCAAAGTTCACGCGGAATTCGATCAGGCGGTGCATCTCGACGCGCACAACGCCGAAGCTCTGGCCGACCTTGGGGAATTCGACGTGATGGCTCCGGCGGTGGTCGGCGGCGGCCTCGCCCACGCTGACGCCATCGTGCAGCAGCTCCGCAGCGTCAATCCCGCCGGCGCCCTGACCCTTGAGGCCCGCATTGCTGAATCCAAAAAGGACTACGGCTCCGCGGAAGCCCGCCTGAAAGATGCGATCCGCCAATCTTCCTACCCAGCCAATGCCTGGATGGACCTGGCAGCTTTCTATCGCCGGCAAGGGCGGCTCGATGAGATGACCGCCGCGGCGCACACCGGCGCATCGCTCGACGCCAGTCACGGCCCCGCGCTGGTGGATGGCGCGAGCAATCTGGCCCTGGCAGGCCGTGAAACGCAAACCGCGATTCAATGGCTCCAGCAGTATCTAAGCTCCAGCGCGCAGTCAGAAATCGCGCCCGCCTTCGTCGTGCGCGCGCAGCTCGCCCAGCTGCTGCGGAAACAAGGGGACGCCGAGGCCGCGCAGCAGCAGCTGGCGGTGGTGCGCGCCCTGGCTTCCGGCTATCGCATTCCTTTCGCCAACGCCTCCGGCAGAGAAGCCGGTCTGTAAACTCAAGACGATGCGCGAGTCAAAGCCGTTCCGGACGAGAACACGGAGCCTGGTACCCAGCAGTATCGCGGCGGCCCTGTTCCTGCTCACGTCGCTGGCGGCTGCAGCACAGATTTCCCTCTCAACCGCCGTCGACCTCGCCGAGAAAAACAGTCCCGCGGTGCGCGCAGCGGTGGCAAACGTGCAAAAGGCGGAGGGCGCGCTGGCGGAATCGAGAGACGCCTACATTCCGAATTTCAATCTCGGCGGCAGCCCCGGCTATGCCTATGGATTTCCCTTCGGCTATCCGTCGTTGTTCTCGGCAACCTCGCAGTCGCTTCTGCTGTCCTTTCCCCAGCGCGACTACATCCGCGCCGCGCGCGCTGCCGTGGACAGCGCCACCCTGAACCTGAAAGACGTCCAGCAGCAGGTGGCTCTCGACGTTTCTCAGAACTACGTGGAGCTCGACTACGACCTGCGCGAGATCGCTGTACTCGAAGAGGAAACCGGCTTCGCGGGAACCCTGGTGCAGATCGAGCAGGACCGTGTGCAGGCGGGCGTGGACCCGCGCGTCGCCGAGCTGCAGGCGGAGCTGACCGCGGCCCAGGTGGACGAGAAGCGCATCCATCTGCTGGGCGACGCCGAGGCGATGCGCCAGAAACTGGCGCATCTGACCGGGCTTCCCGCCATCGGGCTCACTTCGGTGAGCGCCAGCATTCCTCCGCCACCAACGGCCGATGCGCTGGCCAATGCCGGCGAAGAGGCAGCGCCGAATAGCCCGGGCGTAGCGGCGGCCTACGCGAATGCGAAGTCGAAGCTTTACGCATCCTTCGGCGATGTGCGGCAGAATTACCGGCCGCTGGTCACCTTTGGCGCGCAATACAGCCTCTTTGAGAAGTTCGCCGATTACACCAAATATTTCCCGACCGGCTTCCAGTACAACAACGTCGCCATCGGTGTCGTCGTCACCTTCCCGCTCTTCGACGCCACGCGTCGCGCCAAGGCACGCGAATCCGCAGCCGATGCCGTTCACGCTCAGGCGGACGCCGACGCCGCCCTGGATGTGCTGAGCGAGCAGCGGTCGACCATGCGCGAAACCCTCCTCGAACTGGGCGCGCAGCAGCGTGTGGCCCAGGTGGAAAGCGAAATGGCCCAGGAACAACTGAAAACCATCGAGACGGAACTAACCAATGGCACCGGCACGCCCAACTCCCCCCAGGTCTCGCCCAGCGAGGCGCAGAAGGCGCACATCGAGGAGCGCGAGCGCTACCAGGACGTGCTGGACACAAATTTCTCCCTGATGAAGGTAGAGCTGAACCTGCTCCGCGCCACCGGCCAGATGGACGCCTGGGTTCGCGCGTCGCTGCAGTAGTCTCCGTCTACCGTCCTGTCGATCGCCCTCGCAGAACCGGGAAGAACGCCTGGCTGGCAGCGCGCCGCAGACTCCCAAAAATTAATGTTGCGTAATCGCCAGAATGTGGAATAGGATTCGCCAATCCTTTCCGCCGGAAAGAAAGCTGCCGGCGAACCAGCAGAATAAAACTCATGTTTGGTGCGGCGGGCAGTCACCCGAGGCCCCCGACGCCACACTCACCCATGGGATCGATGGTGGTCCGGCTGGACATATCACGTTGGTAGTTTTCGAAGCTACCGGGAAAATCCCCGCTCATCAGGCTTCGAACGGCCCGAAGTAAAGCGGCCCCTTTTGTGACTCCCCCCCTGGATTCAATCTGGTTCCAAGGCCTCGGTTGCAGTCGCAGTCGGTCATGGGCACTAGCTGGCGCCTTCGTCCAACTTCCAAAGCGAAGGCGAGGAGGAACAATGGGTACATCATTCGGCGCAGTAACACCGCCCGCGGAGCCCCGCAAGGGTTGGTTCGGACGCAACTGGAAGTGGTTTGTCCCCGCTTGTTGCCTGTTCGTCTTCCTTCTCGTTGCGGGGGGCGTCGGGGGCCTCCTCGCCATCGTGGAGGGTTCCATCAAGCAGAGTGGCGCCTACACCCAGGCGCTGGCGCAGGCGCAGGCCAATCCCCAGGTGACCGGCCTGATCGGCCAGCCCGTGATGCCGGGGATGTTCGTCTCCGGCAACATCAACGTCAACGGAGACTCGGGCAATGCCGACATTTCCATTCCGGTCTCCGGCCCTAAAGGAAAAGGCAAGGTTTACGCAGTCGCGAAAAAGAGCGCGGGGCAGTGGCAATTCGAGACGTTGCAGTTCGGAGCAGACGGCCAGACAGACCGGATCGACTTGCTGCAAACGCAGGCCGCGGCGCCGGCTGCAGCATCGGCAGCGGCTCAGCCCGATCCGTCCGCCGCCGCCCCCGCAACCGATACCACTGCGTCGTCCGCCGACCCTGCGGCTGCCGCAACTCCATCGTCTGCAGATCCTGCGCCGGACCCGGCTGTGCCCGCGGCTCCCGCCGGCGTGATCGCCAGCGCCCAGTACAGCAACGATCCGAATATGCGCTGTGACTTGCTGGAGGTGAAGCGGGCCAGCGGAAACGCGCTGCTGGTGCGCTGGAGACTGATCAACACCGGCGCGAAGGGCGTTTCCTATGACTTCGACTGGCCTCAGCTGTACTACACCGATCCCGCAGAAAACAAAAAGTACGCCTTCCTGACCGATTCCTCCGGTGCCCGGGTCCTGGATATGTGGTGGGGGACTCTGGGTCCTGGCGAGCAGCGATTGCAATGGGCCAAGTTCCCGGCCCCACCGGCGACTTCAAGGAAAATCACCGTCTACATTCCGAAGTTCATGCCCTTTGAAGATGTGCCGGTGGGCCAGTGAGGACCTGACCGCGATGCCCAAAAGAGCGGCTCAGGCTTTTCTGCTTTGTGCCTCCGTTGCCGTCGCAGTCAGCCTGCGGCCGACGGCGGAGGCCCAGAAATATAAGGTCGATGACCCCGTCCCCCCGGGCGCAAAGGGGCAGGTGACCACCCTCCAGGGACAGGTGACGAACCTCGTCGGCATCAGCCTGGCGGTGGGCGGCAAAGTCGATTCGCTCAATGCGGCCCTCAAAGATCTGGGCGCGCGCACCACCGACACCGAAATTCAGATCGATCTCGCCAGCGATGTCATGTTCGATTTCGATAAGGCCGACCTCCGCCCCACCGCGATTCCCAGCCTGCAGAAGGTGGTGACCGTGATGCGGGCTTATCCCGCGTACCCCTGCACCATCGGCGGCCACACCGATGGCAAGGGCGACAAGGCCTACAACCAGAAACTCTCCGAACGCCGGGCCGATTCGGTCAAAACCTGGCTGGTCGCCCACGGAGCTTCGAATCCGATCACCGCGCGCGGCTTTGGCGATACCAAACCCATTGCGCCGAACAAGAAACCCAACGGCAGCGACGACCCCGATGGCCGCCAAAAGAACCGGCGCGTCGAAATCACCCTGCACAAGCAATAAGGGTGGTCTTTCTTCGGTGCTCACGAACCGGCATCTCAGACTACTGCCGGAGCAACTGCGCGCCACCGGTCGGATGGACGCGTGGGTTCGCCAGTCGCTGAAGTGGTCTCCGGCTTTCGGTAACCGGCCATCGGATCTCCGCTGTCTCTCGCTAACCCCTTCATCGCTAACAGGTTTATCGCCAACCGTTGTTTCGCTACCGGCTGTTCTCTGAGTGGTAAACTGGAAGGACTGCCTATGCCGCTAAAGACCTTATTCCTGAATCCTCCCTCCTTTGAAAACTTCGACGGCGGCGCCAGTTCCCGCTGGCCCGCTACCCGCGAAATCGAGTCCTACTGGTACCCGGTTTGGCTGGCCTATCCCACCGGGATGCTCGAGGGCGCGCGCCTGCTCGACGCCAACCCGCACCACATCGCCTGGCCACAGGTCATCGAGATCCTGAAGGACTACGAGTTCCTGGTTCTGTTCACCAGCACCATCGCCTGGAGCGGCGATCAGCGCTGGGCGGAGAAAATTCGCGACACGTACCCGAACCTGAAGATTTGTTTCGTCGGACCACCGGTCACCACCGATCCCGACAAGGCGCTCAACGAGTGCCACGCCATCGACTTCGTTTGCCGCCGCGAGTTTGACTACTCCGTCGTCGAGTACGCCAATGGCAAGCCGCTCGACCAGATCCTCGGCATCAGCTATCGGAAGAATGGCCAGATCGCCCACAATCCCGATCGCCCGCAGGTCGAAGACCTCGACGCGCTGCCCTGGGTCACCGACGTCTACAAGCGCGATCTGGACGTGACGAAGTACAACGTGCCTTTCCTGCTGCACCCGTTTGTCTCGCTCTACTCCACGCGCGGCTGCCCGGCGCAGTGCACNNTTCTGCCTGTGGCCGCAGACGCTGAGCGGGCATGCGTGGCGCAAGCGCTCCACCGACGACGTGGCCGCCGAAATGGCGCACGTAAAGGAAAAGTGGCCTGCCGTGAAGGAATTCTTCTTCGACGACGACACCTTCAACATCCAGAAAGCGCGCACCATCGAGCTCTGCGCGAAGCTCAAGCCGCTGAAGCTCACCTGGTCGTCCACCTCGCGCGTCACCACTGACTACGACACCCTCAAGGCGATGCGCGAAGCCGGCTGCCGCCTGCTGATCGTCGGTTTCGAGTCCGGCGATCCGCAAATCCTCAAGAACATCAAGAAGGGCGCGACCGTCGAGCGAGCGCGCGACTTTGCCCGCGACTGCCACAAGCTCGGCCTGACCATTCACGGCGACTTCATCCTCGGCCTGCCCGGCGAGACGAAGGAGTCGATCCGCAACACCATCGAGTTTGCCAAGCAGCTGGACGTGGAGACCATCCAGGTCTCGATTGCGCATGCCTTCCCCGGCACCGAGCTGTACGAGTACGCGCGTGTCAACGGCTTCATCACCAACGAGAACAAGATGACCGACGAAGGCGGACACCAGCTCGCACACATCGAGTATCCTGGCCTGCCCGCCGATTACGTGCTCGAAATGGTGCATCGCTTCTACGACGAGTACTTCTTCCGCCCCAGGGCCGCGTGGCGCGTGGTCAGCAAAGCCATCGCCAATGGCGACCTGAAGCGGCTCTATCACGAATCGAGGGCGTTCCTGAAGTTGCGGGCACAGCGCGGCAAGATGGTGCGCGACGCGCGGACGCAGAAGGCCGGCGCAGAAGCCCGCGCCCAGGCGTGACCACGGCAGCCCGCGGCTTGCAGCGCGCAGCGGGCAGCGGCGGGAACACGACCCGCTACCAGTTTCCGTCTTCGTTGGGTTTCGCCTGCAGGCTGCCGGCCGCGGGCTGCAGGCTTGAACTCAGCTCTTCGTCATGAACAGCCGCCACTCCATGACATTCCGCCGCTATCTGGTGTTGGGTGTCATCACCATCACAGCATCCTGCGGAGACACCTTCCTCGCGCGCGGCATGAAGTCCCTCGGCCCCGTCTCGCTCGCCCACCCCGGCGCCCTCATTCACGCCATCTTCTCCCCCTGGGTCGCCTCGGGCATCGTCCTCCTCATCGGATTCTTCGCGTCCTACCTCACCGCGCTTTCCTGGGCCGATCTCACTTACGTCCTCCCCGCCAGCTCGCTCGGCTACGTCATCATGACGCTGCTGGCGAAATTCTGGCTGCACGAGCACGTGTCGCCGCTCCGCTGGCTGGGCGTCGTCTTCATCACCGCGGGCGTTGGATTTGTGACGCGCGGGCCGTCCTACACCGACCACAGCCACCACCACGCCACCCCCGCCGCACACTCGCCTTCCGAGACGAACACCGAGCCAATGGCCGAGGAGGCCCATCGATGACCTCCGCCATCCTCGCTACCACGGCCGGGTGCCCCATAACCTGGCCTGAGCAAGCTGCGAGCCTGGCGAGCTGCGCGTCGAACGGCTCTGCCTGCTGTTGGCAGATGTGGGAAACCACCAATCCATCCCTTCGATTCCTTCACTCGCCTGCACAACCGCCTCAGCCGCTTTTGTATCAGGGCACGACTTCAGTCGTGCCGAAAGCGTCCCAAAAAGAGGTGGGCTTTAGCCCCTGCGTCGTAAGGCCCGGAGAGGTTCGCCGATGACCTCCGCCCTCCTCGCCACCTCCGCCATGATCGCGGCTATCGTCATCTCCGCCACCGCTGGCGATATTCTCACCGCCTCCGCCATGCGCCAGGTCGGCGATCTCGACGTGATCCGCCAGCGCAGCGGAATCCTCGGCGCAGCCGGAGCAGTGGTCACCAACGGGAGATTCGGCCTGGGCGTCATCTGCCTCGCACTGAGCTTCTTCTCCCTGCTCTTCGCCTTCAGCCATCGGGATCTGAGCCTCATCGGCCCCGCGGCCACTTCCCTCACCTTCGTCACCAACGCCCTCGCCGCAAAATTCTTCCTGCACGAAAACGTCGATCGCCGCCGCTGGACCGCGGCCCTCTTCGTCTGCGTCGGCGTTGCGCTGCTGGCATTCTGAGGCGATGCACGGAGAGCGCAGCTTATTGCCTGGCGGCCACCCTCAGTTCCATCCCTAAGGCGTGAAGGACGGATGAAAGCGTCTCCAGCGTCGGGTTTCCATTCTCAGACAGCGAGCGGTAGAGCGTCTCCCGCTGCACCCCGGCCTCCTTCGCTACCTTCGCCATCTGCCGGGCCTGCGCGACCTTCCTCAGCCCCTTCAGAAAAAGGTCCGGGCCCTCTTCAAGGCACGCATTCAGATATCTCTCAGCGATCTTCGGGTCGGATAACTCCTCCAATAACCAGTCTCGATACGAGATTCGCGTCTTAGGCATTGTATTGTCTCCAGTACTGCTTGGCCGCGTCGATGTCCTTCTGCTGCGTGGCCTTGCTGCCGCCAACCAGCAGGATGACGATGTCTGCCCCGTCCAGGCCGTAATAGACGCGGTAGCCCGGCCCGAAATTGATCACCAACTCGCTTACTCCCTCTCCAACCGATCGATGCTCTCCGAAGTTCCCTTCCTCGATGCGCTCCAGCCGGGCCACAACCTTTTCATAAACAGGCTGGCCTTTGACCAGGTTCATCCACTCACGGAACGGAACCCTGCCGTCCCTGGTCTCAAAAAAGAAAATCTCCCTTGGAACAGCTTCCACTTGAGCGCACGGCGCGCCTTTTGGCGTGTGATATTTAAATCACACCCAAACAATAGCATCGCCCCCCTCTGGATTCAACATGACCGACCAGGAGGCTTTGCGCTACAGCACCACTGTAAGTATTCAGAATTGAATTACGACTCGCTGCCGGGCCGTCAACCCCCGAATCGCCTTCCGCCACATCCGTCTATCCGTCGCCCGCCAAGAGCGCAGCTTGCCAGATTTGGGGTTCACATTTCCCACCTTGCCTGTATGCGCGCGCAGGGCGTCACCGCGACCGTCTTCGTCCAAACTTCAGCACGGCAGCGCCAGCGGAATGCGCTTGTCTCGTGCGAACACATAAACGGAATCGTCCGGTGCGTTGCCTGACCGTCGGCCCCACCCTCAGAAAAACCGCATAAACATGGGTCATAAGCACTACTTGAAAACGAACCCCTGTACGTAGACGCTGCATGCGAGCAGCAGAACTGACAGACACTTCCAGCGCCCGGGGGCATCCCGGCGGAACCCCCGGAGAGACGGGAGGTTCCAGTTTCATGCTGTTCATACATTATTATAAGTTGTGTCGCTACCATATTGGCCCGTAAGCACTTCTAGATACGACTGATAGTACGCATATCAATATTAGCACATATAAATGTGCGACACATACATGCGCTGACGGGGCCACGTTCGTCCAAGATTCAGCACGGCAGCGCCAGCGAAATGCGCTTGTCTCGTGCGAACACATAAACGGAATCGTCCGGTGCGTTGCCTGACCGTCGGCCCCACCCTCAGAACACCCGCATAAACATGGGTCATGGGCACTACTTGAAAACGAACCCCTGTACGCAGACGCTGCGTGCGAGCAGCAGAACTGACAGACACTTCCAGCGCCCGGGGGCATCCCGGCGGAACCCCCGGAGAGACGAGAAGCCGATCCTTGGGCTGGTGTGTACCGTGGCATTTAATTGGCTTTAGAACTATTTCTTGACATCGACCGGCCGATGTGGCAAGATTTTGCAAGGAGGACCAGAACCCGATGGGCATCGAGGAACTTAAGAAACAGTTCATCGTCGATGAAGATCTCCTGAAATCCCGGCTCGAACCAGTTGTGACCATGGCGTTGGCCCACTGCCGGATTGACAAGGATGGGGGCGTCGAGATCAGAAACCCGGCACTCTCCGGGAAGGATCAGGTCAAGCTGACGCTCGCCGCGAGGGCGATCGGCGCTGAGATGGACTCCGCGATCTCCCGTGACCTTACTGTGGCTGAGATCGCTAAGTTCACCGGGCTGCCGCCCAACCAGGTACGGGCCCGCGGAAAGGACGCGATTGAAGACAAATTCGCCCTGTCGCCTCGATCAGGAATCTACCGTGCACTGCCGCACAAGATAGAGCCGTTTTTGAAAGGCCTGTCGACCCCGAGCACGGGCAAACGGTGAGGCCCCATCGGGCGAAGGAGATGCTATGGAGAGCAGCACATTTCACGAACGCGTTAAACGGCTGAAAGAGGTTAACGAAGTCATCGAAAAGCTCGATCCCGCGATTCGCGAGGGGGCCTTCTCACTCCTTACGGGCTACATCACGGGGCAGGCTCATAAGGTCGATGGCAAGCACCAGCCGGACGCACCTCCGGACGAGAGGGAAGGCTCTGAAGAGCAGATGAAGGAGCTTTTCGGCAATTATCCGGACGGTAAACCCTCGGATAATGCCATTCTTATTGCGGCTTGGCTGTACAGCCAATACGGGGCACAGCCATTCAAGCTCGATGAAATGCGGCAGATTGCTGACTCTGTGGGTCTCACCATCCCGGCTAGCCTCGATATGACGTTGAAACAGGCCCAACGTGACGGCAAGATGCTTTTCCAACACTCCGGCAGAAGCGAGTTCAAGCCTACCGTGCCTGGCGAGATCTACTTCAAGAAGGCTTATCAGGTGACGAAGGGGACGCGGAAGCGGCCCGCTGAAGGCAGTGAATCATGACGCTCGGCGAATTCCTCGCACCGCTGGCAGGAGGCTCTCAACGAGAGTCGTGCCTCGCGGTGCTCTACTACCAACAGCATTACCAGGACAAGGCCGCTCTCACTGTTGAGGAGATACGCGACGCGCTGGTTAGGGCCAGGGTGCCGAGGGCCTCGAAGATCAATGTCGCAGACGTATTGACCAAAAGTGGGGCGCTAGTGGACAGCCCCGGAGTATCCGGCAAGCGTCGACTCTGGCGGCTGACCAGCTCTGGAGAAAAGCACATCAGAGCAAAGTTAGGCCTGCCCGCCTCGACGCCTGAAATTGAGCATGATGTGGCCACCCTAGAGGCCCTAGCAGCAAAAGTCGGCGACCAGGTTGTCCGCGACTACATCCTAGAGTCAATCAAATGCTTGAGCGTAGGCGCACTCCGCGCTGCGATTGTCTTCCTATGGACAGGTGCCGTCCGGACCCTCCAAGAGGAGGCCCTCACCAAGCATCACGCGGCCCTCAACGGAGCCATAACCAAACACGATCCCAAAGCCCGACCGGTGAACAAGCTTGAAGACTTCGCCTATATCCGCGACGCAACCACGTTGCTAGCCCTCCAAGAACTGGGTGTCCTTGATAAGGGCGAGAAAACGACTCTCGGGGAAGCCCTCGACCTGCGTAACCGCTGTGGACACCCCACGAAATACAGTCCCGGGATAAAGAAAGCGTCGAGCTTCATCGAGGATGTGATCGGGCTGGTTTGGGCCTGAAGAAACGCCGCCGCGGCCGACCCCCACCTCCCGCCTTTTCACCACCGAACCCCGCAGGTTTGCCAAATGTGGAAAATTTGTCAAGAGGGACACCCAAAATCCAAAGTAATGACCGCTGACTTAGCACGACTTACACCACAATGTCCTCAAAGATATTTGGCCGGTTTATTCTCTCCATGTGATATTCTGAACTTATAGAGTAAAGATAGAAAAAGCCCCACCTTCCCGATGGGGCTTTTCCTTTTCTGCTCTGCGATCCGATCGCGGATATCTGCTCATGGCTCTTTGCCAGGGTGCGTCTTTAACTGACAGCTAACCGCTTCTTAGCTCGCAGCTCGCTCGCCTCTCGCTTGCCGTTTACTCGCTTCTCGCTCTCACAACGTCCTTACTTTCAAATAGGAGGGCACAAGCGCCTTGTTTTCAAATTGCTGGAACCCGTCCATGTTGTCGAGGTCGTCAACAGCCGCCGAACCCTTATTTTGCAATGAGATGCGACTTGGCCCCCAGGGGGGTACCCCCCTGCACGACATTACTTATGTACTACCGGCAACTCGACATAGCTTTCATGCCCAGGTGCATGCCACACCTTTTGCTCGGCTTTCTGGTAGTCGCCGGGCTTCGCCCAGAAGATATTTGGGACGAACGTCTGCGGATTCCGGTCGTACAACGGGAACCAGCTCGACTGCACCTGCACCATAATCCGGTGACCCGGCAGAAAAACATGATTCGCTGTCGGCAAATTGAATTTGTATTCCAGAGGCTCGTTCGACGGGATCGGATGGGGAACGGCCAGGCTTTCCCGATACCGTCCCCGGAAAATGTCCGCCGAGATCATCAGCTCGTACCCGCCGAGGTCAGGCTGGTCGGCGACTTCGTCGGGATAAACGTCGATCAGCTTCACCACCCAGTCCGAATCGGTGCCGCTGGTCGAAGCCACCAGATGAGCCACCGGCTGCCCGCTGATCTGAACCGGTGATTGCAGGAGTTCTGACGTGTAACTCAGCACGTCGGTCCGCCCCGACTGCTCCCGCTGATCGTCGACCAGCCACTCCGGCCACGTCAGCGGCAGAACGTACCCGATGGGCTGCGCCGGACGCCGCCGATACGGCACCGGCTTCGCCGGATCGGAAACGTAAGCATCGAACTCGGCGCCGGACCCCGACGGTTCGGTGAAGCTGAGGCCGAGGCCGGCCGTCAGATATAGCGGAGCCGGTTGGGGAGAGCATCCGCTGGGACACCCGGAGGGCCACGAAGCCAGCCTCTCCCACTCATTGGTGCCGGTCTTGAAGGCCCAAACCGCCGGAACCTCGGTGACCGGAGTCTCGTCCATCAGATACTTCGCCAGAAAGGGACGCAGAATATGTTGCCGGAAGAAAAGACCGGTGTCGCTGTTGAAATGGATCGCTCCCAGGCTCGATCCGTCGTCGATTTCCTGGCCATGATGCCACGGGCCGATGACCAGGTGCAGATCGCCGCTCTTATCGAGAGGCTTGATGGCCTTGTAAACGGCAATCGCTCCGTAAATGTCTTCCTGGTCCCAGAGGCTGGCGACCAGCATGGTCGGAATCATCGGCTCGGTTTGGTAGTACTGCGCCAGCACCTTGTCCACGGCCTGATCGCTCCAGAAAGCGTCGTAGCTGGGGTGAGCCAGAATCTTGTTCCAGTAGCCGACCTGTTCAAGGCCACGCTCCTTGCCCAGCTCGCCCGCCGATCCAGCTTTCATGTACATCTCGAAGTCGTCGAAGTCGCTGGTGAACCACTTCGCCATATTGCCCCGGGTCGCTTCCTGCTCCAGAACGTACGGCATGTTCTGCTCACGAAAAGCTCCGTTATGAAACCAGTCATCGCCCATCCAGCCGTCGACCATGGGATTCATCGGCACCGCGACCTTAAGCGCCGGATGAGGATGATAAAGCGCCATCAGCGGCAGGAATCCGTTGTACGAGATGCCAAGAATGCCGACCTTGCCGTTACTCTCGGGGACGTTCTTCACCAGCCAGTCGATGGTGTCCCAGGTGTCAGTCGCTTCGTCGACCGGAGTGGGGTTCTGCGGACCGTGGACCGGCCGGTTCATCACGAAGTCGCCTTCGGATCCATACTTGCCCCGAACGTCCTGGACCACACGGATGTAGCCGTCCTCGACGACCACGTCGGTCGCATTGTCGTACCCTTCGAGAATCGGCCCCAGATGAGTGCTGGCAGCATGGCTGGTCAGCCCGGTGGCATCATACGGAGTCCGAGTCAGCAACATGCCGGCATGCTTCGCCCCATGAGCCTCGACCAGCGATTTGGGGAGAATGATCACCGTGTGCAGCTTCACGCCATCGCGCATCGGGATCATGACGTCCCGCCGCTCGTAGTGAAGGATGTCGGTCGGAGACGTGTACTGCGCCGGAGTCTCGCTGGGATAGTTGGGATATTGTGCCGTTTGAGCAGCGCCGGTCAGCACGATTCCTGAAACGGTGAAGGTAAGCACAGCGAAACCACGAAGGCACTTCGTCAGGGTCATGGGAATCCTCTCCAGAGACGGGGTACTTCCCTGCCTTTGTATCGCTGCTGGATCAGGAAGACAACTTGAGCCGTCATGCGGGCGTCCGAGCCCGCTGGCGAAATCCTGAGCGCAGCGATGGATCTCAGGGCCACGGAAGTCGCCAAAAGAGTGGCGGCGGATGGGATCTTAGTGCCAATTCTGGTGGCGGCGGATGGGATCGAATTCCACTACCGTATTGAAAACAAATAACTTATTGAAAACTATGGCCGCAGAATTATGCCCCAGACGCCCAAAAAGCGGTACCTGAGTACGTATTAGGTACACGAGATTTTTCATTGTGTCGATCCGGCGTTTTTTCTACCATGGGTGCGCCCAGAGGCGCATCGATTCATCTGCATAGCGAAAAACTGAAAGGCATGAGCCTTCCCCTTGCGTTGGCTGTGGCCCTGAGTTGCAGCGGCCAGAGCGGATCTGTGATCTCCCCTAATAACAAAGCATATGTTCGGGCAGGCAAAGCAGAGGTTTACCACCCTATGGCCCCTATTGAGGGCGAACAGGCACCCACGTGGACAACCTTCCCGGAAGATACGATCCAGCCCGGTTGCAATCAATTCTCACGATGTAGAGCCTACACCATCATCTCGTATGACAGCACTTGGCATAATGACGACGGCAATGAAGGTCTATTCGTCCTGCGTTTCAAGAATGTTTGGATCACAGCCTTCTGTGGCCACAAGCCCGGAAGCTGCTCGGAGTTCATTGAGGCAGTTGGAAAGACGGTCTGGCTCGATGACGAGATCACGGATTTGCTCTTTTTGCGCAGCGAGCGTACACCCCAGAAAAACGACGCCGTTCTCGTCGTCATGAAGCGTAGTACCGAGAAACCACGCCTCTAGAGAGGACAAGGAAAAGGCGGCTCGCGCCGCCTCTCCCGATTCAGTTTGTGGAATTGACCCGCGTGAAGCGATCGAGCTCACTCTCCGCGATACGGAAGCACTCGTATATTCTCTTGCGCTTCGAGGAAAGCGACGGCAGTTTCAATGCCCTCAGAATCCCCCGCTTTATCCGCCGCCGGATCGTGTCACAGCTCACGCCGTAACGCGCCGCCACTTCCTTCACCGAGTACCACTTCTCATTGGAATCCATTTCTGTCTCCAGATTTGAATTCCTCTCCCTTACGGGAGAACTGATGAGAAGCCCAGACCGCTCCGCTCTTCAGAAGAGTGACCGGCCTGAAAATCCCTCTGCCCAAAGGCAGAGGTTGGGCGTAGTATATCGCCAGTTCCCCACTTTTGCCGTACCTGAAACACCCTTTTTCCAGTACCGCTGTCTATCCCCGACAGGTACTAGAAAATATCGCCGCGGATATGCCGCGGACGATATAACGCCTTTATTTACTGGAGGATACGGGTATGACTGGTATGCCGCACCGTCCCTCGTCTACCGACGGGCAGTCTTCCCTTTCTCTCCTCATCACTTATCGTTCTTCGTCGTTCAACCCTAGCGGGCTTTCGGCGAAGACTGCCCGTCGCTGCGCGTCGCCCTATCGGGTACGCCTATCGGCTAGGACGGTGCGGCACTGATATGAGAGAAGCGCCTGATCAAGCCTACGCACGACATGGAATGACCGGTACCATACTCATGATCATTGCCGGCATTTGCGTGTTCATCGCAATCGTCAGCATAGCTATTCGCAGTTTTCCTCCGACACTTCTGTTCGCCGCGCTCGCAATGATGTTGGGCTGGTACGCGTTCGACCATCTTGAGAAAGCCGCAGAGTCAAAACCAGAGCCGCCACCCGAGACCTATGAGATCGGATTGCTCAGCTCATCCCTCAAAAGCGGCGATGAAATCGCCGTAATGGTCGCCATTTCATACCTTGATCCAAAACAATCTGCGAACGCGCTTATTCGCATTAAAGTGCAACTACAGGCATGTTTGAATGGCTACCTGTCGCAACGAGAAAAGCTCTCAGATGATCCGTATGGAGAAATGCAAGAGCTCTTGAATGGTGCATTGGCCCCTCTCCACGCCGAAATGGGTTTTGAAAGATTGACCCTAAAAATCATCGACGTGAAAACGCAGAGATCTTCAGGGGTTTCCAAAGGAATTTATTTCGGTTCTACAAAACGATGAGCGATGATTCACGCTACGGGCTCTATCGCGGCTTATTCATGACGTTGTGCGCAACACTCATCGTCATTGGCGGCTTTCGCTCTTGCAGCGACACGATTTCCCCTCATCAGGCGACACCTCAAATCATTTCATCGCACTATCAGCGTCGTTTCTGCGATGACGAAACCGTTCTCGACTACAGCAAAAAGACCGTCGAACGGATCACTATACCCCTAACGGAAGGCTGCTACGGACCGAGGGTAATTGTGCCAGAAGCATGGCAAACTTTCGAAATTCAGAAATCGCAAAATCCCGGAGACTACGTGAGCGTCTGGTGCAATGGCAGAGCGAATCCGGGTCCCCTCGTACCCTTCTTTACCGCGGGCACCGGAGGAGCGCTCGAAAACAGTTGCTTTGCGGGTATGGACCGCTCGGCCAACTTCCACGTTCAGGGCAAAGGAACTCTCACGCTCATATGCACGCAACCGAAATTCGGGGCGCACTTGCAGGATTCTCCCCTCTCAACGCCGAAACCACCGTCCCCAGAGCCAGCAGAACCACCGGCTCCGAAAACACAGGCTTCAGAGCGAACTTACATAATCGAGTCCGTTGCCCCCAGTTCGGGAGCGGACAGTGACTATCGGCTCCTGATTGACGAATGCCATCGTTCGGCTGATAGGATTCACTGCTCTGGAAAAGCGACCAACACGCTTGACGTCCCGAAGCATCTCTATTTGAAAGACGGTCATGCGGTTGACGATCAAGGCAATTCGATTGAGATTCGTTCCGCCCAATTTCAATTTCCCGGCGGAACACAATTAAATTACAGTTCCGAAGAGAATCTGCTACCGAACGTCCCTACGAAGTTCACACTGGTGATCAATGACCCGGATTCCAATGTGCTGAAGATCAATTTACAGCTCTCTACCTATTGGGAAAGCGGCGGTAAGGATGACGAACTCATCTACACGGGAGTGTCCGTCCAATGAAATTCAAGCCCAGCTTCACTTCCGATTGGCCGCGCACCACATTTACTGAAGAGGTGATACCAGAACCGTTCGTTCGATATAACAACCCCTATGACGAAGCTGCCAGAGAACTCGAAATTCCTGCGGCATCCCGATTCAGGCATGTCTATATTGCCGGCGCCTCCCAGTACGGCAAGTCCACTCTTCTTGAGCACATGATTACGCAGGACATGGCAAATAACGAGGGGTTGACCTTGCTCGATCCGAAGGGCGATCTTGCCGAATCTGTATTGCCCCGCGTTCCTCATAGCCGTATTCCGGATTGCATCTACATCGACATTAAGAATCCCGTTCCGATCAACTTCATGGGATGGAAAACAGAAGAAGAGCGACAGACTCTTCTCGCTGATGTAAACCAGACATTTATGCGATTTTCCGCGATGGCGGCGGGGGATCAATGGGGATCAATTCTCCGATGGGTCATTTACACCCTGCTCTCAGCGAAGGAGGTCTCGTTCCTCGACATCTACCATTTCTTCATAGACGAAGACCGCCAACAAGCAATTCTTGATCTCGTCAGAAAGAATAATGAAGGCGGCAGATATGACGACATCATTCATTACTGGGCTAAAGTATTCCCGAAAATAGGCAAGCCTCGCGAAGGGCCGATTCTCACCCGAATGTCCACCTTTATCACCACTCCGCCACTGAAGACAATGCTTGGACCCGCAAGCATGCCTCTCGACATTTTCGATTGTATGGAGTCCCGCAAGATCCTCCTCGTCAATCTCATGGGCGTCGGTCGCGAGAATGGCAACCTAGTCGGGGCGCTCCTCACCTCCAAGATCCAACAGGCCGCATTTCGCAGGCAAGAGCAAGCCAAAGTCGATCGCGTGCCGCATTTTTTCTATGCCGATGAATTCCAGAACTTCCAAACCAGCGACTTCGATCGGATACTGTCAGAGGCAGGCGGGTTCAGGCTATCTCTCACGCTCGCGAATCAGGGGTTATATCAGTTGGATAGCCAGATAAAACAGTCAGTCTTCACGAACGTCACTGCAGCTCGTATTGCATTCCGTATCAATCATGAAGACGTATCGAACTGGAGACATCTTCTCCCACATAACTCAGAACAATTTCCGGACCGCATAACTATTGAGCCCGATCGACTCGCGAATCTTCCGCTGTACACCGCGTTTTTCAAGATCGGCACTGAGGAAGGCATCATCGCGAGCACGCCTCCACCTCTTCCCCCTCCAACACAAGAGCAAATGACGAGTGCAGCCGAGATAAGGCGGGCGACTCTGTCAACGTATGGCGGTATACCTTCTCCTTCCGCAGAAAGCAGCCTATTAAGCTCTGGGGATAACTCCCCTTCCAATTCCCCGCCGGTACGTCATGATGAAGTGAATGACGACAACCCTCCCCAAGATCAGCCGCAACGCGGCAAAACTCCCAGCGTTCCGCCTCACGGCGACAAAAAGGGAAATCCTCGAAATTCTCGCTGAATACTTCTGTCTCCGCACAAACGACGTCGCAGAGCTCCTGCGCAACCGGACTCCGAACGAGAACGACAAACGCTCTGTCAGGTATACCCTTGGGCTTCTCTATCGCGCCGGCCTCGTGAACCGTCTTCCCTACCTCGAACTCGACCGCGAGAGCGGCGGTGTCACCTACGTCTACGGCCTCTCTGACGCTGGTGTCAGGTTCGTCACCAGCGTCTACCAGCTAGCGAAGACGTTCGACGAGCACTCTCAGCGGACCCTCGACCACGAACTTGAGATCTCGTGGTTCCACATGGTGCTCAAGAAGTTCGCCCTGAAGCACAAACTCCAACTCTACTGGCAGCAGGCCGACCTCAAATGCACGATCTCTCCCGACGCCATGTTCGCCCTCACTGATCCCGCAAAGCCGGAGGACAAAGGAACGCTGTACTATTTCCTCGAAATGGAGCGCGCGAAGATCGGCCACTACCAGAACGGCGAGCCGTCCATCATGAAAAAGCTCGGCAAATATCACGAGTATTACGGCTCAGATGCCTGTCAGAAAGAATGGGGGACGTTCCGGCAGTTCAGAGTGATCGTCGTCCAGCGGACGCATGAGCGTCGCCGGAACCTCCTGAAACAACTGAATCAGGAATACAACCACCGGATGTTTTGGCTTGCGACCGAAGAGGCGTACACGAAGGATATTGGGGGCGAGATTTTCGCTACGCCGAAAGACTGGGAAAAGGTCGGGTATTCATTCTTACAAGCATGAGGATCTATCAATTGAACGGTGAATCATTCATCGTTCACGAAGGAAAGGTGTACGTAGAATTGTCGCCAGTTGAACAGGCAATTCGTGCCGAGGAGCGTCCCGTGTCCCCAAAAGCAGTAAAGGGTAAAAAGGGAGCTCGTCGCTGTAAAGCGTGCGGCGAACCCGGACACCGCTCAGATAATTGTCCGAAGAAGGGTGGCAAGTCGGCGGAAAAGCCTATCTCCGGCATGAGTGCCGAAGACATCAAGGAGAGAATCGCGGAGCTCAAGGCAGACGGCCTGACTTCTGTTGAGGTCGCAAAGGAACTCGGGTGCACTCTGCAACTCGTCAACCGGTACTGGTAATGCTCGACTTCTCCCGCGAATCAGCCATACTTAAAATCAATCGCGATGAATAATCGCGGGGCCGGACATTCCGGCACTATCCGTCCCTCGCCGTCGTCTCGGGCTGTGATCCAGTCTTTGATGGCGGCGGCGACGGCGGCATAGCAACGCACCATTTTGGCAACAAATCCGGCGTCCCCGGGACGAATCACGCGGAGGTGCTCATGGCAAGGTATCTGAACAACCCCATCCCGCATCGCATGAAGCACGGAGGAGCAAGCATATGACAGCTCTGATCGAAAAGCGCGACGATGATGACGACGATGACGGAAGGGCCGCTATGTATAAGGACAGCGGGACTGATGAAAATGAAGAGCTCGACGGCAAAGATGCCGACGAGCCGAACGCCGCAGACGAAGATGAAGAGGACGACGAAGAGAGCGAAGAACTTTAGAACGCCCATGATGAGCTCTATCCATTTGTCCTCATAGCAATGCAAATTTCCCTCGGCCGGGATTCGATCACCGGCAACGAATTCTCAATAGATCCTACAAAACACGTTTCAATCGAAGGCATGTCGGGCATGGGAAAATCCACCCTGCTCGTCAATCTTTTCATCGAACACATCCGTCAGGGCAATGGCGGTCTTTTCATAGACCCTCACGGCGACACCGCCGACCAGATCGCGCGCCTCATCCCGAAAAGCCGGATGCGGGATTTCATCTGGATCGACCCTGATGCCTCCCTCGTCCCGCCGTTCAACCCGCTCTATTTCAATTCTCCGGAGGAGCTAGAGCTCGGCAAGGAGTCCCTTTTCACCACGTTCAAGTCCCTTGCCGGCTCCGCGTGGGGCGATGAGTCGGCGCGCGTCATCATCAACGCCATCGACGCGGTGTGTGAGTATTTCGACCACCCCACGCCGGTCCACATCTTCCGGTTCATGGCCGACGACAAGTTCCGGGAGAAGATCCTCGCCGCGACCGAAAACCCCCTGCTTCAGATGTTCAAGGAACAGTACGACGAGAAGCTCCGGGATTCGGAGCAGATGTCCAAGTTCTCGCCGCCGATCAACAAGGTCGGGAAGCTCCTCCGGCCGTCGATCATCCCGATCATCGGCCAGCCAAAATCCCTCGACTTCCTCGAAATCATGAACACGAAGAAGATCGTCGTCTGCAGGTTCTCCAAAGGCAGGCTGGGTGAGGAGATCGCCCAGATCCTCGGCTCGCTGATCGTTTCGATGGTCTCAATCTCGGCATTGAAGCGCGAAAAGCAGCGCGTCAGACCGCCGTTCATGCTGGTAGCGGACGAGGTTCACAATTTCGTCCACGGCGGCCGGTTCGGGACCCTTTTGGCTGAATCCCGGAAATACGCCATCACCCTTGTCCTTGCCAGTCAGGGGATGTACCAGCTTCCTTTCGCCGCGGATGTGTTCTCGAACTGCCCCACGCAGGTGGTGTTTAACGTCTCCGGCGTAGACGCCCGCGCCGTCGAGGAGAACTGGAACGAGGAGCAGGTGCAGGCCACACACATCACCTCATTGCCCCGCTACAGCTTTTACTGCCGGACCTTCATCGACGATCTTCCGCAGGCCCGAAGGGTCATCGGCTTTCCCACCATCCTGAAACGCGGCGACGAAGCCAACCCCACAAAGCTCATAAAGCATTCCCTCCAGCGCTACGGATCAAAGCGAAAAGAGGTGATCGCAAAGATAAACCGCTTCCTTGCGGCTTCTGCGTAACGTGCGTGCGTACCCGCTCATAATCTCTGTTCGCGCTCGACAAATCCCGCGCATAATTTAACCATGATGCTCACGATAAGCCACCGCGTGCGGAGGGACATTCGCGGCATCATCGTTGCGGAAGCAGGGGAAAGACACCAATTAAACCTAAAATCCATGAACAGTTCACAATTTTCGTTGGCGAATAGGAAGCAGCTTGCCGACGTGCTGAATAACGACTACAACAGTCTTCGCTCTCAGGCGAAGAACAAACTTCGTGAAAAGCGTCAGGCACTTGAACAGTCGATCGTTGAGGAATTCGCGGAGAAGAAAGGTGCATTGAAGTTGGCGGACCAGATCAGAGCCGGTAGAGAGAAGATCAAGGAGCAAGAGGAGGAACTCTCTCTGCTCGGATTTCATCTCGATAGCGACGATGATGTGGTACTCGACTACAAGAATGGACAACTTCTCAGGAAGACCATCACCGCACGTCTCGACAAGGACCTTGGCACTGAAGACGATATAGACGCCCGCTTCGATAGCGCCAAACTCGCTATGCTGACGGTCGCATCACTCGAAGACGCTGAGAAATTATTGAAATCGGTGTCCTCGATTTAGAAGATAAATTAACCCTTTTCCCTGCCACGCAACCGAAGGAGACCACATGACGGCAATCGAGCAGGCTGAACAGCTTCGCCTGCAGGCTATCGAGATCCTCACCGCCGAGCGCGGACGCATCGACGAACAGCTCGCCCAGCTCGGGCACGGGCAAGAAAAAGCCCCGACCGGAAAACGGCGGGGCAGAAAACCTAAGAATTTTGTGGAACAGGAAGTCCTTGAGCTTGTCGCTTCCCATTCTTGAATGATTCGATCAGGCGGGATTTAACCCCGTTCCTGATGCGTTTCCAATAAACGTCGTCTTCTTCACCTTCGCGCGGCGCGACAAGCTGTTCGAACCACGCGTCCACGTCCTGCATGTAGCCCTTGACGCTATCGCCCGGACTGGTATGGTCTGAAGAGTCCTTTTGAGGTCCTTTTGGGGACTTCTCAGGAGCCCGCTTCTCGATATGAGGGGCGGGTTTTTCTGTCAGGGGAAACCACCCGGCGAGCTTCTTTGCCGCTTCGTGCTGAGAGCATCCGTCCATGACCGCGACGAAGTTGATGACATCCCCACCTTTGGCGCCGGCCTTCTCGTTGCAGCTTTCCGACCAGCACTTCCAGTAATTTCCTTCGAGGTTGATGTTGAAGTTCTTGTCCTTGTCCCCCGCCTTGTGTGTGGGGAGGGGACACTTTGCCTTTGCGTATTTGCCGCCGAACGTGAGCGCGATACCATAACGCGCGCAGACGCTTGTGAGCGGGATCTTTTTGAGCGCCGCGAAGTCGAGCACGACTCCTCCCTTCATGGAAAAGGGGATGGACTTCCATCCCCTTTAGGTCTGCGGTTCGGCGTCCTGCTCGTCTGCGTTCTCGAACAAGACCAGTTTGGTGTGAGGGGCGAGGACCAGCGGGAGGCCGATATTGATCTCGATCCCCACGCTCTCCGCGCCGCCGTCGCTTTTGTTCTTCCAAGCGCCGCCTACGCGAAAATAGGTTTTCCTGCCCTTCCCGTTGTCTTCCACGAACATCACCCGGTAATCAGGCTTTCTTCCAGCCATGAGATAGCTGTCCTTTCAAGCAGCTCCCTTAAGCGTAGGAAACTGACAGGAAAGCGCAAGGTGGGGAAATAGCGGGATGGAAACGATCTATTTGAAGTATTGCAGGATGAGAGTCACTACAATGCCCAACACGAAGAACAACAATGACATCAGGAAGCGGTCCTTATTCCTCTTAAAAAACGACGCGTCCTCTCGCTCCCGCTTCAACGTGACCAGATAGGCGGTTGAATATTTGAACAGAGGGCCCATGAGGAGACCGCTGATCGCTAGAGCAAATACAAATGCCAAAAGCACGAACGACAGCGGATAGGGAGGCGCATCCCGGCGATGAAGATACATTATGAAACTACATAATGGAATTATCGATATACACAGAGCCGGCAGCACGGTTCCCAGCCAGAATTGAGAAGGCCTCCGCCTTCCTTCAAGGAACTCTTTAGCTCGATAGAATGTCAGGTCAGCCTCGTCACTGATCTTTGTTGTCGCAAGTGTTGTGGTACTGGTCGCAGTTGGCAAGCGTCGAAGCTGTAGCTTGATCCCGACAGTGGCGTTGATCAGCCGCAGGTCGGCGATCGCCGGTCCCTTGTGCACAAGCACTTCATCGAAGGACGGATATTGGGTTTCCTCATCCTCAATCGAAACGACGGAGTCAGGGGCGGCTGTCCGGAAGATTTTCACGATCTCTTCCAAGTCTTCCCGGAATAGCATAATCGACTTGGGGGTCCACGCTTTTGTCGTCCGCGTTGTTTCCAAACCAATCTCCGTTCCTGATCGGTGCTTGACCGATTATCCCGCACGTGTCGGCATTTTGCTATCCCCAGCCCCCTCCCTTGCAATACCGCGCCGGTATGGGATGATTAAGGCATGGTTGATAGGCGGTTCGGGGCGATCACCCACCCTGATCCTCCGACGCAAGGGAACCACCCCTCCGCCGCCTGTCCCATGTCAAAGGTCGAAACCAACCAGCAACAAATCCATGAATATCGAAACAGAACTCATCAGCTCCGAGATCGGATACTTCGTCCGGCCGAAGCAATCGAGGTGGAAGACGCTTGCCGAGGACATAGTGGCAGCAGCAGCCATCGTCGGCATCGTTCTTCTTCTCTTGTGGCTCGCGTCAATCGGCGCGTTCTAAGAACGGTTCCATTCGGCAGGGCAGAAAACGAGTCATTCTCGGAACTTGGGCGAGCAATCAGGAACGGTTCGCTCGCACCCTGCCGAATTTCAGAACAACAAATTAATCCATCAAACCAATCCATGCCAGAAACATTGCAAGAATACGGTTGCGTAAAGTGCCAAGAGACACATTTCAGCAATCAGTCGATTTATCGCGAGCATATCGATTTTCAGTCGAAGCACGGGATAAAGACCCACGTCCATCAATTTGTCGATTGCGATGAGTGGTCGCGAACGTGTTGGTGTGGTGAGCAAGAAGCACTCTAACAACCACATCCATGGCAAACAACATCATCGAATCGGTATTGGGCGGACAGGACGACTTCGTCTGGTGCCCGCAAGGAGCGCACGTCGTCATGAAGGAGGACTTCGAGTCCCGCGCCGGCATGTGCGGAGCCTGCATCAACGAAGCGATGGCGGAAGCAGGAAATTACTTTTCAAGACGAGGGTTGGTCGCCTCGGCGGAAGAACAAGAAGCATATGACTAACGAGGAAATCAAGGCTGCGAATCGGGCATCTGCGAAGCGGGAAGCGAAGGAGGATTGGGTGAAGGAGCAGCGGCGTGAAGAGATATTGGTGGAGGAACGATTCGGGTACAAGCGCCACCGCCCGAGGTGGAACAGTGAGAACGCGCCGGGGCAGGAAATCAGTGAAGTCGTGCGTTCAAATGCTCAAACGGTCCAAGCGCAGGAGAGGCGATATGCAGAACAAAACAACTAATCACAAAAATGGAAGACATAAATGATTTGGTCAAATACAGCGTGACGGATGCGGCGCTCGAATCGTACCGCAAGGAGTTCCTTCCACTCACCGTCAAGGGGCTGGATGATTTGGAGGGTTACGAAAAAGTGCGGGAGGCACGGCTTTTCATCAAAGGCGAGCGGGTGAACGTCGAGAAACGCCGGGTAGAGCTCAAGGCCCATAGCCTCGAATACGGTCGAGCCGTGGATGCCGAAGCGAAGCGCATCACGCAGGCGATCTTGGAAGTCGAGGACCACCTCATGGCCGAGCAGATGAAGATCGACGATGAGAAGGCTCGCATCAAGTTCGAAACAGAACAGCGCGAAAAACTCCCGGACCGAAAGTCCAAGCTAGCGGAGATCGGCGCGGAGATCGGCGACGCGGAATTGCTCACCCTCGACGATGCGGCATTTGCGGAAGTATTGAATACGCTCATGGCCGCGAAATTGGAGAAGCAGCGGCTTGAGCAAGAAGAGCGGGACCGGCAGCAGAAGGCTGAGCAGGAGCGGATCGAGGCGGAAAAGAAAGCGATCGAACAGCAGAAGTTGGATGCCGAGCGCGAGGCGCGCCATAAGGCGGAGGTTGAGGAAGCCGCGCGCAAGGCCGCTGAAGATGCCCGCATTCAGGCGGAGATCGATGCCAAGCGCAAGGAGGACGAACGCATCGCCGCGGAAATAGCCGCAAAGACGGAAGCGGAGCGGATCGAGGCGGAGCGTCCAGACACAGAGAAGCTCCGCGCTTTTTCCGGTACGTTCATGGCAATCCCGTTCCCAGTGGTAACTGGCAAAAAGGCGCAGGCAAAGGTCGCGAAGGTGCGGAAGCTCGTGGACGAAATTGTGAGCGAATTGCAGGCAGCGTAGAGCAGTAAATAAACAAAATTATTTATTCAAACATGAGCACATTAGCAAAGCAGCTTGCGGATAAGGCGCGCGAGAAAGGCGCAATTGCGGATAAGAATCAGTTCTTCAGCGTTACGGATAAGAAGAAGATCGACGCCGGCGGCGGACAGATGATCGATGTCGAAGTCCCGAACGGACAGCACCGTGTGAAGATCGTCTCCCAAAAGATTGGGAAGGGGAAGAGTTTCAACGGCGCCGAGCAGGAAGAGCTCCAAATGGTCATCACCGACAACGGCGTTGAGAAGCTGTGGAACATGCCGATTAAGAATGAGGACGGCAATTTGTATTACCTCATTGAGGACCTAGAGGACATCGAGATCGGAGAGGAGTTCTATGTGGAGGCGTTCAAGTTGAAGAACGGCAAATATGGCAAGCGCATTTCAAAGGTCGCAGTCCAAGCGTCGGCGGAACACATCCCGACCATACAACTCGATGAGCAAGATGGTGAAGGAGATCGTCCAAGCCTGGGAGGGGGAGAGGATATTTCGATCGACGATCTACCCTTCTAAAAGGGACCAGTCTGTCGTGTATACGACGACGATCTACTGGGGCGGGTCGATGATGAACCCGAACATCACGTGCACCTGCCCCATGGCCACGTTCCAACGAAAGCGTTGCCGGCACGCGGAGGAGATGTGGGGCGAGCTCAGCCAGTTCACGAAGAACGACATTGTCCACCACTACGAGATAGTCGCAAAGCCGTGGTATCGGAAGTCCAATTGACAACCACTCAAGGGTCTCCTCTCCCATAAGCACGGGGCAAAAGAGAGGTAGGTGCAATACCTATGGAAGGCCCTCCCCGCGGTTCTCACTCCTTTCCGCCGCGTCCAAACTGGATAATGCGGCGGATGGTATGCCACATCAGCGCGATCAAAAACGCGATAAAGAGCAACGTCTCGCACACTTCGAAGACGTAGAAGCGCACGAGGAAAAGGAAGTGGCTGAAATCGGGCGACCCCATGTGACCCCCAAATGAACGTCATAAGCAGCTATGGGTAAATACCCACTTTTGCTTAAGATCAATCACTTGGTTTGTAAAGGGGATACAAAAACTGTAGGCGTGCCCAGAACACGATGCAAGTGCGCGCAACAAGAAATCAGTGGATAAGGAGGTACGAAACGGGTGACAAATCCTCCGATGCGTCGTGGAATCAATACTTTAGCGCGATTCACCCGCATCCGTATAGTTACATTTGTGGTGCACTTTTCCTCAGCTCTTAAACCAAGATTGGACTAGCGAAAACTCAATCAACGATTCAATGCAACAAGAGACCTCCCTCTGGGCCTACGCCCGGGCCACACAGAACCTCGGTAAGAAGCAGAAAGAAGTGCTCGATGCGCTCCGGCTATTTCCGGATGCGACGAACGCCGAGCTTGCCGCGCGCTTAAACTGGCCGGTGAACAGGATCACGCCGCGCTGCCTTGAGCTCCGGAAGATGGGACTGATCCTCGACGCCGGCAAGCGGACGTGCAGGGTGACGGGAAGCACAGCCCACGCGTGGAAGGCGAAGTATCCGGTGCTGCCAGAAGCGTTTGCAGAGAAGCCAAAGGTCGAACAAAGCAATTCACTTGGAATATGAACGAAGAATGGCCGTGGCAATGTGACCTCAAACGATATTGTCCCTTTTGTGGCGACAATTGCTATCGGGAGAAGCAGGTCGTTGCCCACATCAAGGCTAAGAATTGGTGGGAAAGAAATAAGGGGTTGGAGATAACTCATTTCATGCAAACTAATTTAATCAACATGAACAATTGCGATTACGACGAGACGAAGGCGAAGATTAATGCGTTGATCGAATATCTCGGTGTGGAATTTGTTTCCGAGAAGATCGACAACGGCGCGGAAGAAACAATTAACGTGTTTGTGCGAAAGAAGAAAAGTGAGAAGAAGAAATGATCCGCTCCCTCCTCATCAAGCTCGGCGTCGTCGCAATCGTCCCCCGAGAGATTCCTTATCGTGGCGGCGCGCCCTTGCCGAGCGCGAATCCATGCCTGACAAGATCGGCAACGCTGGCATCCGCGGAAACGTGCAAAGGAAAGCCGGGCGGGAGGGCTTTGGCGGCGAGGGATTCTACGGCATTGATCAGGCCAAGGCGCTCGGCTTCGGCAAGCGCTTCACTCCATGAAGCAACATCCTTGTTCGCCTCTCCAGTGTCAGACTTGACCCGCGTGTTTGCTCCCGTATCCGTGCGGGTGATGGTCACTTGGAACTTCATATCCTTACACCTCCCGCTTGTGATCATGGTACTACACGCTTCAAGACGAAAGAGTGTCCCTTGAAGTTATCGCTCAAGAACACGCGGACGATCGGAATGGTTCCGCTTGATGAGACCGGCGCGAGCAAGTGGGTTACTTTCCAATCCTTATCGTGCCGGTTGATGATACTTCCGATACTCGGCATCTCCATCCCGCCGCTCAGATCTTCCTCGACCTCTCGCAATTTTGGCTGTCCATTGAATTCATATACGAACCGCCGCGCGCCGTTGCTCGCCACCGCATAATCCTCTCCGACTAGCTTACGCCTTCTCCTTGACTCCGCGCCCGCCAATTGTACAGTTAACTTAATTCCCCATGCGCGGCCCCCGCTACATCTCCATCCCCTGCAAACAGAAAAAGCACTCAGACTGTGATGGCTCCGTCCCGCGTCAAGAATATAACGACGACAAGCTCGCGCGCCGGTTGGCTCACGCCGCACATGAAGACCACACTCGCATAATTCGAGACTGGCAAGAGAACAACAGCCACGATCACCCGTGCGATTGCGAGTGCGGACACGGCCGGCCGGTATCAGACAAACCTAAACGTCGGAGGGAATGAAGGAAAGCGCGACACAGAAAGCGATTCTCGAATGGCTGGCGTGGAAGCACGTGTTCCACTACCGGAACAACAGCGGCGCTTTCGTCGATTCAAACAAGCATTTCTACCGGTTCGGCGCGGTCGGCAGTCCGGACATCGTGTGCGTCGTGAACGGGCAGTACGTCGGGATCGAGGTCAAAGCACCGGGCGGAAAGCAGAGCGAGCACCAGAAGGAATTTCAGAGACGACTGGAAGAAGCCGGAGGAAGGTACATCATTGCTCATGGCATTGATGATGTTCTTGCGCAAATTTAGGACTGAGGCTTCTTGTGGAGCTGCTTTTCGACGATTTCCGCCTGAGTTTCTATGAGTTTCTTTGTCTTATACGCACCGGCTCCCACAGAATGGAGTAGTGCCCGAATGTCAGGCGTAACGTCTTGGACAGTGACAGGGCCGAGTGGATTCGAAACAATACAGGTGCCCTTCATTCTCTCTCGACCGTCCGCTCCGACGCAAAGATTCATAAACAGGCCCGGCACATAAGAGTGGTAATTCGCGAAGTCGGCATTCGATCCACGTATCGGATCGGTTGTGGCTATTAGGGACACCGGTGGAGGAACGACAATCAGGACCAGCGCAACATTCTCTGCTAGGGCCGCTTGCCCCAACAGGAATCGCCGGAGATTCTCCCCGACGTCGCCGAGATCGATGCGCGCTTCCTGTCGCTCGCCACTCCAAGAATGAACGGAAGCCTTCCAGAAGAGGCCAATGGCGAAGTTGATCAAGCTTTCGCGATCCACATCCGGGTTCTCGGCCGTTGCATAGACGGCCAGATAACCATCGTCGAATACTGGTGGCCTCTTGGTGAGAAGATCGTAGAGCGGAAATGAAGCGTTGTACCTCGCAAGACGGGGGAGAACCCACCGCTCACCTTTCTTGTTGAGGAGCTGCTCACAATCGTGGCACAGGAGGTATTCGGCCGTCTGGAGAGATGTGGGCCTCACGACCTTCGACGTGAGCTGCACCGGCTCATAGCCCGGAGCTCTCAGATTCCCATAAATAGCCCGAGGCATGAAATGGCTACGCCTGAGTTCCCTGTGCTGCAGGCAAAGTTTACAAATCCTTTTGGGCATTCCATGTTCCTGTGGATTGACTAATATCCCCCATATTCTACACTTTAGATAATCCCCTAAATCAATGACCTCCAAGCACTTCAAGGCATCCATGCGTTTTGTCACTGTGCTGGTATACGTGTTCATTGCGGCGTGGATCTTCGTCGAGATCATCAAAGCCACCGCAAAATAACAATGCTCAGATTCATCGCAAAGCGGTATGCGAAGGCCCAGTACCGGCTAAAGCAGGAAGTGGAAGCGGCAACGAATGACCTGAACGCGGGCCTCGCGTCAAGGCTCGCCGCGGAGAAACGCGACGTTGTCTCACGCCTCAATGCCGAAGCCGATGAGATGGAAGCTCGGATCAAGCAGGTGAGCGAGTTGGAGGAGAAGGGCTTTTATTCCTGTGAGAACGGCCACGAGAGCATGATCGGAGATCTAAAGGGATCGGATGAGTGGGTATGTTCGATTTGCCATGAGCCCGCGAAGTTCATCAAGCGCGACCAGATGACCGGACAGGAGAAGTACTTGTCCGACAAAGAGCGCAAGCAGGCAGAGAAGGTTGCGGAGTACAAACGCCAGCAGGCGAAGGCCGAGGAAGAGAACGCGGCAAACGGAGAGAAGACAGCTCAATATTTCCGCGGGCTTGCAGAGAACAACAGGAGCGTCGCTGAAAGAGTGCGGCGTCTGTAAAGGTCGATACAAAACCACACATCAAAACAAATGGCAGATTACGAAGCAGCACCAGAGGGCGGAATCCGGGAAGCCGGAGCCGAGCAGCCGGTAGCGGCGCCCGCGGCAGAAGAGGTGAAGAACGATGCAGCGCCCACTCCCGAAGCCACGCCCGCAGTAGAGCCCGAGGAAAAGCCTGAGGGTGACGAAGCGCCGGCAAAGGAAGAGCCGGTCAAAGAACCGGAGGGCGCGCCGGAAGAATAGCAATCGGGCCGGGAACGCGAACCAGTAATGGCGCGGCAGGACCAATCGGCGGAACCCGTTCTAGACGGTATTTTGCCCGAACAAGGCATCCATACCTGCGCAACCGCCCCATCCGTCGGGCAAAGGGGCTTCCCGGTTTCTCAATTCACGGCAGACTTCAGATCCCGCCCGTGCATATTCATTCGGCAGTCGAAGCAGACATCAACGCGAGATTCGCCTTCGGGCGTTGGTACGAGGTAATAGGCATATGTCTCGCCTCGCGGGATCTCCTCATCACATACATCGCAGAACCGAATGCCGTCTTGAACCATGGCATAAACCTATCACGCAATATGAGAAATGATTTCCCTCGCCAAGCGTAAACGAAAATACCGATGCAATGCGTGCCTTAAAACAGTCCTTCGTGTCAGTGATAAAGCGCGTGTCCGAAGTTTTTGTAATGCGTGGCAAAAAGTTGTTTGGCTCACGCTCGTCGCGAAAAATCCAAAGAGATGATCGAACGCTACACCATAAAATTCGGCCCGGCCGTCAGCCAGAAGGAGCTTGAGAAGGCGCTGAATGATCCCACCATTCATGGGGAGGTGGAGGTCTCCAAGCGGATGCACAAAATGAAGGCGCGGATCGAGATTATCGCGGATTTTGAGGACTTGAAGAAGATCGCAGCGATGCTAAAGGAAATCGCAAAAAAGTAGACCTTTATTTTTTGCGTTGTCTCTCATTTCCTTTGGGTCGCGATTTCCTCCTCAATCATCTTGGTTATTTTGCGCTTGTCGAGGTGAACCTCGCGCCGGTTGATCCTGATACTCAGGTTCCCGCCGTTGTGCTCTATCAACTTGATGTAGATGTAATTACCGGCGATCCCCGCGGCGATGCTGTCCACAACTGAGAGAATGATTTCGATGTACTGCGGAATGCCGTACGCCTTGCGCAACATCATCGACTGCATCGTGATCGTCCCGCCTCCGGGAATCTCCTCTTGAGTCCCGGCCGCTAGCGCGTCAGTCCCAAAGAGCGCGGAGCTGAATTCGTTGAGATCTTGGGTTCGTCCGGTGAACTCTATCGTTATCTCGGCCATACAGACCTCACATCACGCCTAGTCTAGCTTTTTTACTTCGTCGCGGTACAGTTAAGGGGAACCAACCCAATCCTTCCATGCCGCTTATAGCCAAGGACAAGAAGCAGTACCTCATTTCACGGGTGCGTTCGGTCATCGCGCAGGACCACCAGATCCCTCTTGACGACCTCGCCGACCGGCTCGATCGCGAGTACGGTATCAAGATCGAGCGGCATTACCTTTCGACCCTCGTAAAGAAGATCTACGCGGAGCGCATCAAGCGTGCCGACCGTCAGACGCTCAACTATGCCCTCGCCGCCTTCGAGGACACGATGACGCAGGTCGTGCGCGTCGCATGGGAGATCGCGAACGACCCGTTCGCCCGCAAGCAGGATCGTGTCATGGCCCTCCGTGAGATCCGCGAGGCCCACAGCGCCGTCTTCGAGAAACTCTTCGACGCCGGCGTTTTCGAGCGCAAGCTCGGAACGCTCGACGCCACGATCCGCAACACCCCGCTCCCCGAGGAACGAAAGCAGGCGATCCGCGTCGCCTTCGACAACTGGGGCCTTCTGAACGCCCCGAAGGAGGATGTCCAACCCAGCAACGCCAGCCAGCCCGGCTGATTACCCTTTCGACAACTTCGAGGCCCGCAAAGAGAGCAGGAAACACCTGCTCGGCTTCTCGCTGATATACCTCACCGGATACTTCACCGACCCTCCCGCCACATTCCACTCACAGCTTGTCCACACGCTTGAGGACGAACATGAGCGCCGCGTCCTTGTCCTCGGGTTCCGCGGCTCAGGCAAGAGCACGCTAGGCAGCTTGGCCCTCCCTCTCTGGGCCGCGCTCGAATATCCCGAGAAATATCCCTTCATCATCCTGATCGCCGACTCCTCTCGTCAGGCGACCCTCAACATTTCAGCCATCAAACACGAGCTCGAGACGAACACCCTCATCAAGCAGGACTACGGCGAGATCAAAGGGAACGTCATCGAGGACTTCAGCCTTCAGGGCGAAGGCGAGGAGTGGCAGAAGCAGAACATCGTCCTTTCGAACGGGGTCCGAATCCTCGCCCGGTCCCGCGGCCAGAAGGTGAGAGGTCTACGCCATCTGCAATACCGCCCGAAGCTCATCGTCGTGGACGACCCGGAGGACGGCGAATGGGTACGCACGAAGGAGAACCGCGACAAGACCGACCGCTGGCTCCACAGCGAGATCATGCCGGGCTTGGACGCCCGGAAGGGCAAGCTCGTCGTTATCGGGAACCTCCTGCATATGGACGCGTTGCTTTCGCGTCTCCGGGCGCCGGGCACGGGATTCAAGGTCCTCGAATTCCCGCTCCTCGACAAGGACGGCATTTGCACATGGCCCGCGATGTATCCCACGGAGCAAAGCCTCAAGGACAAGGAACGGGATATGGGCGCGATCCCGTGGCAGCGGGAAATGCTCCTGAAGATCGTTTCGGACGACGAGGCGATCATAAAGCCCGAGGACATTCACTACTACGACGAGTTCCCGAAGGGCATCGCGGCGATCAAGGGTCACGGGATAGACCTCGCGATCAGCCAGAAGGAAGGCGCGGATTACACGGCGATCGTGTCCGGCGAAGTGTTCTACGTCGAAAACGCGCCGAAGATCTATATCCGGCCCCATCCGTACAACGAGCACGTCACGTTCTTCAATTTCCTCCAGAAGGTGAGGAACATTCCCGGCGAACTCGGCGGCGCGAACCTGTTCTTCGTGGAGGATGTGGCGTATCAAAAGGCCGCGATTCAGGAGATGGAGCGCGCGCTTTTGCCCGTTGTTCCGATGAAGCCGCAGGGCGACAAGCGGGCAAGGCTTCAAGTGGTAGCGCCCTACATCAAGAACGGCACGGTGCTATTCCCTCGGGCGGGATGTGAGGAACTGCTCGGGCAGATGTTCAATCTTGGCGTCGAGTCACACGACGACCTATGTCTCGATGGCGACACGTTAGTTTTCACCGAACGAGGTGAAGTCCCAATAAAAGCCGTGTGCGAAGGCGACCGAGTTTTCACCCGTCAGGGATATAAGCGCGTGCTTTGGGCTGGTCAAACCGGACGGCGAGAAGTGATTACAAGGTTCGGATTGACCGCCACGCCCGATCATCCCGTCATTACGGCGCACGGAGTTGTCCCCATTGCAAATGTGCGTGAATCCGACATGATTTATGTATGGAACAGAAAGGAGGACTGCATCTCGGCAATAGAAGCGGGAAGTGTGAAGTATGCGGAAGAGAGTTCCGATACTACGCCTGCGAGCGCACCGGCAGGTTTTGTTCTCGCGAATGCGCTGGTAAGGTCTCTGTCCGCAATCTCGGCGACCGGTATAAGGGACACAAGTGGAGTCCCGAAATGCGTGCCCGATTTTCGGCTGCCCGTTCAGGCGAGAATCATTGGCGCTGGAAAGGCGATGCTGTCCGGTACGAATCGGTTGATTGGGCGAATCCGCCGCCTGCCATTCTTTACGATGGCAAGGTCTACCGCCGCAATCCTGAAGCCGAACAACGCGCTCATCGCGTTTACTACTGGCGGCATGACGGCAATCACAAATCTCCCGTCTCTCTCCACCGTCAGCTTTGGATCGACAACTTCGGGCCAATCGATCGATTCACCCATGTCCATCACAAAGACGGCAACCCGCTCAACAACCGCATCTCTAATCTCGCCTCAAAAGATGGCGCGAAGCATATCTCCGACCATATGCGCCGGCGCACACCGCAACAGATCAGGGAAGCTCGACGCAACATGCTTTACAACGTCATTCCCGCCGCTGCAGCGTGGCACAAAAGCGAATCCGGCCGGAAGTGGCACCGCGAACATCCGCAAGGATTCGTCCGTAAGGCCCGTCTACAACCTCCTCGTTGAAGGCGCACACGAATTCTTAGCGAACGGCATTCTCGTTCACAACTGCGATGGCCTTGTCTATTTGCTGCAAGGACTCGTCAGTCAGGGGCTTGAGCTGCCGAAGATCCATTGGATCGATGCGTAGCCACTGCGCTACACTGTTGCGCATGAATACCACTGAAATACTTTCCCAAATCGAAGCTGAGATTTCCCGCCTCGAACAGGCCCGCGCTCTACTCACCGGAACCAGCAGTGGCGCAAGCCGCGGTGGCCGTAAAGCGAAGCGGAAGTACACTCTGAGTGCCGAAGCACGTGAGAAGATCGCCGCAGCCCAGCGCAAGAGATGGGCGAAGCAGAAGAAGGAGGCGAAGTAAGCAGCTCAGTCGAGCTTTATCAGACCCGGAGCATCCTCTGCGGGCCGCTCTATGCCCAGCTCTTTTCTAATGTGATTGCGAGCGCTCTGCAACTTTTCATATAAGGACTTGCGCGATTTTTCATATAGGCTCGGGTCCGTTTTCATCCCTGCCACCACCATGTCGCACCACGTGCCAAACGCATCAAAGGAATCTTCGGTGACGCGTTCGCACACGATTGCCACAATAAGTCTAGTTTCGTCGAGCGCTTGCGCAGCGGCGTTCCATCTCTTCGTAGCGGCCGATCGGTTTTCTCGCAAGATCGCCATCTCCTCGTCATCGTCAGGGTTCGGCATCGCCATCGCCGTCCAGTAGGAAAGCAGCGCGTTATCCACCTCGGACAGCCTCTTTGCCGCTTCCAATAACACCTCGCGCTTGAGCTCCCATTGTCTTTGACGCCCCAGCATCCCCTCGTCGATCTTCGCCTCTATTTCTTTCGCAGTTTTTGTGAGTTCAGCAATGTCTTCCTTCGTGGCGAGATTCTCGCCCTTCTTTTTGAAATAGCTTGGAAGAAATGACCCAACGATATAACCCACGACAAGAATGAGCAAATATAAAGCCGCTGTTCCCATGCCGAAAGTCTCTCACCGTTATCCCCTTGCCGAAAGTAACCATTTTGCTACTGTGAAGATAATCCCTCCAAATGTCCACCGCGCTAGAAGTAAAGCGTGTGCCCCACTCTGAAGACCTTTCCCATCCCGGCGAGTTCGTTTTCATACCCAAACGGGAGCCCATTCGGAAGTTCTACAGCGAGCCGCTTACACCGCCGACCGGGGCATTCCGCCGGCTATGGTGGAACTGGTTCGGGAAGAAGTACGAGATCAAACAGATCGTCGAGCTCCTGTGGCCCGAGATCGACACGGTCATCATCAATTGCCCGGACTGCAATCAACCGCTCGCCACGACGAAGAATCACGCGATAGTCAGCCTCGAACCGCTCACCATCGAGACTTCCCTCACCTGCCCCTATTCGAAGACGCACACGTTCAAGGTCGCCGATGGAAAGATCATGACCGCGTAAAGTGGCTTCACCCTCCCTCAATTCCAAAGGCAAGCCCGGATGGTTGCCACGCCTCGTGCGAGGCATCGCCTCGCGCATAGATCCCGAGCTCTACGAACAGGAGCGCGGCGGCTTGACGTTCACCCGCTATGGGCTCACCAAAGCCTCGGGCGGCAAGTTCGGCGACATCGACACGAGCGGCAACCAGTTCGCGATCGAGCGCCCCGGCGGCGGCCACCACATCGACCCGGAGAAGGCGCTCGCGAACAACCGCGGCTACGTCTATGCAGCCGTGAACGCGAAAGCACGCGAAGTGCAGAACATCGACTTCCGGCTCTTCGAGGTGAATGGCAAAGACCACAACGAGAAAGAGCAGCATCCGCTCCTCGACCTTCTGGACGGCGTGAACCCCGACATGATCGGTTCGGAGCTGAAGTACCTCACCTCAAGCCATCTCGACCTTGTCGGCAACTGTTACTGGCTTTTGACCGATACGAAGGGAAATCCGGTAAAGGACGACCTTGCGAAGCCGGACGCGACCTATCTGCTCGACCCGTCGAAGGTCCATCCACTGATTGATAAAAGCTCTTTCCCGTTCCGCATCACGGGCTACAAGATGAAGCTCGAATCGCGGAACATCGTGTTCGATCCAGCGTGCATCATCCACTTCCGCTCGCCGGACCCGATGAATTTCTTCGAGGGCCGCGGCATTGTGCAAGCGGGCGCGGAGTACATCGACAACGACAACTATGCGATGGAGTTCAATCGCAAGTTCTTCCTGAACGGCGCACGGCCGGCGGGCTTCCTTGAGACGGAGATGGTGGCCGAGTCGCAGGTGGAGGCCCTGAAGATCGGTTTCATGGACGTCCACGGCGGCATCGACAACATGCAGCGCATCGGCGTCCTGCCGAAAGGTGTGAAGTGGACTCCCGCCGGCACGAACCCCAAGGACATGGACTTCAAGAACCTCTCCGAGGACATGCGCGACCGCATCCTCGCCTTGTTCGGCGTGTCGAAGACGATCCTCGGCACAGCCGAGTCGGACACGAACCGCGCGACAGCCGAGACGGCGGACTACGTGTTCAGCAAGCGCGTCATAAAGCCGCACATGCAGCGCATCTGCGACTTCCTGAACGAGAAGCTCGTGCCGCGCTACGGCGATGATCTTTATATAAGCTTCATCGATCCAGTGCCGGAGGACCGCGGCGCGCGGACGACCGAGATGCAGGCGGCGGTCGGCAGCCAGCCGATCCTCACGATCAATGAGGCACGCGACGAGTTCATGGGCCTCGGTCCTGTCGAAGGCGGCGATGTCCTCATGGCCCCGAGCACGATGGGACCGGTAGGCGAGCCAGAAGGCGACGGCGACGTGGCGCCGGAGGCCGCAGGAGGCGCGGACAAGCCCCACAAGATGCTCCTCAAGGCGATCGAGGCCAAGGTCCAGAAGGCCGCGAACGGGCAGCGCGTGGCCTTCAGGCCCGCACGCACGAAGCTCGCGAGTCGGGCGAAACAGCGCGTCGCCATGGCGGAATCACTCACAAAGAGCATCACCGACAGGCTCAAGGATCGCCTCGCGGGCAAGAAGTTCGAGACGACGAAAGAACAGGACGAAGCGCGATGGAAGGAGTTCAGCGAGTACACCGAGCAGGCGGAAAAAGACATCGCGGCGACGATCCGCAAGATCAACGGCGAGCAGAAGGCGGAAGTGCTCGCAAACCTTCCGACAGCGATCGGGAAAGCCGTCGATCCCAAGGACCTTTTCAACATCGAAAAGTGGATCTCCATCACGACCGACGCCGTGACGCCGATCATGGAGACGCTCTTCGAGCATCAGTCCCGATCGGCCGCGGCCGAGATCGGAAAGCCCGAGCTCAATCCCTTCAACGACACGACGCGCGCGGCGGTGAAAGCTTCCGTACAGAAAATGTCCGAGAGTTACCAGCAGACGACGCTTGAAGTGCTAGAGACGAAGATCAATGACGGCCTCACCGCGGGTGCGCCGCTTTCCGACATCACGAAGACCGTAGAGGAGATCTACGAGTGGAGCGACGAGAAGCGCGCGGCGATGGTCGCGAAGACGGAATCATTCAGGGCCGCGAACGACGCGCTGAAGAGCGCGTGGAAGCAGTCCGGAGTCGTGAAGACGGTGAAGTGGTACACGAGCCAGACCTCTAATGTGTGCCCGTTCTGTCAGGCGATGGACGGCAAGACCATCGGTATTGACGATAACTTCTTCGAGAACGGCGCGAGTCTTACCGTGGGCGAAGGCGACGACGCGAAGACCATGTCGCTCGATTACGGCGACGTGAGCGCGCCTCCACTCCATCCGAACTGCATGTGCTTCCTGCGTCCGGAAGAAATAAGTATCTGAACACGCATGACGCTCGATTCCGTCGCGAACTTCATACAGCTCACCGTCTCGACGGGATATGGCGCAACCGACACTTCGATCGTGCTTTCTTCCGGAGGATCATCGCTTCCTTCCGCGCCTTTCAATATGGTGTGGTGGAACTCGACCGATTATGTGAATCCGGCACTTGATCCCAACGTGGAGATCGTCCGCGTCACGAACGTCTCCGGAAACACGCTCACCGTCACCCGCGCGCAGGAAGGCACCGCGGCTTCGACCAAGAACACCGCAGGCAAGACGTATCAGATGCTGCTCGGCATCACGGCCAAGATGATCACGGACATCGGCGCGAACCTTCAGCAGCCGTGGAAGCTCGTGAATGTGGACGGCACGATCGACGGCACAAACACCACGTTCACGCTCCACGGAGGCATCACGCCGTTTGACCCGAACTCCCTGCAGATCACCCTTGCACGACAGCCGCAGCTTCAGGGGGTTGACTATGAGATTTCAGGCACTACGATTACGTATATAACCCCGCCCCCGGCAGCCTTGTCAGGCGAGCCTCACATCGCGCAGTACCAGTGATCCGCAAAATCCTCCTCATCGCAGTCAGCATCGTTGCCATCTTCGGCTTGTTAAGGGCGATCGACGCGATCGCCGCTGCTTATCCTCCGGCTCTCGGCGGAACCGGCACCACAGCATCGCCCGCGGCCGGGCAGGTGCTCATCGGCACCGGAAGCGGGGCCTACACGCCCGCATACATCCTTTGCGCGGGGACTTGCTCAGTTTCGAGCGCGAGCGGGACTGTCACGATCACCGGCACCGGAGTCGCAACCAACACCGGGAACTGGGCCGGAACGTGGCAGCTCTACAACCCGTCGGACTTCCTCTCGTCGAGCACACAGGTTGTGAACACCGTGAACGGCGGGTCGGGAACGGTCACCATCACATCAAGCACGCTCGGTGTCGTTTGGCCCACGATTAACGGCAACAAGGCGGCCGCATATCAGATAACCGCCGGTACAGGCGCAACCACAACGGTAAGCGGTGCGACGACGACGATCAGCGTTAGCCTGAATAACGGCGTCACCCAGACGTGCAGCGCAAACCAATTCGTGAATTCGGTGACGAGTGCAGGGATTGCGAGCTGCGGCAGCGTCACGTTCCCGACCGCTCCGACCTATACGTCTGTTGCAGGAAGCGGAATCTCGATCACGCAGGCGACGAGTTCCACGAACACGACAACGACGGTCACATTGAATATCAACGGCGGCAGCGTCCAGAACTGCTCGACGGGCCAGCTCGCCAATTCGCTTTCAGCGACAGGCACGATTACCTGCCAGATTGCCGTACAGACAATCGCGGGTGTGAACACCTCGACGATCAGCTTCGTCGCCGGAACTGGAATCGGCATATCGACGACGACGAACAGCATCACCCTCACGAATGTCGGGGTCACAACGAGCACGGGAAACTGGCAGGGGACATGGCAAGGTACGAACTCGACGACCTATTACCTCGCCACGAATCCTTCCGGCTATATAAGCTCGGCGCTTCAAAACGCCTCTGTCACTGCCACGTCGCCCATCACATGGAGCGCGGCAAGCGTGATCGGCTGCGCCTCGTGCCTTACGACCTCTACCGCCTCCACCACCTATGTCCCTTATACAGGCGCAAACTCGAACGTGAACCTCGGCTCGAACAATCTTGCCGTCGGCGGCACCCTGAACGTCACCTCGACCGCCAACTTCGCCTCAACGACGACTGTCGGTTCTCAATCCGCTGGAGCGAACGCTTATATTGACGCCACGCGCGGTTCAAACATCGCTCCCGCTATTCAAACGAGTAGCTGGACGCTTCAAGCGGAGTGGAGCATTGCGGGAGGAGTTCTTATTGCGGCGGCTGGCTCAAACCAAAGTGCCCAGCCGAATCCTGCGCTTTCCATCACGGCGGGAGTTACCTATGAAGTAAAAATGACAATAGCGACATCATCCCAATATGGCGCTTATTCTATCGGCGGCACAGGCGGCGCATCAACTCTCGCTGGGTCAAGCATAGACGATTATGTTACCGCTCAAAACACGGGGAACTTCATCATAAACTCAGGAGGGGCTGCGCTTGCCATCACTTCGGTAAGTGTGCAGCCCATTTCAAACGGCAACTTGTCGGTAGATGGTTCTTTATCCGTGAAATCGGAAACATCGTTCTCGAACCCTGTGGGATTCGGTGCGGCTCCGTCTTCGTTCCTTACTGCTCCCGTATCAATCAACGGCCCTACTGCTGGCTATGCGATGGTAATTTACAGGAGTGGCAATTCAGGGCAGTATTTGGGCTTCAGCGGCGCGGCAGGAAACACTTATGAGATCGTCGGTGTCGGTGCAAAGAACTTCCTCATTCAAAACGACTCCACTGGGGCTGGAGTCAATTCTGGAGGTATAGAACTGGCAACCGATAATGGTAGTCAAGTTCCTTTGTTCCTAGATACGAACGGGGAAGTGGACGTGAACGGCACGACGGATAGTGGCAACAACCTTCACGTTTCCGGCACCGGCGACTTCACGAGCAACCTCGCCGTTGGCACGACGACAACAAGCACGGCGACGCTGAACGTGGTCTCGGCAACGACAAGCGTGGCGACCTTCGTCGCTACGGGTACTACGACCTCAACGGTTATCACCGGCTCGGCTTCGTCCACCGCTTGCCATGTGATGTACGCCTCCGGCGCGGCAAGTTCCTTCGATGTCGTCGCGGGCATCTCATACTACTTTAATACCAATAATTGTTCATGAAAATAAAACATCTCGTCATCTCCGCAGTCGCTTTTGTAACATTCGCTTTCGCGGGCATCGCATCGGCTTCACTTGTTTCACAGACCGTTCCGACGCCAGGAGCGAATGGAACAGTCCCTATCGCAAGTTCCACGGCAACGGGTGGCATCCAGTGGGTTGCGACATCAACGCTCGGCATTTCGGGAGGAGGGGGGAGCGGAACGGTCACGACCTCATCGGCGGTCACTACGAGCACTTTTCCATTCTGGAGTACGGCGAGCGCATTGTCGGGGACTTCCACTCTCTCGGTATCGGGTACGACGCTGACACAGGCGAACAATCTGAATGTCGGAGGAACTCTGAACGTCACTTCCAGCGTGACACTCCAAGCCACCACGACCGAAAACGGGAACATGGTGATAAACAATTACGATTCCCTCCTTGTAAATCCCGACGTGAGCTTGGGCGAGGGAGTGGGTACTGATACCGCTGTTTTCGGAGCACGTGCGAATCTCGGCATCGCGGTTCCCTTCGCCACGGCATATCAAGCATCAACCCCTGCAGCGTTCGACGTATTTCCGAAAGGACCTACGATTGCAAATGGGTTTGGATCAACGATCTATGGAGCGGCGTGGGAAGACATCTGTTCTTCAGACCTCGACAATTTTGCGACGACGACATATGAGTGCCTACACTTCGGGAAGTCCGTCAATTCGGGAGCAGGTACGGGGTACGCGAACATCAGCACGGAGGCGGGGGGAAATGGAACTGTGCAGAATCTCGAATTGCAGGCGAACGGTGGAAATGTGGGGGTCGCTACCTCAACACCTACGCAAACGCTTACGGTAGCGGGAACACTCGGAGTGACCGCGACATCGTCTCTTGCAACCACGACGATAAGTTCATCTCTCGCGGTAGGGACGACGACGGCCGCGCCTTCGGGTGTCCAACTGTACGCGTGGAATCCCGTGAATCAGACAAGCACTGTATTTGTAGGAGCGACTTCTACCGCAACATCTTCCTATCGGACGGGGTGTTTGGAAATGACCCCCAGCCAAGCGTCAGGTACGACTGTCGTGTACGCCGATTTCCAAGTATCAAGCACGATAGCGTGGCAACTTTCAACTTCGACATGTCTATAAAGAAATATCTCTTATTTTTATTGCTCGGTTTTCTCTTTGTCGCTCCGGTCGCTCATGCGGCCATCGCCTTTGATAACGAAAAGACCTCCGTGTATGCGGCAAGCGGAGTTTCAACCACGACTTACACGATGGGGTCGGGTGCCAATGGGGTTCTGCTCGTATGGAACGAAGACGGGGGAGGTGGCGACCCGCAGACCGTGACGGCGAGCGGCACCGCGCTCACAAAGATAATCGCCGGGTCTGGTGGTGCGGCGTTTGGCATTTCCCTCTGGTGTCTTGCCTCTCCTCCTACGGGGAGCATCATTGTGAAAGTGAGTTCCACCGCGCAGATTTACTATTCGGAAATCTCCTACACGGGTGTTCAAAGCTGCACGCTCGATGGTTCCGCGAGTTCGACGGGAAGCGCGACGGCTGGAACGAACAGCATCACGCCAAGCCACACGAACACATGGATGACCTCCTACGCGGAAAACGAAAGCACCGCGAGTTGGACGGCAACGAGCACTCCTACTGGTTCTGTCCTGCGCGGCAATTCGGGGGAGTTCGGAGATATGTCTATGGTGGATTCAAGCGGTACGATTGCGAACGGATCTGCGTACAAGCAGGGATTCACTTTCTCGGCCTCCACGGCTTACGGCATCGTATCCGCGACGCTTATCCCATATGCCGCCGCTCCCGCTGGACCACCGAATCTCGATTATCAATTCGCGGCAAATCTGAAACTAACTGGCAACGCTATTTTTCGATGAAATCCTTCCTCATCCTCTTCGGAATCTCGCCCTGCCATTTCGCACCCATTGTGAGTTGGGACCCTCGCCATCACTACTGCTCGGAGTGCGATAAACGAATCCGCTAACGAATGTACGGCTTCTCCGGCTACGGCACCAACGCATATGGATCAGAACGGCAGAGCCTCCTCGGCCCGATCGTTCGGCTTGGGATGCGCATCGTGCAGAACGGCTATAACGCCGTACTCACGCTCATGCTCCGGTTCCGCAATCTCACCCTCTCGAATCCCGCGACAAACGACAACACCCTCGAACTATGATCCTCCAGCCCCAGATCGTCGGGCAGAACGACTACGGATACGAGCTTCCCTTCACACTTGAGGACGGGAACGGCAATGCGGTGGATATTACGGATGCGTCCCTCACGATAACCGTGCAGGACAGCCAAGACCCGACTGGCGCCGCGCTCTTTACGGGGAACATGACTGTGGACAGTGGCCCGGCCGGCACCTGCCATTACACCGTCGCATCAGGCAATTTCCCCAATCCCGGAACGTTCCTCGCGCAGGTGACGGCCACGTGGTCATCGACCGAGGTGCTCACGTGGTCCGGCATCACGATCATCGTCGAGCCGAAGCTGCCTAAATCGAACAACTGATATGCCCGTCACCGGCACGCGATCGACGAACTACGAAAAGATGGAGTGCAGCAAGTGTCCGGCCATCATCCTGCGCCGGAGGGGAGTCAACAATCCTGTCTGCCAATCCTGTCGCGCGCGCCGCGAGCGTGAGCGGCATCGGAAAGTTGTACACATATCCAAAAGGGCTTGACGTTCCTACGATTAGGGTATGAACAACAAATCCTTAATTGCGGGGCTCGCGGTCCTTGCGATCGTGGGCGGGCTTGTCGGGGGGTATGCAGCAGATAAATTAACTCCGGTGCTTGGCGGTGACTTCGCAGGAGGGATCGCTCCGTCGAACCTCGTCACCGCGACCACATCCGGAGGGCTGACCGGCAACGGGTATGTCTATCCGGTCGGAGCGTTCTCATCCGACGCGGCGAGCGGCCTCTCGGTAGGCGGTTCGGACCAGTACCATGGCCTCACGGCGTATGTGACCGCGAGCGGAACACCGGCCGTAGTGGCCACGCTCGGACCCCTCGGCGCGACGACCTCGACGGCAACGACGACTGTCACTGTCCCGGAATCGGCCGGCCTCGCAGTCGGCGCGATCTGCAGCGGCAGCTCCGCGACGACCACGGTCTACGTTTCGGGCTGCATACTCGCTTCGACGAACGGCGCGACGGGTACGGCGACGGTGTACTACAGCAATGGCACGGGCGCATCGCTCGCAGTACCGACCAGCACGGTGTTCCGCCTTTCGTTCGACGAGCTTCCTTACTAAACACTAATCACCTATACGGTGAATGAATCCCTAAAGAAATTCTCGCAGGACCTCGCACTTCAACTGAAGGCATCCTTTGCGGCCGAGTCCGTCGGGGATTTTGTGAAGCAGACCAAGGCCTCCGGCGACGACCGCACCTTCGAGGTTGTGATGAGCACGTCCGACGAAGACCGTCAGGGCGATGAGCTCGACCAGTCCAAATGGGACCTCAAATACTTCACGCTGAACCCGGTCGTCCTCTGGGCGCACAACTACGGGGGTTTCCCGATCGGGATTGTCACTGACATCGAGATACAAGGCAACAAGGCGGTCGCCACGGGCAAGTTCGCGCCGGCAGGCATCAATCCCGAAGCCGACCTCGCATGTTCGCTGTATCAGCAGAAGATCCTCCGCGCCGTCTCTCCCGGATACATCCAGAACGACGACGGCACCCGCGAACTCCTTGAGATGAGCTTCTGCCCCGTCCCTGCGGGAAAGTTCGCCCTATCGTTACGGCAGGTGAGCGCGCTCGGTATGTCCACACGTGATCTCGTGACGAAGGGCTTTTTCTATGAGACGAAGGGAGCGGTTCCCTACAAGGACCACGGCACAGCCGACCCGGACACCGCATGGGACGGCCCGGCAGAGGTGAAAGAGTGCGGCGACGACATGGACAAGCTCAAGTCCATCTGTGCGTGGTTCGATTCCGAAGACCCCGACGTGAAGTCCTCGTACAAGCTCCCCCATCACCGCACCTCCGATTTGAAAGCTGTTTGGAACGGAGTGAAAGCAGCGGCGGCTGCCTTACAAGGCGGCAGAGGGGGAGTTGACATTCCCTCCGGCGACGTTGCCGCCGTGAAAGCTCACATCGCCTCGCATTACAAGGAATTCGGCAAAACGCCGCCTTGGGAAGAGAAGTCCGAAAAGTCGCCTCAGATCGGCGACCGCTGCGAGCTCGACGACGGGACGCCCGGAATACTCGCAGACGATCCCAACAACCCCGGCAGCCTCGTATGTGTCCCCGCGAAATCCACCAAATCCGAACCAATGAACCAAGAACTCACAAACAAATTCAAAGCAGAGCACGAACGGCACGGAAAGGCCTTTGCGAAGGCTATCGACGAGTTCAAATCGATCGACGAGTTCACGAAGGCTATCGACGGAGAGCAGGACGAGCACCTCCAAAACACGATGAAGGCCATCGACGATGGCTATGCGCTCGAAGACCAGCAGCCGAAGAAATCCATCGACGAATTCAAGTCGGAGGTCAAAGCGGAGCATCTGAAGCACGTCAAAGCCGTCGATAAGGCCATCGATGAGTTCAAGTCCGCCCATGAGTCCGCTACTGGAGACGACGACAAGCAGAAGGCTATCGACGAGTTCACGAAAGCGGTGGGCGACGAGCTCGACCGCCATGAGAAAGCCCACAAGGCCATGTGCGACGCGGAGTTCGGTCAAGGCGAGGACAACGAAGAGAAATCCGTGCAGGAGCTCATCACGAAGATCGGCCGGCAGATCTCCGCGAAGAATAAGGAGAAATTGAAAGCCATCTTGGAAAAGATGGAATCCCACCACAACGATGTCACCGCGGCCCTCAAGGAGCTTATCGGCTCCGATGACGGCGGCGGAAGGGAGGAACCTTCCCCGAAGCCCGAGGCCGAAAAGCCCGACGGCGACGAGAAGGCCCTGAAACCAAGGTCGAGCACCTCAGGAGCAGACGCGGATTTGGAGACTTACCTCTTCACCCAGCGGCTCGTGAGGCAGGTCAAAACTGCTTCCGAAGGTGCTCTCCGCCAGCTTAACGACAAGATCAGGGCGGCGCGCGCTTCGGGCAGATAGACCTATCCCAAACACCAAATAAGTGGAAAAACAAGAAATCTTGGATGCGGTCTCTAAGACCGTTTCCGATGGATTCAACGACTTCATGGAGAAGTCCCTCGTTCCGACGATGGAAGAGATCTCCGTGAAGACCGCACGACAGGTCGTCGAGCGGGCCATGGTGGAGCGCGCCGTCAAAGGCCGCGACATCTCCGGCATGACGACCGACCAGAAGGTTTCGTTCGCCAAGCAGGTGCAGGCAGTCTTCCGCGGCAACCGCGAGGGCGCGCTTGTCATGAAGGCAAACGAAGCGCTCATCGAAGAGCAGGACAATCGTGGCGGCTACTTGGTTGAACCGGAAGTTGCGGCAGCGATCCTTCGTATCGCCGCTTCGGTCGGAACGATCATGAAGCAGTGCCAGAACTGGCCGATGAAGACCGATGAGTTGGGCATCCCCAACTACACCGGTTCATTCCTCACCGGCTCCTATGTCGGCGTGGATCTTCCGGGAACCACGACGGGCCTCACGTTCGGTCAGGCCGTCCTCATCGCCCGCAAGTGGCAGCTCGCCTTCACCGTTGGCAACGACCTTTTGGCCGATGCCTCAGTGCAGCTCGCGGACTGGCTCATGGCAATGGCAGGTGAGGCGCTCGCGAACATGATCGACCAGCAGGGCTTTGTCGGCGGCGGCAGCGTCGCAGGCACGGCTTACACCGGTCCCTTCGTCGGCATCTTCAACACCGCGAACGTGAACACGTACACGATGAAAGCTGGCAACAGCCAGACAACGTTTGCGTCGTTCAATCCGGTCACGGATGCAGCGAACGTCATCGCTACACTGGAGGAATCCATCTTGGACGGCGCCGCGTGGTACTTCCACCGCACCGTCTGGGCGGCGATCCGCTCCGCGCTCGCTTCGAGCTCCGGCCTTCCGTTCCTGTTCCTTTCGGGAGCAGGCAACGAGCTCAAGGACGATGTAGGCGGCGGTCCGATCCGGCCGGCTGGTTATATGGCGGGCTATCCCGTCTATACGAACCGCTGGCTCCCGGCGACCACCGTCGCTTCGCAGACCAGCCAGCCGTTCGCCATCTTCGGCAACCTCAAGGCGTGCGCGTTCGGCGACAAGGGCGACCTTCGTGTCGCGCAGTTCGAGTCAGGCTCGTTCGGCGGCAAGGAGATCGCGCTCGCAGACCAGCGCGGCATCGTCTACAAGCACCGCCACGCATTCGTGGTTGTGCTCCCCAAGGCATTCACGGTCATTTCTACGGCAGCGTCGTAATCTCGTGAACTCCTCTCCGGTTCGCGCCGTTTCCTCGGCGCGGATCGGCGGGGATTGGGAATAAACCGCCCGTCGGAGCGCGCCCGCGCTCCGTCCCTTCCGATTAAAGTCGAAGGAAGGCAGGGGCCAATCAATCAAAACCAATGAGATTTAACGTTTATGACAATACGCTGCTCATCGGCGGTGTATCACTCGTCCCGCAGAGCTTCACCGGCTCTACCGCGGTTGACGGCTCGTCCGTCAACACGTCCGGCTATGACAACGCTGCAATCCACGTCTATGGCGCGGAGGCATCGGGTTCCCCGTCTGCCGCAACGCTCGTCATCACGCTCCAAGAGAGCTCGACCGGCACCGGCAACTGGGCGAACGCGCTCGATAACACCGGCACCGTCATCGGATTCACCCTCAACTGCGAATCCGCCGCGGCGGAGAACGTCGCCCGCATCGAAGGCCTCAACCTTAACCGGAAGCAGTACCTTCGGGCGGTCGTCACGCCGGCCTTCACCGGCGGTTCGTCCCCCGCGATCCTCGGTTTCGCCGAGATCGTCTTGGGCAACGCCGAGCAGAAACCCGTAGATTCGACCGTTTCGAACACTTAGTCAATAGGTTTTCGAACCTTCGTCCCGTGGCACTTCCGGTGAGGTAAGTGCCACGAAGNNACGAAGCGAGGGTATTTCCCTCGACATTTCATGGCTGAACAAGTCTCTAAATACGCGCTCACGACGCTTTCTCGTGTAAAAGACCGCCTCGACATCATCATCCCGGACAACGACGCCGTTTTGACGCGCATTATCAATGGCGCCACCGACTACATCGAGCGCGAATGCGGCGAGACCGGCCTTGAAGCATATCCAAACGACGGCCATTTCGTGCAAAAGACCTACACGAACGAGGTTTATACCGCACAGGGCAGGAAGCAAGAACGGCTTGTCCTCCGCAATTCGCCCGTCACCTATCTCCTCGTCACCGCAAATCTCACACAGGGATCGTCGAGCGTTACCGTCGCGCCCTACACTGGCATCGTCGCCGGGATGCAACTTTACAACATTCAGGGTCTATTCCCGCAGGGCACCACAGTTTTGACGGTTGGCAGCAGTGGCGCGCTCACCATGAGCCAGCCCGCGAGTGTCACGCAGACGGGGGCTGTGTTCGAGATAAGCGGCCTTCTATCCTTCCAGTGGCGCGCGGGAACGCCGAGCAATCCGAACTGGACCGATTTTATTCAGGACCAGTACGAGCTCGACCAACAGGGGCACGCTGGAATCATCCGCGTATACGGCTCGATTCCCGGCCTCTACAACAACATGATCCGCGCGAGCTACGTCGCAGGGTATCCCGTGGATTGGCAGAACGCCGGCAACGGCTCCACGCATCAGCTTCCCTCGGACCTTACAAGCCTCTGCGAAAACATCGTCGTCCGGATCTACAAGCGCCGCCAGCTCGACGGGAAGGCGAGCGAGGCAATACAGGGCGCGACCACCGCGTGGAGGGACCAGCTCGACGCCCTTGACCGGAATGTCATCAATAATTACCGCCGCGTCGGCAACATTTTCTGACTTCAATGAACGGAGCCTCATTCTCAGTTTCAATACCCAACCTCCCTGCCCTACAGGACGCGCTCGCGCAATATCCTGCGATCTCGCAGCCGATCATCCAAAGGGCGATCGTTGCCGCGCAGGCGATCCTCGCAAAATTCACTACCGCAGCCACAGTCCCGGTAAAGACCGGCTACCTCGTGCAGAACTGGGCGTTCGAAGTCGGCAACCTCGTGGCACGCTGGTATCCTCGCGCGAGCTACGCCCCCTATGTGGAATTCGGCACCGGGCCGCATGAGATCAAGGCGGTGAACAAGAAGGTCCTCGCTAATACCGCTACCGGCCAGATATTCGGCCCCATCGTCCATCACCCCGGCACGAAGGCGAATCCGTTCATGGAACGAATCGTCGCCGGCGCGCAGCCCGACATTGAGACGCTCTTTGTTCAAGCGCTCAATCAGGTAAACGAAGCGCTAGCATCACAAGCCAATGGCTAATACTCCTTCACAAAATATCAAGCAGGCGATGGTGAACGACCTCCAGTCGCTCGTCTCGTCAGGGACGCTCGGGTCAGTGGTGGCCGATGATTTCACGAAGCTCAATCCGCTTGACCGGACGTGGGGCAAGTTCCCTGCGGCGCTCGTCATTCCGCCCACCGTCGGCCAGTCGCAATATGAAGACGTCGCAACCAACCTTCGCGAATACACGTGGTACGTCATGGTGGTCACGACCCCAGAAAACCTCCCGAAGAACGATCCGACGTACCTTGAAGGGCTGATGGACGCCGTGCTGCAGGTCTTTGACAACGACGTCACTCTTCAGGGAATGGCCGTAGGAGGCGTAAATCCGGCCATCCTTGACCCGCCCGGACCTGTGAGTAGCGGCAGCGTGACATTCGTAACGATGTACATCACAATTAAGGCAAAGGCCCTCGTACCGGCCGCAGTGCAACAAACCTAATCACCACATTCGTGGACATTCAAGACAAGACGAACAAAATGATGAGCAGTCAAGACGCCGAAAACAAGGACGTCCAGCCGACCTATTCGCGCGCGGCGTCTGTCCTTGAGAACGATTATTTCTATCCCGAAGCCAACGGCTATCAGGCTATGACGGTCCGCGCGGCGACCCGCGAGGACGCGCACGCGATCTATCTCGCCAAACGGAAGCCGGTGAATCCGGAGGAAAAGGTCGGTGAATCAGAAACCATTATCGAATAACCATGTCACAAAAAGGAATAGGTCGGCGGTTTAGCATCGGCATCGCAAAAGAAGTGACTCGCGGAACCGCCATATCGTCGGCCAACCACTGGCTCCCGTTCAGCGACGCATCTCTCGACGAGAAGTATGAGAATGTCTCACAGGATGAGGCATACGGAATCATCGAAGATTCGGTAGGCCAGTTTCGCACGAAGAACTGGGCCGAAGGCACGCTCAAGGTCCCTCTCACGGACCTCAGCCTGCCGCTCATTCTCTATGCGATGTTCGGCGCGAGCGCGGACAGCACGCATTCCGGCGAAACCGTCGTTTACGATCACAAGGCGACCGTGGGGGAGACCGCGCAACACCAGTCGCTCACCCTTTTCATCCACGATCCGCTTTCCGGTGTGGATTACTCGCACGCGCTGGGCGTTATCCACAAGATGGATCTGGACGTGGAGCTGAAGAAATTCGCGGAGCTTTCTCTTTCCGTGAAGGCCCTCAAGGGCGTGGCGCAGTCCTCCTTCAGCCCTTCCATCGCGGCAGAGAACCGCTTCCTCCCTCAGTACATGACGTTCAAGTACGCGACCTCGGTCTCCGGCATTTCCGGAGCAACCGCGATCGCCTTGAAGTCATTCAAGCTTTCGGTGGATGCGAACATCGAGGACGATGACGTGCTCGGCAGCATCGCGCCAATCGACTACCTCAACAAGGAGTTCAAGGTCTCGGGCTCGCTGGAGGCGATCTGGCAGAACGAGTCGGACTTCAAAACAGTCGCACTCGCGACGCCGAACGTTCCTCAGGCGCTTTCTGTCGTTTTACAGAACACCGATGTCAGCATCGGCACCGTTCCGTCGCATCCGACGGTCAATATCACGCTCGATCAGGTCTACTTCACGGCAATATCGCGCCCGATCAAGATCAAGGACCTCGTCTACCAAACCATAAAGTTCACGGCTACGTATTCAACAGCAAATTCGGAAATGTTGAACATCGTGACCACGAACACCGCAGCCACGAGCGCATAGCCAAATTAACGACAAAACCCTCACCACAATGCCAGAACGCAAGACAAATACAGTGACCACGCCTTCCAACCACACCGTTGAACTCAAGGAATACATCTCCGCAGGGGAGTTTCTCGACATCAACGACGCGAAGCAGGGCGAGGAGCTTTCTAAGAACGAGCTCGCAAAACGCCTCGTCGGCGTCGCCATCGTTTCGATTGACGGCAAGACCGATGACATCCCCAATGCTCTCCGTGCGCTTCCCCTCGCGGATTATCTCTTCCTCAGCAAGGAAGTGACCAAGATCGTGAACGGGGATTTTACGGAGGCGAAGACTCAGCCGAATTAATTTGGCATGAGTTCTTCGCCATCGGCCGCGCCTATCTCTCTCCCGAACTGAAGGGCGTTCTTCTCTGTCGGGAGATGAAATGGTCGTGGGAGACCTACCGCTCGCAGCCCCAATGGCTCATAGCGAATCTGCTTCTCATACTCCAAAGCGAGGCGGAGGAAGCTGAACGCAAGTCGAAGCACTGACCTTGCAAAGGCAACGTCAATATGTCTTAGTTAAGGAGGTCGAAATCAAACAAACATAACTAAGCAAACAGATGCAAGAAGCACTTGCTGTCCTTCTAACCATTGCCGTGCTCGTCGTCATTGCGAGTCCGTTCGCCCTCATCATTTTCGGGGCGATTTATCGGGCAAAGCAACATAAGAAGGTATGGGACGCGGCAGACAAATACATCCACTCATAGCGCATGGAGTCCGAGCTTGAGATCCTCATATCCGCTGTCGATGAAGCTTCGGGAACGATAGCCGAAGTTGGCGACTCAGTTGCGGGGATGGCCGATCAGGTCACCACATCTACCGGCGCGGCCGCCGACAGCTTCGCCGAGTTCGGACTGCAGGTGGATGAAACCACTGGCGAAATAACGAATGCACTGCTCACACAGGAGCAGTCTTTTGCGCTCTGCGCCGACATGGTAAATGCGTCGACGGCAGAAATGGAAGACCTCATGGTGGAGGAGGGAATCTCCGCGACGGAAGCCGCGGCCGTCATTACAGAGGCGAACGCGACCATCGCATCGTCGAGCGAAGCGGCAAGCACGGCGTCGGCCGGCGCGTATGCAGGACTTGCGGCGATCGCCGGAATAGGCTTCTTGGCGATCGCGAATGTAATAAAAGACGCCGTTTCGTCGGCCCAGCAATGGGACGAGACCTCCGCCCAGATCGCGCAAATTCTCAAAGACACCGGATCGTCCATCCCGCTTTCGCAGATTCAGGCGTATGCCCAGCAGGTGCAGGCCACGACGCTTTTCACGCAGCAGGATGTTCTTTCGTCCGAGGCGCTCATCGTGAGCCACACCCAGCTACAAGGTTCTTACCAAGAGACGACCGTCTTGGCGGCCGACCTCGCGACCAAAATGGGCAGCGATCTTCCGAACGCGACCCGTATGCTCACGAATGCCCTCACCGATCCTGTCGCGGGACTGAACCAGCTCATCCGTCAGGGCAATATCGACTTCCCGGCCGCCACCGTCACCATGATCGAGAACATGGCGAAGGCGGGCGACACCGCGGGCGCGGATGCCGTGATTCTCCAGACGCTCCAGAATTCCATCGGCGGCGTGGCTCAGGCGGCTGCAGGTGCGCCCGGCGCGGCGCTCACGCAGCTCAGCAACCGGCTCACTGCCCTAAGGACCGTGATCGGAAATGACCTCCTGCCGCTCCTCGACGCGGTTGCAAGGGACCTTGAACCCGTCATTCAGGACGTCAGCAATTGGGCTGAGGCACACCCGAAGCTCACCGATGCCATCGTGCTCGGCACTGCGGCGCTCACCGGACTGCTCCTTGTCGTCGGCCTCATCGGTGTCGCAATCATCACCGTGACGCCGGTCGTTGAGGCAATAGGCGTCGTCATCGCGGCGCTGAGCGGCCCCGTTGGCATCGCGATCCTCATAATCGCCGCCCTCACTGCGCTCATCATCTCGAACTGGACGCTTATTCAAAGCGTCACCGAGACCATCTGGAACGGCATTTACACATATTTCGTCGGGGGATGGGAGCTGGAGAAAAACCTCTTCGCCTCGGCGCTCGACGACATATCTCACATCTGGGAATCCGCATGGACCGACATGAGCGCCTTTTTGGGGAACATCTGGAGCACCATCCAGAACACCGTCAAGACGGGCGTCGATTATGTCATTTCAGCCATCAACGGCTTCATCAACGCGCTCGACGCGATCCGCATTTCAATACCTTCAATTTCCATTCCCGGCACGAAGCTCGCCACGCCCGCCATCAACCTCGGCTTCTCGATCCCCGACATTCCGATGCTTGCCGCGGGAGGTTTCGTCACGCAGCCCACGCTCGCGATCATCGGCGAAGCCGGTCCGGAGGCGGTTGTGCCCCTCTCACAGATGGGCGCGGCCGGCGCCGGCGGTCAGCAGATCGTCATAAACGTGAACGGCGGCCTCTTCTTAAACCCACAAACCGTGAAGCAACTTGCGGACTATATCGCGAAAAGCATCAACACGCAGGTCCGAGTCACGAACTATCGCACCTGATCCATGGCCAACCCCGTCAAGATCCTCGACAACGGGACCGACATCTCCAAATCCGTCGATTGGAAGAGTATCGACGCTGTTTCGGTATTGACGAAGGAGACCGGCACTTTCAAATTCAATATCCGACAGGGCGTCGGTCAGACCTATCCCGCGAAGACCATTCCCGTCATAGGCGACACGATCGAGCTCTACGACTCTACCGGCATCATCTGGGGCGGCACATGCACCGAGGTAGAGCCGATCATCTCGGGACTCCTAATCACGTGGCAAGTCACAGCAACCGACTGGAGATTTTTGCTCGACGGAACTTTGGTCAAAAAGAACTACTCCGGTATGGATCCCGCCGACATCGTGGCGGACATCATTAATACGTTTTGCTCGGGCAAGGGCTTCAATCTCGACGGCGTCCAGCGCGGGAATTTCCTCGTCGAGACGATCAAGTTCAATTACCAGCAGCCGTCGAAAGCCCTCCAGTCCCTCGCGAAGCTCATCGGGTGGGACTGGTTCATCGGCCCCGATAAGACCGTTTATTTCTTTCTCGGCGACGTGGACGACGGCGATGGAGGCGGCGCGGTCGGGGACGGTGGCGTGGCCCCGATCACCGTTGACGCGACCTCCGGCGAAGTGGAGTGGAACTCGCTCGACATAGACCTCCAGATCACGAACATGCAGAACTCGGTGTACGTGATCGGCGGCACGCTGCCGGTCATGTTCACCGCCTCCAACACGAACGATGTATATCCGACGAACGGCACTGCCAATACCTTCCCTGTCGCTTATGCATATAGCTCGGATACGATTGTCGTGCTCTTGAACGGCGTGCCGCAGAGCGTCGGCGTCCTGAATCAGGTGACCGACCCTTCGACTGTGGACGTGCTCTACAGCGACTCCGGGCGATTCATTCAGTTCACTGCGGGCGCGCCTTCGAGTGGACAGGTAGTGAAGATCTTTGGCACTGCGCAGGTCCCGATCGTGGCACACGCCCAGAACTCAGAGAGTATCGCCCTCTACGGCGAGCGGCAGGGGGTGGTGACCGATTCCACGATCACGTCCGTTCCCGAAGCTCAACTACGCGCGCAGGCGCAGATCCTCCAGTTCGGCCATCCCGTGTACGACGTGAAGTTCAATACCCTCATTCCCGGCTGCCAGATCGGCCAGACGATCAAGGTGAACGTCCCTGCGATGGGGATCACCAATTACAACCTTGTCATCAAGCGCATCGAGGCTGTCGGTTACGCGCCCGGCGACGACAATTTGAATATCGACGGGATGCTCGAATACCAGATCGAATGCATCGGCTCAGACACGGTGACCTTCACCGACCTTATGACGACGATTTTGCAGCAGGAACAGACTCAAACCGATGTGTCCGACGACACGATCACCGAGAACCTCGAAGAGGCCGATGAGGCACTCGACCTTACCGACACCGTGACTGTCACTGCCGGATCTCGGCCGTATGAGTACGGCCCGACTTCTCCACAAGCCCGCTATGGTTTCGCAGTCTATTTGTAACTATACTGATTACATACTATCTAATGAAAGAAGGACTAAAGGTTTCAGGAAAGATCACCATCCGCTCACACCCCGCAGGGACGCTTCATCTCTATCAGAGCCTCGTAGACTTGGGAAAAGTGGCGCTCGCGCGTGAGCTTCTCGCCGACGGAGAAGTGGAAGTAGAACAAGAGAATCTGATCGTCGATTCCTCCAACTACGGCATCGACATCCTCGTGCAATACCTTATCAGCGCTTTCATAGGCTCGTTCAACTTCCCGCTGGGCATCGCGTGGGGCGAGATTGGCACCGGCAGCACGACCCCGAGTGCCGGCGACACCGGCCTCACATCCCCCACGAACCGCGCGGCGGTCTCCTATGCCGCCGATTTTGGCCTGAACACCGCGCAGCTCCAGTTCTTCTTTCCGGACGCTGTCCTTGCGAATGAAACGTATTACGAATGCGGCTCGTTCATCGGTGGCGACGCCACAATCGGCACCGGCAATATGTTCAACCACGCGCTCTTCGCCACGCCATATTCAAAGTCCTCGGGTTCAGACACGACTTTGGAAATAGACATAAGCTTTGCAAATTCATGAAATCCCGCCCCATCGGAACAGACCAAAACATCTTGGCATCGCATCAGAACGACAGGCACGATGATGCGCGCGGTGGCAGCTTTCTTTTGGCGCATCAGCAACTCGGGGCGCTCTCGCTCGGTACCAATCCTACGAACGGCCAGACCGTCACCTTCGATGTAAACGGAACGAACATCGTCGCAACNNGCCATCGGCTCGGCCGCGAACAATATTCTTATCGGAGTGACGGCAGCAGCGAGCGTACAGAACCTCCTGAATTGGCTACGCCGTCCAGACCTCACGAACTCGAACCAAATCGCCGCATCACTCGGAAATCAGGCGCTCCTCTCGTATGTCGGCTGGGCATGGCCCGGATCATCCACGACGATCGTGCCGTTCTCTCTGAACAAGAATGTGAACGGCATCACGGGCGGTCTGACGAGCTTCAATATCACGACCACGGTGACGAGCGGCACATGGACTGCCCAAACCATGCAGCTTTACGTGGAAGACGGCACATACTATATCGGCGGGGTCCAAGTGAAGTTCTTAGGAGGGTCAACGCCGACCGTCACGGCTCCGGTTTCCCATCCCCGGATCGACGTGCTCACGATCGACACGAGCGGCACACTCGCATGGACAACGGGCACCGAGAGCTCTTCCCCGGCCGTCCCCACGTATCCGTCCGGGAAAGTACCGATCTGCGAACTCTACAACGTTGTGAGCGAAACCGCGCTTTATGACACAGAAAATGAACAGAGCGGCGAAGGCTACGTTCAGGCGGACGTGCGGCCATTTACATCGCTCCAAGCAGGAGGCTATTCACCTGTTGCGAACGGCACCGGGTCTGTTTCTTCATCCACCACGCAGACCATAGCCCATGGCCTCGGCAGGATGCCAGTTTCGCTCGATCTGATTGCCACCGTCATCACTTCTACCAGCATATTCGCGAACTCCATCGGAAATTACAACGGCACGCAGAGCGTATGCGTTAGTTTTACTGCGACCGCATCATCAAGCCTGATCGCGGACGTCTCTAACTCCTCACACCAAGCAACCGCGACCGTTACGTGGGACGCCACAAATTTCTACCTTGTGTGGACGTTCAGCGGAACACCGGGAACCGTCGATTATTCGTGGAAGTGTATGTAATCCCATGGACGACGAAGTAAAACTCCCCACCCAGCCGGGCAGTCCGACCTCTGAACACGGCCAGATCATGTTTGCGATGGGTAAGATGTTCGGGCGGCTTGATGCCATTGACCAGAAACAGGCGTATGCGAACGGCCGCACCGGGAAACTTGAGGACGCAGTAGCCGACATCAATAAATGGCGGGAGAAACAGAGCGGCGAAAGCGTTGGCAAGAAAGCCGTCTGGGATGTTCTCAAGGTGCTCGCTGGCCTGATCATCGGGGCGCTCACGGCTTACTTTACTTTCCATCACTAGCTACGAGTTATGCACTATGGACAACTGCTAATAAACCATCACAATTAAATCAAATGCCACACAACCTCGGCGCGAGAGAAAGAGTAAAGCTTTCGGATGAGCGAAAGCTCGGAACTGCGGTCGCACTTCCCGCCACACACACGCCGATCGATCTTTCATGGCTTCAGGTCAATCAGCAGGGCGAAACCCCGTTCTGCGGCGAGCATGCTGCTTCGCATTTGCAGGCGATCTTGGAGCACGCCGCGAGCGGCACGATAAATCGTTTCTCCCCGCGCTACGCCGCGATCAAGCTGAAGACACCTTCCTCGCCTGTCTATGACGGATTTTCCGTCGAGGACGGGACCGATATGACGGCAATCTTCAAATTCCTTCAGACTGTCGGAGCCGACCTCTACGAACCGCTAGAGAACGACGTGACGCTGCCTTTGACAACGTATCTTGACCCCACTGCGGTCACCGAGAACGACGACCTTGAAGCGACGAACCATAAGGATGTGGATTTTGCATACGACGACACGGTGAATATTCAAACGATTGCTTCGGCGATCTATCAATGGAAAGCGGTCATCCTGCTCCTAAAGTGCGACGACGGATTCTGGGGGACTGCAAATCCTACATTTACGCAACCGCTCTACGGCCACTTCGTGACCGCGTATGACTGGGATGACACCGGCGTCTGGGTAGTGGATTCAGCCGAACCTAATCTTGCCTACTCGCTAAAGCACATCGACCAGAAGTACTTGACGTCTGAGTTCTTCTTTGAGCTGGGAACGGCAGTGGACGCATTGCCGGTGGAACAGCAGACCGTGTCTGACGCCTCAGAAGCGGTTCAGGACGTGACAGAGGATACCCAAGCTCCGGCCGCCGAGAAGGAAACCCTGCTGCAAGAGATCGAGCAAGTGGTGGAAGAGATTGAAACCGTAATCTGACGGACCTAAAAGGTCGAAACTAACAACAAACAAAATGACAATCTCAGCATTCGAGCAGGCGGCGCTTCATGCGTGCAAGGTTGCGGCATGGGTGATCGCCTGTGCAGCCATCCCGGCGCTCTTGGCGCTCTACTCCGGCAACGTTTATTGGATGGCTCTAACGCCCTTCATCAACGGCATCGCCGCGGGATTGAAGAAGTGGTCAGGCATCCAAGCCGCCGTAGCTATTCAAGCTGCGGCCGCCAACGCAGCCGCAGCAGCAAAGCAGCCCTCCGCGCAGTAGAACTTCCACACCAGTAGCTCTCACGGACGGGGAATCCCAGCTAAGCCGCGCGGCTTGCTCCTACAGGATTGCTACTGGCGTGGGCGTTTTCGAACGTCCCGGCTACCTCTTCGCTTCGACCCGGAGAGGCGGGCGGGGCGCTTGGAAAGGAATCCTCCTCGACAGAGATTCCCCTGCTAACCGGCACCAGCCGCCCTTTCGTACTTTCACAAATCAACGTCCTCTCAAATGGGTCTCATGACCCCAACCTTGCATTAACTGGTGGGTACGCTAGGGTTAGTTATATAACCCCACCAGTTAATGGCATTTAAGAGCCCCGAACGAAAGAAAGAATGGATGCGCCAATGGTTTCTTGCAAATAAGGGCAGGATTTATAAAAACCAAAAAGCTTACCGCCGAACACAAAGGCAACAATTTCATGAAGAACTAAACCGCGCTCTCGGTTCCAAATGTAAAAGCTGTGGCTTTAGTGACACGCGGGCATTACAGATAGACCACATAAAGGGTGGCGGCCGGAAAGAAAGGGCGCGTATTGGCAACACGTATGCCTATTTCCTTTATATGGTCAGACTGCTCAAGAGCAATCCAGAAGAGTTTGTTGCGACTTACCAACTCCTCTGTGCCAACTGCAACTGGATTAAGCGCCTCACTCAGGATTCCCCGGAAGATGTCAGCGAAACCTCTCGTTGATCTTCCGGGGCATCTTTCCCCACCCGCACCTTAAAAACTGAAAAGGAGAATTATGGAACAGCTACTTGCTCACACGGGAGCTTCCAAGCTCTCGCGCGACCAACTCGTAACCATCCTTCCGCCCGAGGCGACGGACACCTTTAAGCCCATCGCCCACGCGGACCTCATCGGGAACGTCCTTGAGGCGCTCTCGTACCGGCACATTAACGTAGTCCGCGACGAGTACGCGGTGACCGACGACGGGATGAAGCTCTTCGGGGTCCTCGACCTCGAATCGTCCTTCGAAGGCTGCAGATTCTCGCTCGGGATCCGGAACGCGAACGACAAGTCCATGCGTCTTGCGCTCACGGTCGGGTACCGGGTCTTCGTCTGCGACAACATGGCGTTCCACGGGGATTTCACCCCCGTGCTCGCCAAGCACTCGAAGCACTTCAACCTGCAGGATGCGCTCGCCATCGGCATCGATAGGATGCAGCGCAACTTCGAGCCGATGCGGAAGCAGGTGGAAAGCTGGAGGAACTTCCAGCTTTCCGATGCCGCCGCGAAGCTCGTCATCTACCGCGCGTTCATCGAGGACGGTCTCGAAGCGCCGAAGCACCTCTCTCGAGAGGTCCATCGGCTCTACTTCGACCCGCAGTTCCCCGAGTTCCAGCCGCGCACGCTCTGGAGCCTGTCGAACGCGTTCACGTCAGCGTTCAAGGATCTCGACCCGGTTCCTCAGTTCAAGGCGACCGCCAAACTTGGCGGATTCCTCGCTTCGATGAATTGAGGCGCCCCATGATCCCAGACACCGATCTTCACACGCTGAAATCGCTCTCCCGAGCGGTCCGGGGAGGGACACTCGACGCGCTCCGGCTTGCCGAACGCGCCTATGCGATGGGATCGGAAGCGTGCCATGCGGCACTCTCCCGGTCTTTCGCCCCTCCCGAAACCTTCAACCTCGACGAGCTCGAACGGATCGCCTTCGTGAGAGCCTTGGAAGCGAGCGGTGGGAGCATCCTTGCCGCCGCGCGCCTCTTGGGCATCAGCAAGACGAACGCGTACCGGAAAGCACGTCGCTACGGAATCCGCACCGGGCTTGTCTGCCCGAACTGCCACACTGCGGTCCCGCGGAGGCCGGCGTGCAATCCCGCATGACGACCCATCACAGGAAACCCCGCTCCATCGGCGGAAAAAGTGAGCCACGCAACATAGTCCGGATTCCCGGAAACAAACATGCGGCGTGGCATCTCTTGTTCGCAAACTTCACTCCTGAGGACATCGCGCGCCTCATTAACGAAATGTACCTCGACCCGGATTACGAATTCATCGCGATCCGAAAGGAGGAACTATGCGAAAGCTTTCGGCTCTTGTCTGGCTCCTCATCGCGCTCGCGCTGATGTGCTTCTGCTTCTGAAAGGAGGAACCATGGTCATCGGAAGAATCACCTATTGCGACTACTGCAACGAAGCGTGCTTCCCTGATGACTTCACAACCATCCAGATCGAAGCATCGGGAACACTCCATACTTTTTCCTTCCACAACCGCAACGAATCAGACTGCCTCGCGCAGAAGCTCAAAGAGCTGCGCGCGCAGTTTTCGGAGAATACATTTGCAGACGCCCCCGAAGCGTAAAACAAGGAGAAGCAATGGTCATCGCCGCGGCCCTAAATTGGCCGCGGCTTTTTCTACCTGTGTGCGCTTTCTTAGTGTCGTCGTGGCGGCGATCGCGGCATGAATCTTTACGAGCTCCGCCTCTGCTTCTGGACGATTGCCGATGCACGTCTTGTCAGCGAGATACTGAAGATCCTTTTCAAAGCGTCTCAATCGCGCGAGTCTTTCATCAATTTGATCGATCGTTTCCATCTGAACGTGGCCCATACGAAGAATCCTACCCGCGCGGCGGCGCTTGCAATCTCCCACTTGCGTGCCATGCTTAATCTTGTCGCTAAACCCCAATTGCCCCGGTTAAATCACGGGGATGCGCGAATCAGCGCGGGCGATAGATGATTACGGGCCAGCGTGACCATCGAATCGCCACACACTTTGAAAACCCTATGCGTCGCCGCGTTTTTAGCCATTTTTACCCTCCCTTCCGCCCGATATAGCGTCATTCCCTCAGCCGAAGCCCAAAGCCCCGCACAGGTCAATTTTCAGCCCGAAACAGCCATCCTAGAGGCCGGCCAGCAGCTTTCCATCGAATACGGCTCCCGACCGCCCTATAGCGGCCCCACATTCGCCAAAAATGAGCCTCTCAGCCCCGATGAGGCCCAAGCGGTCATTCCGTACCTCGGAGCCTGCGAAAGCCGCTGGAAGGTCGTAAAGGAGGTCGATTCAAACGGCTTCTACAGCTACGGCCCGCTCCAGATCCAGTCCTCTACCGCGGCGCTCTTCAATTCGCTCGACCACACCGCCTACGACCCGATGAATCCGTTCGACGCGATTGACCTCACTGAGATCGCACTAGAGCACGGCTACCTCTACCGCTGGTCCTGCGCGAAAATCCTCGGAATCGTTTCCTCGTAATAAAGCCCCTATCCCGCTCGTAATATTCTCCGGATGGGCTGTCATCGTTCTGGCAGTCAGACGGCTTTATCCATAGGCGCGATATGGGGCGCGCTGAGGGTCGAACAGGTCGAAACTGACCGTGACCTTTCGCATGAAAAGCTAAAAGAAATATCTTTTGCGCCGCCGATTTCTTCCGGTGTATTCCCGGGACGGCGGCTTTTTCTTTTGCCATGCGCATAACCTTCGCCGTTTCTTCGCTATACTGCTGCAATGGGCCTCGAAGTCGGCGGGGCCAATTTCTGCGTCAATGCATCTCACAATAGACGGAGAAATTTATGTCCAAAGGCAAGCACTACTTCATCGACGAAACCGCCGACAATAAATTCGCGGTCCGCGCGAAGGGCTCCGATCGGGCGGGCGGACTTTTTCGCTCCCCAGCAGAGGCTCAGGAATATGCGAAGAAGCTCAATCCCCACGACGAGCCAGATGTTGAACGGGTATGGAACGAAAGGACCGGCGGCCGTGATCAGTGGCGGAGCATGGGATAAACTCTGTCAAAACATCGACGGCACCACCACCCGCACTTATCCCCAGCCCCCCTTGCGCGATCCTGCAGGTTTGCTTCAATGAGGATGTTCCCGAAAGGGGACGACCGGGAACCGCTTGCAAAAACCTTTTGACGGCGGTTTCTAGTGAGGGCTTCGGCTCTCTCGCAACCTTATACGTTGCGAACTAGAACCCCGGTCAAAGGGTTTTCTTTTTCAAAACATCCTGCGGGTTGGGTGAGCGAAGCAAACAGCCCCCCGTGGTCGCAGTTTGAATGTTGCACTTGGTAACCCCGAAGCACCCCGACGATGCCAGAAACCAAGCGTGCGATCTCCGTCCTCCCCGGCGGGGACGACGAACCCAATGTACGGACTCATACCGTTGCGGAGAGTGGGGAGTGAAGCGGCCGGAGGAATTTCGTTCTTTGAAAACTTGGGGCCAATCAACCTAATGACACGAGCAAAATTTCAGTGCAGCAATAAAACAATCACGACCGATTCCGGATGGGACTATCTTGAGAACGCATCAACGACGAAGGAAGTGGCGAACATCGAGCTCTTGCCGGTGACGGGTGGATCCGAGGAAAACAAATCGTTCTTCAAATCGACACCGAACGGCAAGATCGAACTGCGCGTCTTGAATCTCGCGGCCGCAGAAATGTTCGAAATCGGCAAAGAATATTACGTGGATTTCACAGTCGCAAATTAAATTAGCCGCCCCAAGTTTTCAGAGCGCGAATGAAAAACCGATTTCGCCGCTAAAAAAAGAAGGGATCACCCTGCTCTTAACCCCTCGCACGCCCTCAAAAGCCATAAACCGAGTTAAGAGTTTGAAGAGTAGACTCGACGGAAAGCCGTAGGCAATTCGCAAGGAGAATGAGCAATGAGAAGGATTTTCCTTCCTCTCGTACCGATCGTAACCGTTCTCATATTGACTGGCTGTCAGGATGATCGCGTTCCACCGTTAGAAAAACGAATCGCCGAGCTGGAAACCAAGGTGAAAAACCTTGAGGAGCTTCAGGAGGCGAGAGCCAGCGCCAATTCGATAAAGGAAGCCGATTTCAGAGATTGCGTTTCGCGCGCCGACGACGCATTCGATCACTCACTCCGGATGAATGGTACGAAAAGTTCCGACGGATCATATGCGGTTCCTACGAGTATTCTTGAGCAGATTCAGCGGCAAAAAGAGGGGAAGCTTGAGGAGTGCAAGCTCCTTTATAAATGACGGCCGAAAATTCAGTCGGCAGGGAAGTCGCTTACCTCCCGAACATAAGGGTGTGAGGAAAAGGCAAATCAGTAATCGGCACCGTAGAAGATGTAATTTTGAGTGTCATCTCGGAGCCCAATTGGCTATAGAATATGGTGCATCATGGCTGCGAAAAAGACAGTTTCTGAGCCTAAACGCCGCGCGCGCAAATTTCCTGCGTTGACATTTTCCGAGTCTCTTACCGTCCCAGAAGCAATTCAAAAGTATGCAGCGGGGCAGAAAGTCCGCAGACTCACACTTTTCGAAAAACTGAACAAAGAGCCCGACAGTGCCGACTCCCGTCGCCTCGTGACTGCGTCGGGTCAGTATGGCCTGACAAAAGGTAGCTATCAGGCGGAATATTTGGAGCTCACTCCGGAAGGCAACGAATCTACGAGCGACGAAACCAAGCCACGGAAAAAGCTAATCACTCGGTTTGGGGTCGCGATCGCAGCGATTCAGCCCTTCCTGTTCCTTTACGAGAAAATCAAAGGAAACAAAGTACCCGCTAGAGAGGTCATCGCGGATTATCTAACCGAAGCTGACGTTGCAGATGATGAAAAAGCAGAGTGTATCGACACCTTTATCCTAAACGCCAAGTTCCTTGGTCTTCTGCGAACGATCGGAGCATCCGAGCGCCTCATTCCAATAGAACAGGCCGTAGAAGAGGCCCCAGCAGAGACGCCAAAGCCCGGGGCGTCAACGTCAGGAATCGAATCTGTCCTGTCGTCAATACCAATAATCCCACCAGAGCCGGGTGCCCAATCGAGTAGCGAAAACTTTGCCAAAATCTGTTTTTATATCACGCCGATCGGTGACGAGGAGTCGGAAGAACGTCGACATGCCGATTTTCTGATGGAGTACATCATCAAACCGGCCGTCAAGGAGTTCGATTTGCTCGTCGTTCGGGCAGATCAAATGGGCAAGCCCGGAATGATCGGGAAGCAAGTCATCGAGCACATTCTCAAGGCGCGTCTTGTTATCGCCGACCTGTCCTTTCACAATCCGAACGTCTTTTACGAATTGTGCTTGCGCCACACTACAAGGCTTCCCACAGTGCAACTGAAGCGAGAAGTAGATAAGATTCCATTTGACGTAAATCAATACAGAACAATTCCAATCGAAACCCGTGATCCATACACGCTTGTTCCCAAGCTTCAAACATATACTGCGCAGGTCGCGAACCAAGTTCGACGAGCGCTCGAAGATTCCGATTCGGGCGACAACCCAATTTCTCTCTATTACCCGAGCGTCAAACTGAGTTGGTGATGAGCTCCAGTCCGCACCAACAATTCCTCACCGAGAAGCCCTCTTAAGCCCACGCCGGTTGCATCGTTTGGTCGGCTCTTACTGCTTCGTCGCGCGCTACCGTATTCACTTCGGCGCTAAAGCACGCAGCGCATTGCACGGTTTCCGGGTCAGGGCCGGTCTTGGGATCGACAATTCCGAAGAAACCGTTCCATTCCGCATTCCAAACCTCATCGCCTATGTGTGTTTCCGCCCATACACCGAGCAGTCCCTTGCTGCCGCAATTGCGGCATTCGAGATCGTAGAACGCCCATCCTCGCATAGTTGCACCTTCAGAACGTTATTGTGGGCAGGACGCCGATTCTAGCGATTACTGCAGTCAGGAGAATGCAACTTTTGTGGGATATGGTTTATTTTCAGCGCCACGTAGCCTTCACGGCCTGATTCAGTGATTCCTGCCGGCTCGCGATCCACTGGCTGTAATGCTTTTCGACGATCCGCGGGGAATTTCCCAAAATCGCCGCGACCTCCGAGACTGAAACCCCTTTCGACAGAAGGCTCGTGGCCAACGTGTGGCGCCAGCGATGCGCGTGGATATGGATCTTCGCCACCTTCCCAAGGCGCGCGAGGGTCCGCTGCCAGTCCGAAATGCCCGACTTGATCTTCCCTTCCCCGGACCAGAAAAAATACTCGCCGTTGCCGTTCATTTTTTCGAGCGCCGCTTCCACGTCGGGATGCATCGGGATCCTCACGAGTTTCCCGTTCTTTGTCGTCCGCAGCGTGATCTTCCCTCCCAGAACTTTCTTCCGGTCGAGCCGGACGGCATCACCGATGCGCAGCCCGGTCCACCGGAGGACCGCGACGAAGGCTCTCACCCTGTCCCGATTCCCTTCCCCGTAGATCCCCCACGCCGGGAATTTCCCGATCGCCTCGTCGATTTTCTTCAGCTCGCCTGCCTCATAAGGCTTGCGATCGACAGACAGTTCCTTCGGGAGCTTCAGGACCTTCGCGGGATTTTTCGTGATCCAGTCCCGCTCCACGCAGAACTTGAAGAATGACCGGAGGCGCTCGATCTTCGTCCGGGCGGAAATGTTCGACAATTTCCATGACTCCCGGAACCGCGAGAGATCATCAACGCTCACCGTATAGACGGGAACGTCGCCGAGGAATTCCACGAGCTCACGCTTCAAAAGCTTGTGCTTCCCTATCGTGGCTTCGGCCGCGCCGCTCACCTCGTACTGGGAAATGAGCCGGTCGTACGCCGCAGTGAGAGAAACGACGTTGTCCTTTCCCTGAACTTCCCAATCCCGGATGGCTTTGTTCGCAGCCTCCCAATTCGTGAGATCGAGCGACTGTCGGACCTTTTCGCCCCGCAAAACCCCCTGTACCCAGATGGGACACGAGCATTTCGCGCGACGCGCACTGTATTTGCAGGTGGCCCGATGACGGCGATAAAGGCTGAGCATGGCGTCCTCCCGAGTACGTGTGGAGGACGCCATTGTAAACAGTTCTGTAAGCTATTGTAAACAGGACGCTTAAATTGGTGGCGGCGGATGGGATCGAACCATCGACCTTGGGGTTATGAATCCCACGCTCTAACCAGCTGAGCTACGCCGCCTGGGAGAGAAGCAGTTCTGATCATACAAATCGTGTTGCGGGACGGTCAATCGGAGCGTTGCCCGGTCTCAGGGTGTCGATTTGCTGAACTGGAGAGAAGTCAGGGTGGAGTGAGCCGCTTCGCCGCGTGGGTTCTGCCGTTCGAGCCGGAACCGGGAGACAAGATTCTGCAAATCCACCGCCAGGCGGGAGAGGTCGGAGCTGGCCTTCGCGACGTCCCGCGTTCCGGCGTCCGAGAGATCGATGACGCGCACCGTTTGCGCCATGGTCCGGCTGACTTCCTCGATGGCAGAGGTTTGTTCGGTGGAAGCGGTGGCGATCTGGCCGATCATGTCCTTGACATTGTCGGAAGCCTGAATGATACCGTTGATGGAGGAGCCGGCGCGGGAGGCGCTCTCCGCGCTTTCGTTCACGTGCACGATCTCGGTCCGGATGGACTCGACGGCCTTCTTCGCATCGGCCTGGATGTTGGCGATCAGTCCACCCACCTCGCGGGTGGCCTGGCCGGTTCGCTCCGCAAGCCGGCGCACCTCACCGGCGACCACGGCAAAGCCGCGACCCTGCTCGCCGGCGCGCGCCGCTTCGATGGCGGCGTTGAGGGCCAGCAGGTTGGTCTGCTCGGCAATTTCGCTGATGACGGAGATGACCTTGCCGATCTCGCTGGAGCTGCGGGCCAGCCCCTCGATCTGCTCGCTGGTGGCGCGGCTGGCCTGGGTGAGACTCTGCATCGCGGAGACGGTCTGTTCCACCGTCTGTCCGCCCTGATGCGCCTGCCCGCGGGCCTCGACAGCGCCTTGCTCGGCGCGAGCGGCACTGGCGCTGACCTCGGCGATGGCCGCTGACATCTCCTGCATGGTGGTGGCGATCTGGTGGCTCTGATCTTTTTGAGCGCCGGCATTATCGAGAAGCTGCTGGGAGGAAGCCGAAAGCTCCACGGCCGCGCTGGCCACGAGCTCCGCGTTCTGCGCGACGGACTGGATGGTTTGGCGAAGGCTGTTCTTCATGCCATTGAGCAGGGTTCCGCATCGTCCGATCTCATCCCTGTTTCTGACCACCATATCGTCCAGGGAGAGGTCGTTCTCGGCGATGGCCTGGATGGTGGCGACCATTTGGGCAACGCGTCCCACGATGTTGCGGGCGATATAGCGGGCCATGGCAAAGGCAACCCCCAGACCGAGGAAGGCGAGGATCACCAGTTCGATCTTCACGCGGGTCTCGGTGGTCTGTTGTTTTTGACGAGCCACCGCTCCCAACTCGTCTCCCCGGGCAGCCAGGGCCTTCAGGGAATTCGCCGTTTGGTTACGCAGAGCTACGGTCTGGGAATCATAGAGCAGGGCTACGGCCTCTTTGGCGTTGCCGGCACGCCCTAACTCGATGACCTTGTCCATCCTCGACCGGTAGCCATCCCAGCTGCCATGAATCTGGGAAAGGACCTGCTTTCCCTTTTCCGTATGGACGGCCAGGCCCAGGGTAGCGAAGTCATCCGCCAGCAGCTGGGTATTGCTGGCGTACCGCTCGAGTTCCTCCTGCCTGCTGTTATCCAGGAGGAACCCGCGCGATTCAGCCTTCTGATCGTTCATCCGGGCTTCGATGTCATGCATAACCGCAACGGAATGCGTCTTGTCGACGACATCCGCGGACAAAGCAGCCAGAGTAATGATGGAGGAGTAGCTGACGGCAGCGACGATCACGAGGACCAGCAAGGGCGCCCCGAATCCAACCGCCAGCTTCATCCTGAGGCTGAGCCTTTTCATGACTTACTCTCCGGTGGGCCGATTCCGCCGGTCAAGGCTCGAAATGAGCTGCCGCCCTCTTTCGAGGCTCAGCGGAAGGCCCATCTGGAACCAGAAGGCCTGCCCCTGCGGTTTGTTTTCGACCAGAGTATCGCGTTCGTATTTCAGCGCCAGGGCCGAGTGGTGTCCGAAGGGAATGAAAACCTCAGGTCCAACGGCGAGATCGCGACCGCGGTTGCCGTCCCCGACCACGACGCCGTGCTGGAAATCGTTGGTGGTCTGGTCGTACAGGTATCCGTTGATGCCCAGAGCCAGCCGGTGGCTGACTTCCCGCATCCCGGCGTATTCCCAGATGAATTCGTTGCCGCCGTGATAGCTGGTCGCCGGATCGCGGAAGTTGACGATGTACAGGAACTTGGAGCTGGCTTCCCATGCTCCCCGATGGGGAAGAAACGTGAACCCGCCGACCGGGGCGACGGCGTAGTTGTGCTGGCCGATGTTCAGAATGTCGCTCTTCGCATACGAGCCGCCGGGAAAGATGACGTCTCCCTCGTAATACCAGTGCCACGAACCCGTGTTATACCCCACCTGAAAGGGGCTGAGATCGACGTTGCTGAGGCCGGTGCTGCTGAAATTGCCGGGGGCAACGTGGAGTTCCTCGTAAAGAACAGGAACGGCGAGGTTGCTGTTCAGCCTGCCGCCGAAAACGGGGACGTTCCAGTTGTGCACGACTTTGAACGCGTTGGCCAGAACCCGCAGCTTGAATTCCGGAGCGGCGCTGAGGCCCGAGGAATTGTTCATCTGGTTGGCCGAGTAGAAAGCGGTGAACTCGAAGATCACCGATCCGTTGGGCGGCGGCGTCAGGCCGGGCTTCACGGTTTCCACGCCTACTGGATAGACACTGCCTCCGTTTTCGGTCGCGTTGGCGGCAGCGGCCAGGAGGAGGATTGCGAGGAAGACGACCGAACCGCGCCAGGCGCGCCGGTTGGTTCTGGTGGTGAGAAGAGTTTCAAGCACTGAGATTTCTCCTTGTCGGTCGTCCTGCGAGCGGCCGGAAAGTCGAACTCCGCCGTCACTGCAGCCTGGCTCGGCACGCCCTGCCAGGTGGGACTTGCCTTCCTGATCGGCGACCGTTTCGGGGACGTGAAAAGAGGGATCGATGACCGATTGCAGAACAGCCAATGATGACGGACCGCACTTCCGGTGATCGGTTTCTGTACACGCCATCCCGGCGGCGGTACACTGCCGGGTGCGATCGATTCCCGAAAAAACTGAAAGATCCTGGTGGCCATGACTCGAACGTTCGTTGCGGCAGGCGTTACTCTTCTCTCGCTGCTCGCTGCCGGCAGCGCTGTTGCTCAAAAACAGATCGTTCTGGAGCGCCGGGACGCCACCGTCACGCTGGAACCGTATGCGCCGAACGTGGTGCGCATCACGATGAGCCTCAAAAAGGATCGCGCCCTCGCGCCTCCTGGTTACGGCATCACGGCCGAGCCGTCGGAATCCGGCTGGACCTACGAGCACACCGACAAGACGGACACGTATCGCTCGGATCGCATGACGGTGGAGATGCCGGTGCCGCACTACGATCCGAAGAGCACGAAATACTCCTGCGACACATGCCAGTATTTCTTTGGGTCAACGCCGTGGATCCCGCTCACGGTGACCGGCGCCGATGGCAAACCGCTGGTCAGCCTCAATGGCTGGTCGATGAGCGTGCCGAATCACAAAGACGGCAACGCGCAGGTGCTCGCCGATGTGCAGCCCTCCATCGCCTACGACCACTTCGACTCACGCCCGGCGGACGCCGCGTATTTCCAGGTGGGGGCCAGCTTCCATTCGCCCGACGATGAGCACTACTACGGGTTGGGGGAGAACCAGGAGGGCTTCCTCGACCATCGCGGCCGTCCGATCCATTGCTGGAACGACTACAACGCGCCAGCCGCGCCCAGCTTCTGCGTGCCGTTCCTGGTCACCAACAAGGGCTATGCGATTCTCTGGGACAATTCCTCGAAGACGACCATCGAGGCCGGCTTCAACGAGCAGACGCGGTGGGTCTCCGAAGTCGGCGATCGGGTCTCCTTCTTCGTCATCGCCGGCAACACTACCGATGAGCTCTATTCCGGGTATCGGCTGCTGACCGGCGACACGCCGATGCTGCCCAAGTCGGCCTACGGATACATCCAGTGCAAACAGCGCTACTCGACCCAGGCCGAGGTTCTCGCGGTGGCCGACGGATACCGCGAACGGCATCTGCCGCTGGATACGATCGTGGTCGACTGGTTCTACTACACCAACATGGGACAGATGGACTTCGATGCGCGCTCCTGGCCCGATCCGAAGGCCATGAACGACAAGCTGCACCAGATGGGCATTCAGACGATGATCAGCGTCTGGCCGCGCTTTGTGCCCACGGATCGCTTCTACGCCGAACTGGCCGAAAAGGGGTGGCTCGAGCATCTTTCCGACGGCACGCCGACCAACGGCATGCCTTACGATCACGCCGGCTCCGACATCGACACGACGAATCCCGATGCGGCGAAGTGGTACTGGGACACGATTCGCGACAACATCCTGAGCAAGGGATTCGACGCGATCTGGGCCGACGAGACCGAGCCCGATCTGCCGCCGAACGGCAGCTACTACTTCATTGGGCCGGGCACGGAATACTTCAACGTTTATCCGCTGTTTCACACCGCCGCGCTCTATAACGGATTCCGCAAGGACACCGATCACCGCGCGCTGATCCTTTCCCGCGACGGATATCTCGGCGTGCAACACAACAGCGCCATCGTTTGGTCGTCGGATATTTTCCCGACGTGGGACACGCTGAAGCGGCAGATTCCGACGGGGCTCGACGTGGCGGCGTCAGGGTTGAATTACTGGAGCAACGACACCGGCGGCTGGCAGTATCTGCCGGCGGTGCATCACCCGGAGCATCCGCCGCTGCTCGATCCCTCCGACGCGCGGGACAACGTCGGAGGGTACGACGATTATCCGGAGCTCTACACGCGCTGGTTTGAGTACGCGACCTTCCTGCCCATCATGCGCACCCACGGCAGCCGCAAGCACAACGAGGTCTGGTCGTATGGCAAGCAGGCCGAGCCGATTCTGGAGCAGTATCTGAAGCTGCGCTACGAGCTGATGCCGTACATCTATTCGCTGGGCTATTTCACGCACCAGACAGGCGCGCCGTTCATGCGAGCGCTGTTCATGGACTTCCCCGGCGATCCCAAAGTCGCCGACGTTGGCGACGAGTACATGTTTGGTCCGGCGTTCCTGGTGGGTCCGGTGACCGACCAGGGCGCGACCACGAAACAGGTGTATCTGCCGGCGGGCGCGGACTGGTACAACTACTGGACCCACGAGCATTTCCACGGCGGGCAGACGGTGACGGTCGACGCGCCGATCGATAAGCTGCCGCTGTTTGTGCGGGCGGGGTCGATCATTCCGCTGGGCAGCGCGGTCGAGAACACGAGCGAGAAACAGAGCATTACGAAGGTGCAGGTTTGGCCAGGCGCCAACGCCGATTTTGCCCTGTATCAGGACGACGGCCGGACCTACGCCTACGAAAAGGGTGACTTCCAGCTGACCCGTCTGCACTGGGATGATGCGACCCACCAGCTGACGCACACTGGCGCGTCGGCATGGGGCGAGCCGGATATGCAGATTGTGGAGTTGGTACATCCGCCGCGACGGTGACCGACGGAAGCCGCAGCGCTGCCAGAAAGGGATCCGCCGCGCTGCATGCCCCATGGTTTTCCATCAACGTTTCAATAACTTAGGGGACTTCTTTTAATTGCAACCTTAGCCAGTCCTAGCCGCCGTGCCCCCTAGTGCGCGTACTTGTTGATCAGCGTGATCGCCAACACAATCACCACCACCGCTGCGATCAGTCCCGATGCCGCCATTGTTCCCAGACTCATAATGTCTCCCGTCCGTTCCTCCTCGCGGCCGGGGTGCGAACTCCGGATCCGTACCGAGGAACGTTCCAGGATAGAGTCTTCCCGCTGTTCGCTCAGTGATGGCGATCACGAAGGCTGAGGGCTGATCCCCTTTGGTAAGGCCTTCCTTTTGGGGTCGGATTGGTGCGCTGGTTCTCGGACAGGCAGAAGGGAATCTAGTCCGACCACGGGGCGGGACTGCGCTCCCAGCGGTGCTTGCGCATCTTCTGGATCACCCCAGCGTCGAGGCCTCCAGCAGGGCTGAGGGCAAGGTTGCCGCGGACGTGTTCTTCCTTGCGCATGCCGACGATGATGGTGCTGACAACGGGATTGGAAAGGATGAATCGGATCGCCAGCTCGGGCAGCGTCATGCCGGAGGGAAGGTCTTCGCGCAGGCGGTCGACGCGGTCGAGGGTCGCGTTGAGGTTCTTCGGATTGAAGTAGCCTTTGCGCCAGTCGCCGTCGGGGAAGGTGGTGTCGCGGGTCATTTTGCCGCCGAGCGAGCCCTCGTCGAGAGGGACGCGGGCGATGACGCCGATATTGTGCTCCTGGCAAACCGGGAATAGCTCGTCTTCGGGATTCTGGTCGAAAACGTTGTAGATGACCTGCACGGCATCGATGAGGCCGGTGCGGATGGCGCGGATCCCGTTGGCGGGCTGCCAGCGATTCAGGCTCAGCCCGAAGGCGTGGATGATCTTGTCGTGCTTGAGCTTTTCGACGGCGTTGCGAAACTCGGGGCGGTCGGTCCAGCTATCGTCCCAGACGTGGAATTGCAGCAGGTCGATGGTGTCGACGCCGAGGGCGTGGCGGATCCTATCGGCATGGGCGAAGACGTGATCGGCGGGGAAAACGTCGTTGTAGTCGTAGGTGGGTAGCGCCGGCCAGCGGCCGTTCTTCGGAGGGATCTTGGAGGCGGAGTAGAGGCGCTTCCCTGGATTGGCGGCTAAGGTTTTCCCCAGGAAGCCGTCGCTCTTCCCTTCTCCGTAAGCCCAGGCGGTGTCGAAGAAGTTGCAGCCGAGATCGACGGCCAGTTGGAGGGCGCCGAGCGATGCTTCATCGTCGGAACCGCTCCAGCCGCTCATGCCCCAGAGGCCACAACCAATGTCGGTGACGGAAAAGCCGGTTCGTCCCAGCGTGCGATGTTGCATCGTATCCCCCCGAGCCTGTCGTAAAAATCAGTGCTCTTCCCTTATAGACTGCGGGAGCCTGGTACGCATCCTGCGCTGGTCTCAGGAGGCAGCTGGATCGGAGGGGGACCAAAGTACTGTGTGGGATCCCCCCCTCCCCCCTGGGGGTTCGGGGGCTGATGTGGTGCATGTATTTGATTCCACGGGGGCGCGGTTTTCGCGGTGGCGCGCACGTATTTGATTCTTTAATTGGTTGCGGGTATCCATTGTGGTTTCTTATTGCTGCGATGCGCCCCGCCGGCGAGTCCCGTCTTTCTATTTGAAAACAAAATGGAAGTCGTCAACGAATAACATTCCAAAGCCTGTAGCCTGTAGCCTGTAGCCTGCAGCCCGCAGCCTGCAGCTGGCAACCTGCGGAGAGTTTCGAAGCGTGAAGTGTGAACCGCGCTGGGAACAAGACAAAAGGCCCAGCCGCGGTGGCTGAGCCTTTTTCTTTCTTTACTCTATAAGTTCAGAATATCACATGGAGAGAATAAACCGGCCAAAAATGATTGGGTGTAAGTGGCGCGGAATCAGCATAAGTTACTTTGGGTAAGTGGTGGAAACTTGACAAGAAAAGCGGAAACCGGGTTTTGGGCTCAAAAGGGTCCGTGTGCCTCCCACTCAAGCCAAAGGAAGGCTTGAATGGGCCACCCGTCCTGAAGCGGCTCCTGGTGTGGGAGCGGGCCGAAATAAACCCGGTTCGTCCGGTTGGGCAGGCTCATTGAGAACCATCGGCGGGTTCCGGGCATCGGCCATGTGAAGCCCGTTTATGGGTACTAGTCCGTGGGGCGGGCGCGCTGGCGTGTCAGGGCGTCCCAAATAGCGGCAACCAGAGGGCCGTCGGCCCAGCCCTCTGCGGCATCTGGAAAACCGGAAGTCTCCTCTTGCGTTCCGGAAGGTCATCGATCAGTCCGCCTCTGACCGCACAAAAACTAGGGCCTGCCGAGCCCGATCGCACGCGTCTCGAAACCGCTGGGTGCGAGGCCATCTATTGGCTGTCAAGTTAACGACCACTATCTCCAAACTAAATATTCGTCGCGCTTCAATGCAATGACATCACTGATTATATGAGGGTCGCGCTCAAACAGACGCTCCGCAGAGGCCCCATGCATCTCAAGAATATCGCGCAACGAAGCAGGTAGCACGCCATACAGCTTGCGGGCTACACGTACTGCATGAACGAAAAGAACATGATACGAATGGAAGCTAATAAAATGTCTGCGGGTGGATTTTCGGATTGCTTCGTCAAGAAGTCGCACGGCATTTTCAAATAGGTCTTCGCAATCAGATCTCTTTAGCTGATCGTCGTGCTCCACAGAAGCCAACTTAATAAGGGCGCATGTGGTCAATGGCATTGGGTGGTCTTCAATCCCAACTGCCTGTTCTGAAAAGTCGCGGGCGCGAGAGAATTGCCAAGCCTTCAGCGCCGCTAGGGCTCGCTGCTCCCAGTAACGACTGTTCCATCCCCACTCGGACTCAAGCTGTGCGAACCATTCTAGGGCTCGATCCTTCAATGCAGGAACTAAACAGCCGTCTGAATCCATCAGCGAACGCGCGAGTCGCGTTTCTGGCGTGCGAGCCATTATTGTTTGACGGTTAACATAGGGTGCAAGTGCTAGAGTAAGTTGACGAGAAATGTTAAAGATTTCATCAAGGGTCATGCAGTGCTGCAACATTTGCTCGCCGATCACGCGATGTCGAGGACGAACGAATTCATATTGATAGACCTCCACCAGCCCCCGCAAAGTACCGGACTCCAGCTCCGAGATAACAGTTCGTTTCTCGGTCGTGTCAGAGATCGCTCGGTAGGCAGCGCCTAAGCGAACCGGAGTTCCGCAGGCGGCAGCAATGCAGATTGCCCCATACAATGCCTTGGTGTCGCCATTGGCGAGAGAGCTCCATTCGCTCTGGAGCCTCTCGTGAAGGGTCTCTCCCGGCACGACCTGGAGGAGTATCGTGAGTATTTGCCCAGCCCAGCCAGATGCCCCGGTCGAAGTAAACATCGTTGCGAGTTGCACCTCGGTGAGTCCGGCATAGCGACCAAGCTTGGAATGCGCTCGCAGTTTGATAGCCAGATCTGAAGCTTCAGGCAAAGTCAGCACGGGTACCTTATCGAATTCCAGATTGGCGATCCCGTACAGATTCTGTTCGACGGCGCTTTTTCTCCCAGAGCGCACAGCACAAAGCAAGAAACAGCGGCCGGCCCCGCTTGGATAATTCTCGATGAACTGACGAACTTGGATTGCGTGCGTATCTACATCGTCAATCACAAGAGCATACCCGGACGCCTCTGGTAAGGACTTTGCGATTTCAAGAAGTACTGCTACGGGAAGGCGGTTCTGGCCGAGAAAGAATAATGTGTCGATCTTTTTCTCTGCGAGCCCTGTTGCCGCCCTCATCAGGAGAGTTGTCTTTCCTTCCCCAGCGGTGCCTTCTATGCAATGTATGTGAATTGATTTCGCTGAGGTGGCTGCAAGGAATTGGCGGGCTTTTTCAGTGATCGTTCGCGACGAGGCTAGTTGTACGTCCCGTAATTCTTGGAAATCATCCCACGACGGGCTGTAACCCTCGTAAAAGCGTTCCGGTGGTCGATGACTTAATGGTAAGTTATCGACGTCGTTGACAACAACAAAGTGCCGAGCAATGGTGGCAAGCGACTGTGTTGCCTTAACCTTATCCAAGAGCGACAATCCATGTACTGATTGGGCCCTCATCATACTTATCATTTGACGCTTCTTGACCAACAGATCGAGTTGCGTCAGAAATTCTTCACCAGACATCTCAATCGGGATCAGCCCTAAACGCTCGCAGATAGCTCGGACCGCATCATCTATTGTCGGTGACACAAAGAGGCTCTGTGCGGCAAGAGGCATCTGTGGTCGACGTTTCCACGCCAAATAGGCCTCAAAATCTGGTTCCTGGAGAGAGGCACCAAGTACGATATACGATTCACAGACAAAACTCGAAGCGAAGACATGCCACCATGTATGTTGTCGAGTCACCGCAGCAGCATAAGCTGGGGGACCGAATACAATGGGGCGATCCGGAAAGAGCTCAGAGCCATGCAGGCAGACAACCTGGCATTCATCTGTTAGCTGGTCAGCCTCAAGATAGTCGGCATCAAAATGGATAGCTGCCGGGTGTTGAAGGGGGAATTGTGCCAACTCATAAGCCCGGGGAATTACATCATCAATGTTAAATGTATAAATCCGCTTCCAAGCAAAGGTCGGAATCTTGCAATGGTACTGCGCAGGTTGGCAGTTCAGGAAGCGGGGAACACAATAGTTTTCACGGACAGCCTCCTCTGACCCGAGCTTCCGGACTGCAGCGTCCCACACGTACGACAGTGGCGTGCCCTGCTTTACGTTGAGGCTGAGACCTGAAATCAATTCTTCTGCAAATTCTGAGCCAATGGGCAGTTCTTGCCCATTACGTGAGCGGGCACCCCAAGATGCGCCGGCGCCCAGGAGTAGGCTGTAATGACCATCCCGAATTCCGTTCAGTGTGTCTACCGAAAGGTCAAGTTGCAAACTGCTCATGAGCTTTCCCGCCCATTGATTTCACATGAATTAGCAGCGATAAGTGTAGCGCAAATTCCAACGGCACTGTTCCGTCACTAAGAGCAATTCGTGATTTGGTGATTTGGAAAAGATCGAACGCTCGGCTGAGGCTCCCTCTGATTCGGAGGATGGAGGGCGGGTGGGTTCCATGGCAGCGGCCTGCGCGACCATTCGAAATAGAAGCGTTGGGAACACGCCCTGGGCTTGATCGCTCGATGGGTACTGAAAAGTCGGCTTTGTGGGAAGGAATCCGCAGAGCGCCCGCAGGTGGCCCGCTCCAGCCCGGTTTTGGCATGGCACCGCGATCGGACCGTTACATGGCGGTGCGCCACCAGGGAGATTTCTCCATGGTGATGAATCCGGTAGTGCCGCCGCGCGCCAGCCACAGGTCGTAATACTGGCCGGATTCGAAGGTATTGCAGGAGGGCCAGCTGCCGTCGGTTTTGAGCGTGGTCGGACCCTCGGGTCCGGCGAGCGTGATCTCTCCGCTGCCGCAGGTGACCACTCTCTGCCGGGTCATGCGAAAGGTTGCGCCGTGCGGCCGGGTGTCCTGGGCCACATCGTTGGCATATTTGGTGATGAACAGCGTGCCGACGATCAACACCGTCCACATCAGGATCTTCTTCATCGGGATCAGGGTACAGGTTACAGGGTACAGGGTACAGGTTACAGGGTACAGGCCGCAGAGTGCGGGCGCTGGCCGCAGGAAAACAGGACGCAGAACGCAGGGAGCATGCCCCAGGTGACAGGCTGCGGGCTGCCAGCCGAAAGCCGCTGGTGGCTGGTGGCTGGTAGCTGGTGGCCGGTAGCTGATGGCCGGTTGGGGGAGTGCGCTAGAGCGGCGCGCGGTCCACAGATGTAATGAAGTGAATTCCATCCACATGGAGTCCGTGCAGATTGATGTCGTTGGTGAGGAAGAGGTCAACTCCCGCAGTCGCAGCACATGCCAGCTGAATGGCGTCCGGCGGTGCGATTTTGCGCGGCTTCCGTTGTGCCCTGAGCTTTGCATATATCCGGGCAACGGCAACGTCGAAATTAACGACGATAGCCGTGGCGCGGATTGCGTCTTCATAGTTTCGACAGAGTTCGTCATCGGAGACACTGGTTGGCTTGACCAGAATTTCGCCAATGGTCATCGCCGAGGTGACAAGCTCATCGTTCCGCTCGAGCATTTTGCGCCGGAGGGCCACTACTTTCTCGGAGTCCCTTCCATAGTCTTCGAAGAGGTAAACGAAAAGATTCGTGTCCCAGAAGACTCGGCTCATTGCCAGCCCTCGCGCAAGTTCCGGACATACTGGTCGGCGTGTTCATCCTTCCATAGCAGGCGGCCGGACCCCCTGAGCGCGAGCAGCGGATCGGGCGCAGGAGCAGCATGCCCTCGGGAAGAGGAGGTTTGGCTCCATTTCCGGTACCAGGCGAGCAACGGATGATACCTGGAAGGTATGTCGTCGGGACGGGGTGTGGTTTTTCCGATCCTTCCAGGAAAGCAGGTGTCCCCTTCCCGATACAAGCGCCGCCTTCCTTTCCCCGTTTCAAAGAGCATCCTGTGATTTGCAGGATTGGGTCGCCGGTTTGAGACGCAGTGCTGGTTGGCATGAACGGAAAAGACGTTGGACTTCTCTTCGACAAATCCCTCACGGCGGCCACGAGCGATGATCTCAGACTCGCTGAAGTCTTCCCGAAGAGGGTTTTCCCTGTGCAGAAGGGCCGCTGCGATCCATACTCGATCGGCCGCGAGGAACTTCTTTTCGGTTTCCGTCGCAATCATGGTCATTGGGTTCGTCCTCCCAGGACAATGCTCACATTGCTCAACTTCTCATATGAGAGCAATGCTGTCAAGTGATTAGAATTTTCAATGCCGCCAATGCAAACGGGCCTCGTCAGAAGACGAAGCCCGTGGAAACTGCTCGGAACGAAGGCCGCTCTGGTTGCTATTGCTGTTGTTGTTGGGTACCGCTGCCACTGCCGCTGCCACTGCCGCTGCCGCTGTCGTCGCGGCGATGCAGGGTTGGCTGATCGCCGGTGTTGGTGGTGTCGGTGGTGTCAGGAGACGTGCTGGCGCGACGGAGGGTCGGCTTGCCCTTCTTGTTGTCGATGATCCGCCGCTTGTTCTCAATGCGAGCCAGCCGGGCCTTCACATCGTTGAATTCCGATGTCGTGACCAGATACTCATCCTTTGGGGGAAGGATCTTGGCGATTTCTTCTTCGGTGTGCTCGATGCGATCGGGGGTCTGCGGGTGATTCTCAAAGACCTTGGCTACCGCGCCGGGCTTCTGCTTTTCCAGGTTTTGGATTTTCTCAAAGAAGGTCACGAACGCCTGGGGATCGTAGCCCGCCCGATACATGTACTGCACGCCCAGGTAGTCGGCCTGCGCTTCGAACTCACGGGAGAACTCGAGGAAGGTGATGGGGATGAGCAGCTGGGTGGCTTCGTAGATGCCGTAGCCGGTCCAGCTGTAGCCGGTCATCATGATGAGCGGCACCATTCCGATTTGCGCATAGTTGGCGCGGGTCATCTCGCGGGCCGCGTGGTGGGCGCAGACGTGGGCGGTCTCGTGGGCCATCACGCCGGCCAGCTCCGCTTCCTCGTCAGCGGCCAGGATGAGGCCGGAGTTGACGTAGAAGAAGCCGCCGGGCAGCGCCATGGCGTTGATCTCATCGGTATCGATGACCTTGATGGTGAAGGGCACCTTGCAGTCGGAATTCTTGACGATGTTTTGCCCGATGCGATTCACGTACTCGACCACGACGGGGTCGGTGATGAACTTGGTGCTTTTCTCGACCTCGTCGGCATACTGCTTGCCCATCTTGATTTCCGACTCGGTCGAGTACCAGTTGCCCATACCGCGTGCGCCGATGCTGCGGGTTCCGACGGCGTTGACGTCGTCGATGGTGCCGCTTTTGACGCCGGGCATATTGCCATCTTTATCCGGCTGCGCCTGGGGGAAGGGGTTGACGTTGGGATCGGTCTGGCCGTTCTTGCCGGGGACGACCGGGGTGCTGTCTTCATCCGTCGAACTGGGGACCGGGGACGCGGTCGGGGTGGAGCAAATGTCGCCGCCCTTGTCTGGAGCGCGGTGCAGGACCGGACCCTGGCAATCCTGGGTGGACTGCGTGTTGCTTTGGGGGGTGCTGGCGGAGGCGTCGGGGGTCTGCTGCGCCGTTGGCGCCGGGGTCGACGGCGCTGGGCTGGTCTGCTGCGGGGTACCGCTGGAGGGGGTGCTGGGACCGGTCGAGCTTTGCGCGTACAGCGAGGCACCCGCGAGGGCCAGAGTGGCGCAAACCAACAGGTTGAGGGTGATTTTTGGGGTGGTCATGGGCAGACCCTCCTGCAGGGGCAGACGGAACCCTGCTGCTCTTAGACGTTAGTATGCGCCTTTTCGGTGAGGGGTGTCCGGGGAATATTTGGCAAAGCAGGGTGCAGGGTACAGGGTGCAGGGTGCAGGTTGCAGGGTACAGGGTACAGGGTNNCTCGATCAGCTTTCGGGCCAGGCTTTCGCCGGACTCCGACCACAACAGGCGGGTGGAAATGCCGCCATTCTTCTGGATGCGGTTGGTGAAGTCGACCAGGCGCGCCACGTTCTCCTTGACCCGCACCACGGCGTCCTCGTCCAGGTCCATGTCTTCGTAGAGAAAGGGGGTATCGAGGCCGAAATCGACGCGGATGTGGCCGTTGGTTTCATAGGCGCCTTCGTCGAATGCCGGCCCGAAACCGACCACGCTGACGGCGCGGGGCTCGTGGCGCCACATGGTGTCGAAGCCGGCGGCTTGCTCCGGAACCCACAGCTCCCAGATCAGCTCGAACTCCCAGGCGTAGTCTTCGTGGGCGTTCTCCATGGCGGCGGCGATGACGGCGCGGGGGCTCGACTCTTCGTCGTCTGTCTCGTTTCGATACACACGCTGCCAGGTCGGGGTTTCGTTCCAGGAGATCGGGTAGACGGTGGCGGCGGAGACACGGGCCGAACCGCCGACGGCGGCGAACTGCTCCATGACCTTCTCCAGCGCGGCGGGCAGGGCTTCGAGGCGGAAGTTGGGGTACCAGAGNNCAGCGTGCAGGGTACAGGGTGCGGGGTGCAGGGTGCAGGGTGCGGGTGCAGACTTCAAAGCCTCTGCGCGATTACCCAGAGCAACTTGCTCGTCTCTTCAGCGAGTTCCTCAGCCCGTGCAATCTCGCGCTCATCACCGAAGCCCAATCCCCGCGCGATGACAAGTTGTGTTTGAATCTCGAGGGTCGAGCCACGCGCGATTCCCAGAAAGCTGCGGTATTCACCTCTGGTTCTTCGTCCATAGCCTTCGGCGATGTTGCTGGCGGCGGAAACTCCAGCCCGGCGCAATTGGCTCGTCAAGCCGTAGATCTCCTCGCGGGGAAACTGTTGCGTCAGCCTGTAGAGAGCGGTCGTTAGTTCAATTGCGCGCTGCCAGGCAACCAGTTCCCGGAAAGACTTTGCCGCCATCCGAAGACCTCCTGAGGACTGAGCCTCGACCGCGATTGGATCACAGAGAAGAGTCGTACTGGTTGATTAAGTCTGACCGAGTTGTTACCCCTGTACCTCTGCTCCGTCGCACTGCACCCTGTTCGCTGAACCCTGTACCCTGTACCCTGCACCCTGTACCCTGCTTACTCGATCCTTTCGTGGCGATAGCCTGCCTCGGTGAGGGCTGCGCGGATCTCTTCGATGTGAGTGGCTCCGCGGGTTTCGAGGGTGAAGTCGATGACCGTGTCGCCGAGGCTGACGCCGTAGTAGGCGCGGTCGTGGGCCGTTTGCACGATGTTGGCGCGGAGGTCGGCGATGATCTTCGTGAGCTGGTGCAGGGCGCCGGGGCGGTCCGTGAGATGGATACGGACCCGGGTGCGGCGTCCGTCCTTGACCAGGCCGCGCTCGATGATTTTCGAGAGCAGGGTGACGTCGATGTTGCCGCCGCAAACCAGAACAGCGGTGCGATGGCCGTTGAGGTCGGTCTTTTTCTGGAGGAGGGCGGCGAGGGCGGCTGCTCCGGCGCCTTCCGCCAGGGTTTTCTCGCGCTCGAGCAGGACGAGGATGGCGCTGGCGATTTCTTCTTCGTCGACGGTCACGAGCTGGTCGACGTATTTCGTGACCAGAGGGAGGGTGCGGTCGCCGGCACGGCGGACGGCGATGCCGTCGGCGATGGTGGCCTCGGCAGGGATAGTGACGGGGTGGCCGGCTTCGCGGGCTCGCAGCATCGAGGGGAGGCGCTCGGTTTGGACGCCGATGACGCGGGTTTTCGGATGGCTCTCCTTGATAGCGCAGGCGACGCCGCCGATGAGTCCGCCGCCACCGATGGGGACGACGACGGCTTCGAGGTCGGGGACCTGCTCCAGCAGCTCGAGGCCGATGGTTCCCTGCCCCGCGATGACTTCGTCGTCGTCAAAGGGGTGCAGGAAGGTGAGGCCGTCGGCGCTGCTCTGGCGGATCGCCTCGGCGCAGGCCTCGTCGTAGTCGGCACCACAGAGGACGACATCCGCACCGTAGTTCGAGGTCGCGGCGACTTTGACCAGCGGTGTCATCAGCGGCATGACGATGCGAGCGCGAATACCGCGCTGGCTGGCGTGGAAGGCGACGGCCTGAGCGTGATTGCCGGCGCTGGCGGCGATGATCCCTTGGCGGCGTTCGTCGTCGGTGAGGGTGAGGATTTTGTTCAGCGCGCCGCGCTCCTTGAAGGCTCCGGTGCGCTGCAGGTTGTCGAGCTTGAGGAAGACCTGTTGGCCGGTGATCTCCGAAAGCTCCGCTGAGTGGGGCGCGGGAGACAGGTAGATGTGGCTGCCGATGCGCTGCTGCGCGGCACGAATCGATTCGAGGGTGACGGTCAGACTCTTCCTCCCATGCGATGGACTGCGAAAAGCGCCAATTCTCAAGCCGGGTTAGAACGCAATGCGCATTTCAATGCGCTCCGCAACGGGTTCCACGATCTGCACGATCCCATGACCCGGGTTGGTCCGCTCACGCAGCCGTACCAGTCCGAGCTTTTTGAGCTGATTTACATCACGCGTAACTGCGCCACGGTTTCGGCCCAACTCCGCAGCCAGCGCCGAGATGCTCAGACGCTTTTGCCGCACCGCCTGACAAAGCCGGACGCGCTGAGCCGAGAGACAGGCCAGCATATCGAGTGGATCGGCAAAGGTGATGACCTTTTCGGCCTCCGGGCGCTCGCCCTTTTCCATGCGCGCGATCCTCTTGAGCGAGCGGCGGCGATGTCCCTCAAAGCCATCGTCAAATATTTTGCTCTTCATTGCCTTTTCCTCCACGCCTCGACTTCGCGAAAAAAGCGCTTCGCCGTCGCGCTATAGCTTGTGTCCTTGAATCTCACTGACCAATTCGAAAACCAGGAAAACGCCCCTCAGGGGCTAAAGCCCNNTCGTGCCCTGATACAAAACCTAAGGACGTTCATCGCACATAAAGTGGTGCCCACCCATACTTATTCGCGCAATACAGCGATGCCGCCGCCGCATCGAGAACGAGTTGTGTACTCGGTGATTTTCCGGAGCTTCGATCTTCTTCCCAACTCAGATCCACACTATCACAGATGATACATGTACTGCATCATCTGTCAGGCAAAGGACCCCCAAAGGGCGGTGTGGCATGACGCTTTGGCGAGTTTGAGCTCCTACCGCCGCCGCGCCCGGTGGACAGAAGTGACCGTCAGTAACGGTTCGAGAGGAATGAAGACGTTGAGAGACGTGGGCTCCAGTTCCAGGGTAACCGCAGGTTCCATAGTAACCACGGGGCCGATCGGACGGCTATCTATTGCCAGGGTAGCCCGAAGGGACTGGTTCGACTCATCTCGGATTTCTATTCTTTTGAAATAGCGTTTGAATCCGGGAGCAGCGATTGAAATGGCGTAGATCCCTGGCGCAAGACCCACGGTTGTTTCGCCGTGACCATCGGTCTGGGTCGTCGCCTGCTCGGGTGCTGTAGACGCGTAGTGGAGCCAGTCGCCGTCGTTCGGGATGACGTCTGGCAACCGGACAATCCCAACATGCGCACCCGGAATAAGTGCTCCAGACGTATCAATGACCGTAATCACAACCTGGTTTGTTGATGTATTTTGCGCGGTGAGGGCCGTGGCAAGGGCGACGAGAAGGGCGGCGGCAAGACGAGCAGCAGCCATAGGTGGAAGGATGGTACCCGAGCCACGGCTTTTCAAGCGATTATTTTGCCAGTGTTTTTTGCAACCCTTGCAGATGGAGCCTCGATAATAGACCTATGCCGCTATTGCCGGAAATTCCTGGACCCATCGCTGCCAGTTCCCCGCTGGAGTGGGACAAGTTTGTCGGGTTCGTGGGCGGGTATGCGCAGTCGGCGCTGGGGCGTGCCTGGATCGGCGCGCTGACGCCGTCGACGGACCGCGCGTGGGTGGGACGGCAGCAAATGCTGGTGGCGGAGATGCGGTTACTGGTGGCGGCAGGCGTGATGCCGCAGCTGCGGGCGCTTTTCGATCCTTCCGATTTGCTGGCGAAGGCGCGGATCGAGGGCGTGGCGCTCGAATCGGAGGAGCTGCGGGCAATCATTGCGCTGGCTGAGGAGATCACTGGCTGGACGGAGCTGATGCGGACTCCGCCAGAGAATACGCAGGACCGGCTGCCTGAGCTCACTACGCTGTCGAACGAGCTGCTGGCGACGAGCCTGCGACACCTGACGGAGTCGATGCGCGAGAAGATTCTGCCGGATGGGACGCTGGCCGACGATGCTTCGCCCGAGTTGCGGCGCATCCGGCGCGAGATGGAACGGCAGCAGCGGGCGATTGAGGAGAGTCTGCGCTCCGCGCTGCGGCGGTATTCCGAGGGCGGCACGGTGCAGGACGAAGTGATCACGATTCGCGGCGAGCGCTTTGTGATTCCGGTCAAGACGGAGTGGAAGCGCCGCGTGCAGGGCGTGGTGCATGGAGCGAGCTCCAGCGGGCAGACGGTGTACGTCGAGCCCCTGGAGACGATTGAGCTGAACAACGACCTGGTGCGACTGCTGGAAGATGAGCAGGAGGAGATTCACCGCATTTTTCTGCAGATGACGCGGCAGATCGCGCAGCTGGCTGGGCCGATTCTCACCGGGGCCGCGGTGCTGGCGGAAGTGGACACGCTGCTGGCGCGGGCGCGGTTCGCACAGGAATACGATTGCTTCGCGCCGAAGTTTGCTGAAGAAGCCGCGCCGGAATTTCGGCTGAAGAACGCGCGGCATCCGCTGCTGGAGCGGCGGTTGCGCGCGGAGTCGAAGACCATTGTTCCGGTGAGCATGGAGCTTGCCGGCAGCGACCGGCAGCTGATCATCAGCGGACCAAACACCGGCGGCAAGACGGTAACACTGAAAACCGCAGGGCTGCTGGCGATGATGGCGCAGGCGGGCGTTCCGGTTCCGGCGGAGGAGACGGTGACGCCCGTCTTCGATGCGTTCCTCGCCGACATTGGCGACGCGCAGTCGATCGAGCAGGATTTGTCGACGTTCTCGGCGCACGTTACGAATCTGAATCGCATTGCGGGGCTGGCCACATCGCGGTCGCTGGTTCTGCTCGACGAGCTGGGCTCGGCCACCGATCCCGAAGAGGGCTCCGCGCTGGCCGTGGCCGTCGCTGAGCATTTTCTGAAGGCCGGCGCTTGGTCGATTGTCTCGACCCACCTGACCTCGCTCAAGGTGTACGCGGAAAACACGCCGGGGGCGGTCAACGCCGCGGTGGGCTTCGATGAAAAGACGCTGGCGCCGACGTACGAGCTGCGGCAGGGCGTGCCGGGGCAGTCGGCAGGCATCAACATCGCGCAGCGGATTGGGCTGAGCGCGGAGATTATCGACGCTGCTCGGGCGCGGCTCAGCACCCAGACGCTGGACATCGCTCGCTTCCTTGACAGCCTTCACGAGCAGCTCGCGGCTCTAACCAAGGAGCGAGGTCGTGTTGCCGGCCTCGAACAGGAATTAGCGAAGGAGCGCGCGCGGCTCGACGCCGAGGGTATGAAGGAGTGGCGGGCGAAGGTCAAGGACCTCGAAGGCCAGCTGCAATCGCTGCTCAAGAACTTCGAATTTCAGATGCGGGAGACGGTGCGGGCAATCGAAGACCGGGCGGCGCAGCAGAAGCTGTCAAAGCAGGCTGAGCAGCGACTCGCCCGGCTGCGGCGGGAATTTTCGGAGAGCTTCAATACGGCGGTGGTCGCGCAGCATACGGGCGCGGATCGGGGCGATCACAATGCGCAGCCCCACATTGTGCGTCACGTCGCCGAGGGCGACACGGTGCGGCTACGCAGCCTGGGCAGGACGGGGACGGTGCAACGGCAGATCGACGACAAGACGTTCGAGGTGGCGGTGGGGCCGATGAAGATGCGCGTGGCGCGCGATGACATCGCCGAGGTGGTGACGACCGGGCGCAAGCAGACGCCCATCGAATCAGCGCGGCGGCGGGGCATCAGCGTTTCGGTTGCCGAGCCAGAGATGGCGTCCAGCGAGATTAACGTGATCGGCAAGACCGCTGACGAGGCGCGCGATGACGTCGAAAAATTCCTCGACCGCGCGTTCCTGGCGGGGCTGCCACGCATCCGAATCATTCACGGAACCGGGATGGGGGTGTTGCGGCGGACTCTGCGCGCCTGGCTTAAGGAGCATCCTCAGGTGGCATCGGTGACCGAGCCGGGGCAGAACGAGGGCGGGGCCGGAGCCACGGTGGTCGAGTTGCGGGAGTAGTCGCCGGAGTTGAAACGCCGAAGGCATGTGCCTGGACGGCAAGTCCCTTGACGGAGCCTGGCAAAAAGTTGCACTATCGGCTCGCGAAGGGAAGAACAAGGCCATGATTCAGGTCATCACGGTGGAACGGGAGTACGGCAGCCAGGGCGCGGAATACGCGCATCACCTGGCCCACCGCCTGGGATGGAAATTGATCGACAGCTGTCTCATCGAGGACGTCGCGCGCAAGGCCGGCGTCACCCCCGATCTGGTCAAGCGCTGCGACGAGCGGGTGGACCCATGGTTCTATCGCTTCGGCAAAGCCATCTGGCTCGGCGGACTGGAGCGCCTCCCGGGGGATCCCGACGTCTTTGACAGCGCTCGCATGATGGAGTTCGTGCGCGGTTACGTGCAGGAGCAGGCCACCAACGGCAACTGCGTGGTGCTGGGCCGTGGCGCCGCCTGTACGCTGGCCAGGTCGTCGGGGGCATTTCACGTCTTTGTCTACGCCTCGCTGGCGCGCAAGATTCGCTACGTTGAGGAACACTTCCCGGAGCACGCCAAAGACGCCGAAAATCAGATTCAGGACACCGATCGGCGGCGCGCGGAGTATATCCGGCGATTCCATCAGCGCGAGTGGGACGATCGCCGACTCTACCATCTGATGCTGAATTCGTGCATGGGCCTGGATGCGATGGTCGAGTCAACGGTGGAAGCCGCGGGGTTGCATGCGGTCGCCGCAGCCGCCGAGCACGCGAACCAGGCCGCCGTCAGCTAGCGCCGGGCGGTTTCCCACACGCCGTCAGTTCCAGGATTGGCCGATACGCCCTTCTTCGGTTTCGTCCCACACCATGGCGTCGAAACGGTGGGTCCCCCTGAAGCCGAGCCACTCGTAGAGCGATACGGCTTTGCGATTCGAGGCGGTGACGGTGAGCGTCAGCAGGGAGAAACCCCGCCTGGCCAGAGAGAGCGCGCATTCGACCATCAGCAGCCGGCCCAGTCCCCGGCCGCGGTACTCCGGCGCGACGCAGATTTGCGTGACGTGGCCGACATCTTCACGGACGCGCGAGCAGAGCAACAACCCGGCGAGCTCGTCACTGCCCGGCTGGACGAGCGCGAAGGAGGATTCCGTGTCGAAGTAGCCGCACCCGGGAAACCGCACAATGTTGTGCAGAAAGCGCTGGGAACCGGCCGCATTGCGGTATTGCTCGTTGATGTGGCTGTCGAGGTGGCCCTGGTAGGAAGTCGCAATCAGGCGGGAGGCGGGTCCAAGGTCGGACTCCGTCCAGCGGCGCAGTTGCAGGCCGCGGGGCAGCGAAACCTCGCCGCCGTGGGCGAAGCCAGCTCCGTCCCCCTGCGCCGCATCCACTGCGGTTTGCAACGGCCACTCCATGAAAATGCGCTCATGGATTTCAAATCGCGCGTTCTGGAAGACCCGCTGATGCGCGCCGTGCGGGTGAAGCAAGAGCTGCGATTCAATGCGCGAAACGCCCGGCGAGTTTTTTAACATTTCGAAGAGGCGCACCAATAATTCGTTGCGAATCTCGGTCGCGGAATCCCGCGAATCCAGCGCGAAGACGTCGCCGATGACCGCTTTATGCCCCTCGTAGACGCAGAAAACGTAACCGACGACGCGCCCGTTGTCGACGGCGACGTATCCGGGGAGCACGCGGGAATCAAGATACTGCAGTAACAGGTCGGCCGAGCCGCGATAATCCCAGTGCAGCCGATCGCTCCAGATGCGGCTCTCCTCATCCAGCAGCGGGCGCAGACTGCCTGCCGAGAAATGGCGCAGATCCAACAGCTCGAATTGAAGCGTGGAACCCATCGATGCAGCACTGCCACGGCGCGTCTCCGTGCGCCTGGAATGCTCCCTCCCCATCCCATTGCAATAAACTGCTCACCGGCTGCGGACTGTTGGGCCTGAATTGCTGGCCATGACCTCGTACACGACCAGGTTTTGGGCAGGGTAGGTGAAAAGTGGTTCGTACCGCCTGCCCTGCAGCGTTTGACGAAGCTCTGTCGCTGAAGATTCCGGAATTACCAGAAGGTGCTGCCTGTCCGGAATGCCGTCCTGCATGGTGCCGCTCGCGAACTGCGGCGCTTTATCCGGAATTCTGGGATCGAGCACCTCGAATTCCAGCTTCACTCCTGGCTTCCACCCTCTTCTGATCGCGTAGAAATCCGCCGCGTTCAGAACAGGCTGGCCGTTCACCGCTACCAGATCGTCGCCTACGAGCCTGCGCAGGCCCATCTGCTCGGCGGACGATCCTTCTTTTACATCGTCGACGACCACGCCATGAGGACCGGGACTGGCGCCCAGCGGCGGGTCGCTCACTGTGATGCCAACATCGTAATTCACGGTGCGCTGATTCCGATAGAAAGAAAGTCCGTACTGAACATCCCTGCGCACGTGCCACACCGCGACGATCCCCGGCGGGGGGCTGATCTGGTCGAGAATTTGCGCCAGCGGACGCGCGGAATAGGTCATATCCATCAGGTTGATGTTGCGTTTCGTGTTGGGCAGCGGGCCGATCCCGAAGACGGGTCCAATTCCGAATATGTACAGCAGCAGGATCACCATCGGCGTCATGGTGGCGATACGCAGCCGCTTCAGGCCGAAGTGGGCAACGGTAATCAGGATGAAGACCGTCGCCGCGACGCCCACCATGCTGGCAGCGATGATGGCGACGCGCGGCGGCACCGCCTCAGGATTGTGCAGATGCAGCGGCATCAGGAGCACGAACATGGTCAGGATTCCGGTGAGCACCGCATGCAGAACCAGCAGCCAGGGTTTGAGACCACGGCCGCGGATGCGGTTCAGATAATCGCCCGCAAGAATAGTCAGCGGAGGGACCGCGGGCAGAATGTATCCCGGGAGCTTGGAGTCGGAAAAGGAAAAGAAGACGATGGGCACCAGTGCCCACAGCACCAGGAATTCCGGAAAGGCGTCGCCCGCGCGGCCGTGGCCCACGTAAAGAATCTTGGCTCGCCGCACGCGCCATTCGTTGAGCGATCCTCCGACCGCATCCACGAAAGCAGTAACTGCGATGACCGCCCAGGGCGTCAATCCCAGCAGCATGACCGGTATGTAATACCAGAACGGGTGGTAGTGCTCGAACCGATCGGTGGCGAAGCGCTCGAGGTTGTGTTCCAGAAAGAAGATTCGGAGGAAGGTCGGGTTGCGCAGCTGGACCGCGATGAACCACGGCAGCACCATGGCGAAATAGAGCACTATGCCGGGCCACCACAAGCTGCGCCGGAACAGGGACCACTCTCGGCGCAGGCCGGCAAAGATCCCGATAATCACGAGCGCCATCACGGGGGCGATGGGCCCCTTGGCCAGCGTCGCCGCGCCCACAAAGAAGTAAATATCGAAGAGCCAGAACTTGCTGTTGGTTTCATACCACGCGTACCAGCCGAGCATGCCGATGCAGAAAGGCGCCGCCAGCTGCATGTCGGTAGAAGCGCCTCGCGCGAAGCTGAGAATCGCGGCGCAGGATGCGGTGATCAGCGCCGCGTCCAGTTGCCCTCCGTTGCGGAAGCGCCGGATGTGCAGGTAGATGAGCACCACGAGCATGAAGGCGAAACTGGCCGAGGGTAGACGGGCCGACCAGTCGTGCACGCCAAATTCGCGGAAGGCGAACATCGCGCGCCAGTAGTAGAGGGCCGGTTTTTCGAGCCAGGGATGCGCCCACAGAACCGGAGTGACGTAATCACGTCGCGCCAGCATCTCGCGCGCCACCTGCGCGTAACGGGGTTCGTCGGCTCCGACCAGGCCGAGGCCATCGCCGCCGAAGATCGGCACCAGGCCGTAAAACAGGAAAAAGGCGGTCAGGCCAAACAGGGTTGCAGCTTCCGCGATCTCGCCGATCGCGGGAAATCGGGCTCGTATCCGGGTCAGCATGCCAGGGGATCGCGCTTGCGCGCTGCGATCCGGCTGCGCAGGCGGCGGCTCTTCCGGCGTGTCAACGGCGTGCCCGGAACCCGCTCCAGTTTTCTCCTGATACTTCGAAGTCTCGGTCACATTCCCGGCGGGTGATTCATTCATCCTGGTAAACGGTTCGGCTCTCTCGCGCAAAGCTCATTGCCGCGAGGCTCATTCTGATGGCCAGATACCTGAGGCATGGATGCACCACGATTGAGTCAGCCTACCAGATTCCGGTTCGGTTCTTCCGATGTTCCGGATCGCGAAGGAACCATCGTCATTAGCTCCTGCCGCATGGTTGCCAGAATGGTTTCGGTGGCTTCGCGCAAGGGGCCCTGCAGCGTGCAACCGCCGGCGTGCAGATGGCCTCCGCCGCCCAGCCGGGCCGCGATGCGGGCAACGTCCAGGTGGCCCTTGCTGCGCAGAGAGAGCCGCACGCGACGATCGGGCAGCTCGCGCAACAAAACGGCCGCCTCAACGCCGCCCACGCCGATCGCGTAATTCACGATGCCTTCGCAATCCTCCTCGGCGGCTCCGGTGCGGATCATGTCGTCGTGCGTCACCCACAGCCAGGCAAGCCTGCCTTCACGCCGCAGGTTCGAGAGCGCCGCTCCGAGCAGCAGCATCTTTGACAGCGGGTTCGAGAAGTACACTTCCCGCGCGATCCCGGCGGGATCGGCCCCGCGACCGACCAGTTCGCGCGCCAACTCGAAGGCGTGAGCGTCGGTTCCCTCATAGCAAAACGAGCCCGTATCGGTCAGCAGGCCCGCGTAGAGACAAGTGGCCATCTGCGGGGTTACTTCCGCGCCGACGGCCATCGCCAGCCGTCCGATCATCTGCGCGACGGCGCAGGCCTCGAAGTCGATCCAGTTCACGTCGGCAAAGGCGCGGCCGGTTGTGTGGTGGTCGATGTTCACGAGAACTCGACCCTCCAGGCCGGCAAGGCGCGAACGCTGGATGCCGTCGCACTCCAAAAGAATGACGGCATCGTAGTTGCCGTCCAGCCGCGTCGCCTGCCGGATCCTGGACGCACAAGGTAGGCCGCGATAGATCAGCGGCACCGGGTCGGCTGAAACCAGGTCGGCCTGCTTGCCGAGCTGATCGAGCATCATCCCGAAGGCCAGCATCGATCCAACAGCATCTCCATCGGGGCGTGCATGCGAGCAGATTGCAAACCGCTGCCCGCGCCGGACAACGTCCAGCACTCCGGATAACCCCTGGCCAGGACCCGTGGCAGCAGGGACGGCCTGGCTACGGCCGGAGTCGCCTCCGTCGTTGGCGTGCTGCAACGGAATGTTCTGACGTGCCACCATCGCGTCTTCCCTGCCCTTCAACCGCTCTGCTCCGTGGTCTCCGCTCTCAGCCCTGTCCTGCGTTTCCTGCCCAGCAACTCGTCGATGCGGGCTTTCATCTTTTCGGAACGGTCGATGTGGAACGTCAGCTCGGGAACGTAGCGCTTGCCCATCCGCTCCAGCAGCTCGTGGCGGATGTAGCCGCGGGCGGCCATCAGGCCCTCCAGCGTGTCTGCCTCCTCCTGCGCGCCGCCGTCGACGGCCACATAGATCAGGGCCGACTTCCCTCCTGGATTGAGCACGACCTGGCTGATGTACGCGAAGCTGATGCGCGGGTCGGAGAGCTCGCCCTCGATCATCGCGCCGATCTCATCACGCAGCGTCTCCGCCACGCGTTCCTGGTGATACTTGCGTCCTCGCTGTTCCAGCATCGCCCCAACTCCTTCGACCGCACTGCGCGGCGTAACCACAGAACGGAAGAAAACCCTTGAGAATATCAGAGTGGAGGGCGCGAGAACGCCGTCATCGGGGACCGGCGAGGAAAACAGTGCTCACGATAACGGCGGATCCTTACTGGACGCTTGTGCTGCTGTACATAGTGTGCATACAATCGTCGTGTGGGCTTCGAATGGGACGCGGAGAAGGCCGAGGCGAACTTCGCGAAGCATGGCGTGCGGTTCACCGAGAGTCTTTCTGTCTTCGACGACGATCTTGCAATCACCGTCCCGGATGACGCGTCGGATCCCATCGAGCGGCGGTTCGTATCGATAGGGACGGGGGCAAAAGGCCGGGTTCTGGTGGTCGTTTATAGCTGGCGACGGACCAACATTCGTATCATCTCTGCGCGAAGAGCTGAAACGCACGAACGGGCGGAGTACGAGGAGAAACGATGAAGCGGCGATACGACTTCAGCAAAGGCAAACGAGGGAAGATTCTTCCGACGGAACCGGAGCCTCGCGGCAAGACGCGCATCACCATCCGCATTGACGACGATCTGATGGACCACTTCCTCAAAGAGGCGGATGCCTCCGGGGGAACGGTTGGCTATCAGACCCTCATCAATGATGCGTTGCGCCAATACGTCCAAGGCACCGCGCCCCGGTTCGAGGACACGCTCCGGCGCATCGTCCGCGAAGAGCTTCGGACTGCCGGCTGACCGGGACTGCATCGATGCTGCCCCGTCAGCTGCATGAACCCTGAGGGGAAATATGGACCGACTCTTTCTGTACCGTTTTATGTCGCAGCATCGCTACGGCGTCGTGTCCAGCATCGGCGGCGAGGGCAACCCCCAATCGGCCCTGGTGGGCATCGCGACCAGCCCTGACCTCGAAATCATCTTCGACACGGTGAAGTCCTCTCGAAAGTATTCCAATCTGATCGCACGGCCAGCCTGTTCCTTTGTCGTGGGATGGAGCGGAGAGCAGACGGTGCAATTCGAAGGCATCGCCGAAGAGCCGACCGGAGCCGAGCTGAAGCGCTGCCAGGAGATTTACTTCACCGCGTGGCCGGATGGTCCGGCGCGCATGGCCTGGCCGGGCATCGCGTACTTCGTGGTGCGGCCGCGATGGATTCGCTACAGCGACTTCGATCAGAACCCGCCGGTGATCGAAGAAATCAAGCTCGGCAAGAAATGAAAAAGGGGCATCCGAAGAGGCCCCGTTCCCAGGCGATTAGTTCTTCACCGTCATCGCATCCGAATCTATCGCTTTCTTGCCGGAGACACCTTCAAGCCCTGCCAGAATGCCTCTGTATTCGTTCTTGTCGCACTGCATGGCGAAGCCGCCCTTTTGGTCGGCGGCGGCCCAGGTGAGCCCCACGTAATGCTTCTTCGATTTGCTGAGCGCGAGAAGGGCCCCAATCCCCAGCGACACGACAGCGACACCAATGGCCGCACCGACTCGCCGGTGGACATCCTGCCCGTAACTGATCTCCGTGATCGCGGACGCCGGCACGACAACCAGGTCTTTACCCTCTTTGCCCTCCTCGGCAAAGCGCACCTTGTCGCCTTCGATGAACATTTTCACCTTTGTTCCGGACTTAATTCCGGGCAAAGATCCACCATCGTAAGTAACTCCGTAGCCGCTATCTCCGGCGAACGCAGCCAAGGGCATGACAATACATAGGACCAGGGCAAAAAGGCCCCGCAGAAAGTCTTTCATTAGAACTCCTTCGAGAATCCGCCGGAATTCTAGCCCTTGGCCACCCGATTGCAACCGTTAGTTGCACCAATCACAGGTACGTAGGTAATCAAGTGGCCCGGCTACGCGGAGATGCGGCGCTCAAATCACGCGCAGCACGACGACCGTTTCATCGTCGAAGCGGTCGCGCTTGCCCTGGAAGCGTCCAACCTCGGTCAGAATGCACTCGGCCAGCTTCGACGCTGATTTGTGGTGATGCTTTTTCACGGTCTCAATCAGCCGGTCGTTGCCGAACATCTCGCCCGCGGCGTTCTGCGCGTCGACGATGCCGTCGCTGAAGAAGACCACCGAGTCGCCGGGCTGGGTGGCGATGCTGAACTCCTCCCAGGTGGCGTTGGGGAACATGCCGAGGGGAAAGCCCTCCGCGCGGATGGTCTCAATCTCTTCGCCGCGGCAGAACAGCGGCTGCACCGATCCGCCGTTGGCGATCTGCATGGTCAGGTTCTCGTCGTTCCAGACGCCGAAGAGCATGGTGACGTACTGCGAATCGAGCTTCCGTTCCTGCAGCGCGTCGTTCAGCGTCTTCAGCATTTCCGAGGGCGAGAGGTGCTGGGGAGCCACCGAGCGCATGATGCCGCTCACCAGCGCCGCATACAGGGCGGCCGCAGCCGCTTTGCCGCTCACATCTCCCAGCGCGATGGCGCTGCGGTTTGCGTCGTACGGCAGGAAGTCGTAGAGGTCGCCCCCGATGGTGCGCGCGGGCAGGAACCTCGAGGCAAATTCCGCCCGCTTGTGCTGCGGTTTCACCGGAGGCAGCAGGCGCAGCTGCACCTCCCGCGCCATGGCCAGATCGCGCTCGAGGCGCTGTTCCTGCTGGGCGACACGCTGATAGAGCTGCGCATTTTCGACCGCAATCGCAATTTGCGCAGCGAGCGTGGTCATCGCTCGCTCGTGATCCTCAGTGAAGTAGTGAAGGCGCGTATGCTCGACGTCGAGCACACCGATCGCCGTGCCCTTGTAGATGAGCGGCACCGTCATCTCCGAGCGCGTCTCCGGGTTCACCATGTGGTAGCGCGCGTCCTTGCGCACGTCGGGTACGTGAATGACGCGCTTCTCGCGGATCGCCGCGCCCACCAGCCCGCGATCGAGCGGAATGGTGGTGCCGATGGCCGCGGAGTTTTCCGTTAAACCCGCCGCCGCGAGGGGAGAGCCCCCCGGCAGTTCCGGTGGCGAGGAGTCCCAGATGCTGCGCCGTGGTTCCTGCTTCTCCTTTGTATCGGAGCGGTGGACGAACCGAATCGACAAGCGATTTTCGAGCACCTGATCCCGCTCGTTGACCAGCCAGATGGAGAACATCTGGTAATCGATGATGCGTCGAACCAGCTGGCCCACGCGTTGCAGCAGCTCGTTGGGATCCAGAATGGAGGTGATTTCCCGGCTGATTTCGTTCAGCACCTGCAGCGTCTGCGCCTGACGGGCGACACGCGTGTAGAGGCGCGCGTTTTCGATGGCGCCCGCAATACGGGAGGCGGTGAGGGTGAGCAGATGCAGGTGTTCCGGTTTGAAGTAATTCGGCTGCTCGGCCTGAATGTCGATCACGCCAATCATGCGATTCTTCGTGATCAGCGGCACGGCCAGCTCCGACCGCACATCGGGATTAACGTTGATGTAGTTCTCCGCCTTGGTGACATCGTTCACCAGCTTGGCCTGGCGGCTCTGCGCCACCTCGCCCACGATGCCCTGCCCCATCCGGATGCGCATCCGCTCGGCTTCCGGCTTGTGGCCGATCTGAAAGCGCATGCGCAGGTCGTGAGTGCGGTCGTTGACCAGCAGAATAGCGAAGATGCGGTAGTCGATAACCGCCCGCACCAGCGACGCGGTGCGTTCCAGCAGAGTCTTCAGGTCCAGCGTGGTGTTCAGCGCGTCGGCCAGGCGAACCAGGAATTCCGTTTGCAGCGGATCCACGTGCACCTGCGCAGGGCGCTGCGAGGCCTCGGGTGAAATGGGCCGGTAATCCCCTTCCCACGACTGCTCTGCCGGGTTCTGCCGGGGATCTTCGCTCACAATTCTCCTGGGGACGCAGGGCGCCGCGCGCGCTGACCGAATGTCATGATACGAGGTTTTGCGGCGGCCCGTCGGGAGCGCGCAAACGTCGAGAAACCGCACCGCGCTGCGAATTTCGAGGCCCGGCAGCGCGAGAATCTCAGGCCGTTTTCAGCTCGCCGACGATCACCACACTGGCGCTGGCGCCGATGCGGTTGGCTCCGGCTTCGAGCATGCGCCGCGCGTCGGCAAGCGTGCGAATCCCGCCCGAGGCTTTTACCCCGCAGCGGCCGCCGGCCACGCCGCGCATCATTGCCACGTCTTCCGGAGTCGCCCCACTCGTCGAGAACCCTGTGCTGGTCTTGATGAAGTCGGCGCCGGCGGCAATGGCCAGCTCCGATGCCCGCAGCTTCTCTTCGACCGTGAGTAGACACGTTTCGAGAGTCACCTTCACGATGGCTCCGGCTTCGTGCGCGACCTCGACCACTCCCTGAATCTCCTGCAGCATGGCCTGATTCTCGCCTGACTTCAGCAGCCCGATGTTGATCACCATGTCCACGTCGTGCGCGCCGATCTTCACCAGGGCAAGGGCCTCCTCGCGCTTGGTGGTTCCGAGCGAGGCGCCCAGCGGAAAGCCGACGACAACGCCAACAGGGATGCCGGTTCCAGCCAGCTCGGCGTGCGCCAGAGCCGCCCATGTGGGATTGACCATGGCGCAGGCGAAGCCGTACTCCGCCGCTTCGCGGCAAAGCCGAATCACCTGCTCCTGGGTCGCTTCGGGTTTCAGCAGGGTGTGGTCGATTGCTGCCGCGAGGGTTCGCCTGGACAACAGGGCCTGCATCGCAAACCCTTCCGCGTCAAAGCCTGGTACTTCCTGTTCCTCTTCTTCGTCGAGGAGGTGAATCTGTGTGCTCATGGGGGCAAACTCCTTTTTCAGCCCGCCGATAATTCCGGTGCGTCCGAAGGCATCAGACAGATGTCCGGCAGGTTCCGGTATCGCTCTGCGAAATCCATCCCATAACCAATAACGAACTGATTGGGGATCGTGAATCCCACATAATCGGCATCGATTTTTTCCACGCGCCGCGATGGTTTGTCAAGCAGGGCGGCAATGCGCAGGGTTTTGGGGTGGTGCTGCTCGAAGAGGCTGCGCAGGAATCCCAACGTCAGCCCCGTATCCAGGATGTCTTCGACGACAATGACGTTCTTGCCTTCGATGGACTGATCGAGATCCTTGATCAGCTTCACCGCGCCACTGGAACGCGCCCCCTTGCCGTAGCTGGTCACGGCGACGAAGTCAAAGGTGTTGTCGACGGAGATGCTGCGCGCGAGATCGGCGAGGAAAATGGCCGCGCCCTTCAACACTCCGACGAGAACGATCTTCTCGCCCGCGTAATCCCGATCGATCTGGCGTCCCATCTCCAGCACGCGATGACGAATCTGTTCGCGGCTAAACAGAACCTCAAGTCCTGAGTAAATGCTTGTCGTGCTCACGCAGCTCAGATTAACTCCAAACCCGCCTGTGGAAGCTATACTTGAAAAACGCGCGTATGTATCCGTTTATTCATATTGGCCGCTTCTCGGTTGGCACTTTTGGCATCATGCTTTGGCTGGCGGCGGTGGCTGCCTGCTGGATTCTCTACCGGAATTTTCGCCGCTGGGGGATTGACGCCGACGCCATCAGCGTCGTGGCCGTCTCCACTGTGGCCGGCGTTCTGGGATCGAAGATCTGGCACGTCCTCGAAACCCCCCATGCTCTGATGCGCCATCCCGCCGATCTGCTCTTCGATCGCGCCGGATTCGCCTGGTACGGCGGCCTGATCGTCGGCATCCTCACTTTGCTGTGGCAGGCACGCGTCTACAAGCTGGGCTCGCTGCGGATGCTCGACCTGGCCTCGCCTGCTGCCGCGATTGGCTATGGCGTTGGCCGGCTGGGCTGTCTCGTTTCCGGCGACGGCGACTACGGCATCCCGACGAATCTGCCATGGGGCATGAGCTTTCCCCATGGGCTGGTGCCAACCTTCCAGCGCGTGCATCCCACGCCGATTTACGAGTTGCTGGGCGCGTTGCTGATCACGTGGATCCTGTGGCGGCGGGGCGGGCCCGAGCGACCCAAACCGTTGGGCCAGATCACCGGCGAATACCTGATCCTCACCGGCATCGCGCGCTTTCTGGTGGAGTTCATTCGGATCAATCCGCGAATCCTCTGGGGGATGACCAACGCTCAGCTGGCCAGCCTGGGAGCGATTGGGTTTGGCTTCGGATTGATCCTGGTAGCGCGGGCTCGCGCTGGTGCGAAAGGGGCGGCCGCTGAGCGGCGGACCGCAGCCGCACATAGTTCTTAGGGCTGCTCTCTCTCAGCCTCGGCTTCAGACTTTCCAGGGGTTCACGAGGCGAATGCCGCAGTCTTCGAAGTCCGGGCTGTTACGTGTGGCCAAGGTGGCACCGTATAAGCGGGTGATCGCGGCGATCAGAGCATCGGCTTGGTTCATTTCGCGTCCATGCGCCCTACGCTCGGCCGAGATTTGCGCATAGTAAATCGTCGCGTCGTCTTCAAACGGGAGGATCCGACCAGAAAACGGGCCGCTAAATATGTACTCGGCAGCCGTCTCTCTCGCCGCACGCTTCTTTCCGGGGGGCGATATCGCAATCCCATATAGAATTTCCGCCTTCGTGATCGCGGTTGTGAACATTTCAGCTTCCGGCTGCTGGTCGAGCCACGCCGCGACGCGAAGCTCTGGTCGCTCACGCATCGCTTCCGAGAGCACGTTCGTGTCGACGATGATCATCGGCTATTCATCGTCGCTGGCTCGAAATTCGGGGCCGCTGAAGTCGGGGAGTGCCCGCATGGGCCCGCGCGGAGGAATCTCCAGGTCGATACCGTCGACGCCTGCATCAGCCAAGCAGCGCCGGATCGACTGATAGAAGCTGCGTGGCTTCCCCAGAGCAGCCGCAGGCACCTGAACCTGAACCGCCCCCTCCAGAATCGCCCGCACCTCTTCTTCCATGGATCGGCCATGCTCGGCGGCGCGCACGCGGAGCTTCGCCTTGACGGAATCGTCGAGTTTGCGGATGGTCAGGCTTGCCATGGATCCAACGTAGCCGATGCAATCAATGCTGTCAATGCCAGCAATGCAATCATTGCTGTCATTGATTGCACTCTGATTCTATTGCGCGAAGCTCCTGATCCACTCTACGATGCTGCGCATCGCAGCTCCGGTCGGTCCCGAGGCCATCCATGGCTTCGCCTCGTCGCTCCAGGCCACGGCGGCGATGTCCAGGTGGATCCAGGGGGTTTCTTCAGCAAATTCTTTCAGGAACATGGCCGCGTTGATGGCCCCACCATAGCGGCCACCGGTGTTTTTGATGTCGGCAATGGTCGATTTGATGACGTCGCGATAATCGTCGTCGAGTGGCAGCCGCCAGAAGCGCTCTCCAGAGATCTTCAGGGCATCGGAGAAGCGCTGGTAGGTGTCCTCGTCGTTGGCAAAGATACCGGCGTTGAGCAGGCCCAGCGCTACACCAACGGCCGCGGTCAGGGTGGCCGCGTCGATTAGATGGGTTGCGCCCAGCTGCTTCGCGTAGGTGAGGCCATCCGCCAGCACCAGACGTCCTTCGGCGTCCGTATTGATGATCTCGATCGCCTTGCCAGGCTTGCCGGGGGCGGGCATGGCGATCTGCACGTCGCCCGGCTTCTGCGCTTTGCCGGAGGGCATATTCTCCGCGGCACAGACGATGCCGATTACCTTCACCGGCGGCTGAAGCTGCGCAATAGCGCGCATCGCGCCGATCATGGCGGCGCCTCCGGCCATGTCGTACTTCATCTTCTCCATGTTGTCGGAGGGCTTGATGGAAATGCCGCCCGTATCGAAGGTGATCCCCTTCCCTACCAGCCCCAGGACCGGACCAGCCGGCGCCCCTTTGGGTTCGTAAATCATCACGATCAGCGCGGGCGGCTCGTCGGAGCCCTGCGTGACGCTGAGGAAAGCGCCCATCTTCAACTCGCGGATCTGGTCGGTGCTGTGAACTTTGCATTCGATCCCGAACTCGCGGCACATCTCCGCAGCCCGCTCGCCGAGGATGGTTGGCGTGAGGCGATTGCCGGGCTCGTTGACCAGGGCGCGGGCAAAATTCTGCGATTCGCCGACGATCACGCCTTCGCGCAAGCCTGCTTCCGCGGCGGCTTGGTCCGCTGAGGGAGGAGCTATGACCTGCAACGATTGCACGCTGCGGTCCTTGCGGTCAGAGCGGTAGGTATCGGAGTCGTAATCCGCGATCACCGCGCCCTCCGCGAGCGCGCGCACCGTCAGCTTTGGATCAAGCGCCTCAGCCACCGGGACAGCAATCGCGACTTCCCGCAGCCCGCGCGGTTTAGCGAAGCGAACCGCGGTTCCCGCGCTCTTGCGGACTTCGTGCGGTGTCAGCTTCGCCAGCTTGCCCAGGCCAACGATGAGGAGCCGCTTTGCCTTCAGTCCAGCCGGACTATGCAGCAGCAGGGTCTCGCAGGATTCAGCCTTGAACTCGCCGCCATCGAGCACGGTCTGTGCGGCTCTGGCTGCGGACTCGTCACTCGCCAGGAGACGAATTTCGGGCTTTGCGGCCTTATTGGCCGAGGCATCGACTGCAAAGACGGCCAGCAGTTCGGTTTCAACGTTAGAGGAGGGGGCAAAGAGGATTTTCGTATTCATAGGTTTTCGTCTTCGGGACCATGAGGCCTACCAGATCACTTTAACGTCTGCGTAGCGGCGGAAGGCCCGGTCTCCGGTGACAATGGGCAGGCGCTCGGCCAGAGCGGTCGCCAGGATCATGCGGTCGAAGGGGTCGCGATGGTGCAGGGGCAAGGAGAACAAACCAAAGGCATGGTGAGACTCGAAGGGGAGAAGGGTAATCCGCAATTCGCGAATTGCGTTCTTTGTTTCCTCCTCCGACATTTCGAGCTTGCCGATGGCATTCTTGATCGCAATTTCGGAGATCGAGGCGGCACTCAGGTTCACTTCGACTTCGACGGGCGCGAGCACTTGCTGTACCCGCGACGGCAGCGACCCCAGGTGGGCGAGAATCAGAACCTGGGTGTCCAGGAGGACCCTAATAACGGCCCTCCAGGAACGCGTCGACTTCCTCGTCAGTCATCGGATCAAAGGCATGCGGATCGATGATCCTGACCCTCCCCTTTCCGGTGCCAAATCGTCGCACCGGCTTCTCGGATTCCTCTTTAGGCGCCGGGGAAACCAGCGCGATTGGCCGTTTGTAACGGTAGATTACGATGCTTTTGCCCTTCTCAACATCGTCGAGAATCTGCGGCAAAGTTGCTCGGGCCTGCGCGGCGCTGATCTTCTTCGGCATGCCGATAGTGTACAACAAGTCTTGTACAACTTCTAGGACTTTCTTCCCCGGGCAACGGCTGCCCGCGCTTCCTTATCGGCCTCCCGCCGGCGTTCGGTTTCGCGCTTATCCCACTCCTGCTTGCCGCGGGCGACGGCCAGCTCGCATTTGACCCGGCCATTGCGAAAATAAAGCCTTGTGGGGATGAGCGTTAACCCCTTCTGTTGCGTCTTTCCCGTGAGTTTACGGATTTCCTCCTGGTGCAGCAGCAGCTTCCGCGTGCGCAGCGCGTCGTGGTTGTTGTAGCTCGCATGGGAATACGCTCCGATATGCGCGTTCAACAGAAAGGCTTCCCCATCCTTGACGAGGCCATAGGCGTCCCTGAGATTGGCCTTGCCCTCGCGGATCGACTTGACCTCGCTCCCGCGCAGGGCCACGCCCGCCTCGTACTTTTCGAGGATGAAGTAGTTGTGGCTGGCTTGGCGGTTCTGGGCGGCATCGCGGGTGCCGGAAGCCACCGGGTCGCGCGATTTGGGCTTCGGCGGAGCTTGCTTTACGGGATGGCTGGAGGTTCGGGCCATGGCGGTGGTCGCAATTTTTCATCGTATATCGTTATTGCAGGCGCTGGTACCGCTGAATTGGAGGCCGGCGCTCCGGCCACAATCGAAAGGGCCGGAATGCGATACTATACGCAGCGCGAAGGGGTAGCACCGTCGAGCCACTCTTCCATGGCAGGGGACGCAAGGCCAACCGCTCCAGCGCCCATGATTCTCTCTCCCGAAACTGGAGCTGCATGAAGAGAAGTCTTGTCATCTGGGCTTTCCTCGCCATGATTTTGGCGGCCCTGCCAGCGGCGCACGCGCAGTCCGCGGCCCACTGGTTCAAGCAGGGTCAGGCCGCTGAGGCGAAAGACGATACGGTGGGCGCCTACGAGGCCTTCTATCAGGCCTACCAGAAGAAGCCCTCCGACGAACGCTACAAGCTCGCGTGGGAGCGGACCCGGTTTCCCGCGGCGGCTCTGCGTGTCGAGCACGGGGAGCGGCTGCGCGACCAGGGCGACTACACCGGGGCCCTCACCGAGTTCCTGCGGGCTCTCGAGATCGACCCCAGCAATGAGCTGGCGTCTCAGGACATCAAGGCCACGCGCGAGAAGCTGAACTCGCAGACGCCGGCGCCGGAAAATGCGCCGCGAACCACGGACGAGGCCCTCGAACTGGCTGCTCCCATCCAGCTCAGACCCATCTCGAACGAGCCGCTCACCCTGCACATGGTCGAAGACAGCCGGATTGTCTATCAGGCGGTGGGCAAGGCCGCGGGCATTAACGTCCTGTTCGATCCTGCCTACAGCTCCAAGCGCATCCAGGTGGACCTGCAGAACGTCACGCTGAGTGACGGGCTGCGCATAGTGGCCACCGTCTCCAACACCTTCTGGCGGCCCATCACCTCGAACACTATTTTTGTCGCCGAGAATTCGCGCAGCAAGCACACCGAGCTCGACGAGCAGGCGGTCGAGACGTTTTATCTGCACAACGTGGCGCAGCAAAACGATTTCACCGAGGTACAGACCGTCCTGCGCAATCTCTTCCAGGGGGCGCGCATCAACGGCGTCGCCAGTGAGGATGCGATCGTCATGCGCGGCACGCCCGATGAGTTGCTGCTGGCGCGCCGGCTCATCGACGATCTCGATAAAGCGCGTCCGGAAGTGGTCATCGATGTAGCAGTGCTGGAAGTGAGCCGCGATCTGCTGCGCAATATCGGTGTGCAGCTGCCGCAGACGGCTAGTATCAATTTCCAGCCGTCGAACGCCAACCTGACCAACACCGGCTCGACCACCAATACCGGCACCACTGGCACCAACGGCACCAATGGCACGACAACTCCCAACAGCAGCATCACGCTCAATAACCTGGCGCATCTGAACTCGACCAACTTCGCGGTCACCATCGGTCAGGCGGCCGTGGATCTGCTGCTCACCGACACGCGCTCGCGCATCATTCAGAATCCGCAGATTCGCGCCTCTGACGGACAGGAGGCAACGCTGAAGATCGGCGAACGCATCCCCATCGCCACCGGTTCTTACCAGACCGGCGCCGCCACAGCCATCGTCAGCTCGCTGGTGAACACCCAGTTTCAGTACATCGATGTCGGCGTCAATATGACCATCAAGCCGACCGTGCACTTCGATCGCGACGTCACGCTGAAAAGCAAGATTGAGGTGTCGGCCACCAACGGCAATTCGAGTATCGGCGGCATTACGGAGCCCATCATCACCCAGCGCTCCGTGGATCACACGGTGCGCCTGCGAGACGGCGAAGCCAATCTGCTGGGCGGCATCCTGCAGCATCAGACCACTTTCGCCATCAGCGGTTATCCGGGTCTGGCGCAGCTTCCGCTCATCAAATACCTCTTCAGCACCCAGCAGAAGGAAGTCACCGACGACGAGGTGATCTTCCTGATGATCCCCCACGTTGTGCGTGCCGAAGAAGTCGACCCGGAAAATATCCAGCAGATCGATACGGGCACGACAAACAATATCGAACTGCGCCCCATTAACTCGCCGCAGCAGTTAGCGGCCGCGATGCAGGCGCCAGCACAATCCGTCACGCCGGCTTTTGGCGGACAGCAGGCTGCTCCGGTACCTCCACCGCCGGCGCCGACGCCGACGCCGGCCACCGCAGCCACGGCGGCCCAGCAGGCCATGACCAACATGCAGCAGCAGGCGAGTGCCGCGGCGCCGGTGAATCTGCAGCTGACCCCACCGCAGTCCACGCAGAAAGTGGGTTCGAGTTTCAAAATGATCGTCAATCTTTCAGGCGGAAGCGACGTTTTTGCTGTGCCCATGGACGTGCAGTATGACGCCTCAAAGCTGACCCTTATCAATGTGGACACCGACGATCCGCAGAATCCGAACGTCCTGGGGAAAGACGGACAGGCCGTAGCCCTGGCGCATCGCGATGACGGAAAAGGCAACGCCGCTGTCGCCGCTTCGCGTCCGCCTGGAACCAAAGGCGTTACTGGCTCGGGCGCGCTGTGCGTGCTCACCTTCCAGGCGAAAGCCCCAGGCGACGCGTCGGTTGCCATTGTGAGACCGGTTGTCCGCAACAGCCAGCAGCAGCCGATCCCCGCGATGGGATCTCAGGCGGTCGTGCACATTCAGTGAGCGGCTGTCGAAGTGGTGAAACTATGCAGTTGATCTTGTACAACCGAGAGCAAGCGCGGCGGGGCCGGGATGCCGGCCTCACGCTGGTCGAGCTCATCGTCACGGTCGCGATCCTCGGCATCCTTGCGTCGGCGGCGATACCCATCGCCCGCTTCCAGGTGAAGCGCCAGAAGGAGCGCATGTTGCGCTACGACCTGTGGCAGATGCGCGCCGCTATCGACGCCTACAAGGATGCCGCCGAGAAACATGCATTCCAGACCAAGGTGGACAGCCAGAATTATCCGCCCGATCTGCAGACTCTGGTCGACGGCGTCGATGTGCAGGGAAAAAAAGTGCGCTTCCTGCGGCACATTCCTATCGATCCGATGACCGGCAACGACGACTGGGGGCTGCGCTCGATGCAGGATGACCCCACCAGCGACTCATGGGGCGGCCAGAATGTTTTCGACGTTTTCACGAAATCCGACGGAGTGGCCCTGGACGGAACGAAATACTCGGACTGGTGATCCTATGCGGCTGAAACCCCCAATTCGAAGACAGGAAGGCGGCTTCACCCTTCTGGAACTCATGGTCGTCATGCTGATCATTGGCGTGCTCGCCACGGTGGCGATCCCCAGCTTCGTCGCCGCCATCAAGAGTGCGAAGGAGGCTGCGCTGAAGGAGGATCTGCACGTGCTGCGCGACGCCATCGACTCCTACACGATGGACAAGAACAAAGCGCCGCAGTCGCTCGACGATCTGGTACAGAACGGCTACCTGAAAGTGATCCCCGAAGATCCCTTCACCCACAGCCGCGACACCTGGGTGACCGCAAGTGACGATACGTACGCGGATCTCGATCAGACGGAACCCGGCGTCAACGATGTGCACAGTGGTTCAGAGGAACAGGGATCGGACGGGCAACCGTACTCTACCTGGTGAGCGTTCTGCCGATGGTATACTCAGGGTGAAGTAGTTCCCGGAAGGGTGCGTGCCCTCCCGGGAGGTTGGCTACTTCATCAGTAGCATGAGTACGAGGACAGCAGCTGCCAGAACGAAGCGCCAGTCCAGCGCAATCGTTATAGCGATGCGAGTCCAGGATGATTTCTTATTCATCCCTGGCACTCACCCCCTTTCATCGGAACGGCCCGCAGGTCGTTCATCGCGGCCTGCGAGTCGTCGGTCCATCGTCCGGACCGATCTCTGCGTCATCCGCATTCGCACTTTGAAAGAGGCACTTCCAGTTTAGGGAGTGCTGTCCGCACGCAAGTCACTTCTGTGCGCTTCTCCGAAACTCAGGTAACGCGCCCGTACGGCATGGCAGAATAACTGCGACGATGCTTACCGTTCCGGAACTGGCGCGCGTTCACGATCGATACCTCTCCATTGCCGGCGTGGCCCGTGAACAATTCCACGACACTCTGGGCGGAAAGCTTCTGCTCCGCTCCGTATGGAACGCCGACGGGATCGCCGCAGTCATCGCGGCAAGCGTCGCCGGAGCCGCTTCGTTGTGCGTCGATGCGGATGCCGATGGCCTTCGCCAGGGTCTGCGTTCGGGATTCATCGATTTCGTCGTCGGCAATCTCGACGAAGCGCTGCGCATTTTGAAAAACGAATTGCGCCGCGGGCTGCCCGTGTCTGTCGGGCTCGCCGTCAATGCCGAAGACTGCATTGCTGCGATGATCGATCGCGGCTTGCAGCCAGACCTGCTCTCCGGGGTTCCACAACTCTTCGCCAGCAGTTTCCTGGAACGCGGAGCGATGACGCTCCTCGAAGTCAACCCGGCGGACGGCTCAGCCTCAATCCTGCATTGGACGATTGCGGACGACCCAGCGCGATCGATGCCCCGCATGGCCCGCATCGCATCCGACTGCCTCGATCCAGCGGGCGCTGACACGGCTGCCCGCCGCCTCTGGCTGGAGCGATCGCCGCGCTATCTCGGCCGCACCTTTGGACCGCGGCAATGCCTGCGCGTGACCGAAGCGGAAATCACCGCCTTCCTCTCCCGGGTGCGATCCGAACTTCCCTCGGCTATCGTCACCCGCGACGGGGAGAAACCATAATCCAATTCCGCCATGCCTCAACCGGCCTCTGCGCATCTTTTCCGTTTGCAGCAGAGTCTTACTGTTGTACGATCCTGCAACGGAGGTCCGCATTGCATGGGGTCACAACCTGAGTATCCCGCCCTCGATTCCCGCCCAGAATCGGTCCGGCAAACTCCCCAGGAGCTTCAGGATGAGCAGCGCAGGCTGCGCCGCCTGCAGATCATGGTGAACATGGTGATGTCCGTTATCAGCCAGGATTTGTCGCTCACCGTCGACGAGGCATCAGAAATGGTGGCCGATACACGGCGGGCCGCCCTCGCGATGTTTCCCGGCAAGGAGCTCGCTTTCGATCTCCTCTACAAGCCTCGCCTGCAGCGCCTGATGCGCGAGCGTTTTCGAATCCACTAGCCCACCAGGGCCGCCCTTATTTTTGCTCCATTGCCGTCAGGCGGAACGTAATCGTTCCCCAGAACAGCCGCGCCCGCATCTGGACGGGCACATGCCGCTCGTCGTCCGTATACCAGATCCAGATGTTGCCTCGAGTTTTGACCACGCCGGCGTCGGCTGTCGGCTGCACGCGAACCGTCTGATACGTTCCCAGAGGCGTGCGGACGGTCTCACGCGCCTCCACCTTCATCGTCACAGCAACCGTGTGCATTGCGTCCGCGACCGGAACGCGGAAGCTTACTCCCGGCGTCAGAGTCAGGGCAGCCGGATAAAAAATCGCCGATAGAAGATCGGTCACACACGGACCTATGGGCGCTTCCTGGTGCTTGCTGTTTCCTTTCACCAGATTCTTCTCGTCGAGCAGCGCCTTGCCCTGCGCATAGTCGAACTTCAAATCGGTGTTCACCTGGCGCCGGCCCTCCTGCAGTTGCTTCGCAAAACCCGCCGAACATCCCGTGCGCCGATTGAAGGAAGACTGAAACCGATCGCTCACGCGATAGATGAGATTGATCGCGCCCAGTGTGTCCCCGGTCGCCGACACGCGCTCCTCATCTCCGTCCTGCTGGAGATGCATCACCGTCGTTCCCGCCGGAAAGACCCGCCAGTCCACGGCGTACGTCAGTGTCTGCTTCGCAGGAAAGTTGTAGCCCGAGCGTGGAGGGAGGAGCGGCGGCGCACTCTGCGCGGCTGCGGCAATCGCCGCCAGCCCGATGGCCGCGGCGATCGGCAGCGATTTTCGCAGCGCACGAGTTTTTTGGGCAGGCCTGGGAAAAATGCGATGCTCCTGCAATCGACTCCTTCTATTTCCTGAGCAGCACCAGCTTCAGGATGAGGGCAGCATACATGCCGGCGGCCCCCAGCAATGCGTTATATTCACGATGCTTTCGGTAGAGTGCTCCCGAGAATACCCCTTTGGTGGCCCCTGAACCCTCGGCTGCAACAACCCTCGGCAGCAACCTCGGCACTGTCGTCGCGTACGCGTCGAACTCCGGAAACACCGAACGCAGATACTCTTCCTCCGAGCGGATCACGGGAATGTAGATCGCCGCGAACAAGATCGCGAGAATCAGTGCGATCCACAGGCTGTGCGCAGCCAGCGCAAATCCGAAGGCAATCAGGATCGAGCCCAGATACAAGGGATTTCGCGTGTGCGCGTACGGTCCCGTCATGGTCAGCTCGGCATTTTTCTTCACGTAGCCTGAAGCGTATCCGCGTAACAGCAAGCCAGGTACGACTAACACAAGGCTCAGGGCCAGAAACAACCACGTTGGCTTCGCCAGCCACAGGAAAAGCACTGCGAATGCAAATCCCAACGGGACGCGAATCCGCCGCGCGACGCGATTCCAGCCCATCGCCACTTACCGCGCCTCCCGCAGCAGTTCGAGCGCCGCATCGGTCACCGCTTCGGGCGTGATGGTCAGCAGTCCTGCTTCCGGCTCGCTGCGCCGGGAGTGGTCGCGCACGCTCTCCGGATGCCGCAGCACCCGATTCGGGCAATGAAACGGACCATTGCGCGCCGGGTCCGTCGGCCCATAGATGCCCACCACTGGTTTGCCCAGCGCACACGCCAGATGCAGAGGACCCGTATCCCCAGCGATGGCCAGCGAAGCCCGCCGTGTCACCGCAATCAGCTCGGCCAAACCCAGCGAGAGCACGCGCGCCGCGCCGCCGCTGCTTTCGGCAATTTCGTGCGCCAGATGTTCTTCCGCTGGACCGCTGTTGATCACCACTCCAAAGCCGGCCTCTGCGATCTGCTTTGCAACCACGCCATAGCGGTCCGCCGGCCAGCGTTTCGCGCCCCATCCGGCTCCAGGGCTGAGCAGCACGAAGGGCTGTTGCAACTCTGCCGCTTTCGCCTCGGCCGCCGGATCGCACGGCAACAGCGGCAACGTCATCGGCAGGCTTTCTCCAAAAATCGCATTGGCAACTTCGACCGACTGCTCGATCACGTGGATGCCCTGCGTCACGACTTTTTGATCGAAGAGCCACTTTGCCGCAAATTCGCGCGGCTTCGCTTCGCCGATGACGTTGCTCGTCCGCGCCCAGCGCGCCACCATCGCCGAGCGCACCGCGCCCTGCATATCAACGGCAATGTCATACCGCATCGCGCGCAGTTCGCGCCGCACGCGGCGAATGTCTCGCAGGGTCGCTGGCTTCAGCGGAGATCTTGCCCACTGCTTCGCCGGAACGACGTGCACCTGATCCACCAGCGGCATACTGGGAGTCCGGGGTTCGCAGCCATTCGCGCAGAACAGCCCGCGCCACTGCGGCTCAATCGCCCACCCAATCACCCAGTCCGGGTGCGCCTGGCGCAGCGCCGTGACCGCGGGCATGGAATGGAGAACGTCCCCCATCGCGCCCAGACGCACGACGAGCAGACGCAGTTGCTTTGGAATCTCCGGCAATCCTTCATTTTCTCATGGGATCTGCTGCAATTCGCCCGTCTGGGTCCCGCCAGTTCATGGGCAGTAAACCGCAAAGCTGCTGGATCGCCATTGCCTCATCGGCCAGCTTCACCAGCAACTTCGCCGCGTGCAGCGGCGCAGTGCTTTCAAGCATCCGACGCTGCTCCGGCTGCAGCCGCACCAGGTCTTTCTCCGTGGTCAGAAAGGCATCTGCCTCGTGTTGCCGCCGCAGCTCGAGCAGTTCGGCAATATCGGCCTGCGTGTAGTGGTGATGATCGCGCCAAGCGCGCATCGCCATGACGGCAACCCCACGCGATCGGAGTGCGGGAAAAAATTCTTCCTCGCGCGCAATCCCGCAGAAGGCGATGACACGCCTGACCTCCGGAACCTCCAGCCGCCGCTCCATCCACCACACCGGCTGGGTAAAACCCCGTCCTCGCAGTTTGGCTTCCAGTGCCCGATCCTCCTGCCGCACCGCGAGGATTTGTGCCCGTGACAGTGACGAGAATCCCTCGCGCAGCCGCCCCGCGGGTAGCAGCCGCTGTGTGAAATCGCTGCCATGCAGCACCACGATGTCCACGTCGCGAACCAGCTCCCGGTGCTGGAATCCGTCGTCGAGCAGATGGAGCATCGGCCCGGTGGCCCCTGCCTCCGCCAACAGGCCCGCTCGATACCGACTGGAGCCTACAAATACTGGGACGCCGGACGCTTCCGCGATCAGCAGCGGCTCGTCCCCAAATTCTTCCGCCGAGCCGCCGGTCGTCACTCGCTCCACAACTTTTGATCGCCGGCCGTAGCCGCGCGAAAGCACATCGACCGCGATACCACGCTCGAGCAACAGTTGTGCGAGACGGATCGTCAGGGGTGTCTTGCCCGATCCGCCCACTGACAGATTCCCAATGCTCACGACCGGCCATCGCAACCGCTTTGGACGCGCCCAACCGCGCTCGTACGCCAGATTCTTCGCACGCACCGCTGCGGCATATAGCGGTACCAGCGGCGCCACTGCGCGGATCATGACCGAGCCCCGTCTGGCGCTGATACGGGCAAGCCAGCCGCAACGACTTCCGCCAGAGCCTGAACCGCGCGCTCCGTTGCTCCCGCCTCGTTTTCGAAGACTTCTCGCGCCCGCGTGCCCATGGCCTTAGATTCGGTTGCGCCGATCAGCATGCGCGCCAGCTCGCCCTTCAGATCGGCAGCCTGCACGATCCAAATCGCATCGTGCTCGCGCAGCTTTTCCACGATGGCTCGAAAATTCTCGTAACTCGGTCCCATCACGATTGGCACCCCGAACTGCGCGGCCTCGAGCGGGTTGTGACCGCCGGTCGAAACGAGGCTCCCACCCACAAAGGCCGCGTGCGCCAGCGAGTAGACCGAAGCCAGCTCGCCGATCGAATCGAGCAGGAAGACCGTGCCCGGTTCGATTTTCGATGGAGCCTCCAACCATTCCGACCGCCGCACCCAGTGCGCCCCGCGCTTTCTCAGGATTTCCGCGACTTCGGCGAACCGCTCTGGGTGACGCGGCGCCAGCACCGTCACAACATCGCCCGGCAGCCCGGCCAGCAGCAATTCCTCTTCGCCCGCCAGGGTCGACCCGCATACCAGGACGCGCGTTCCCGCCGGGATATTTTCCCTCAGCAGCGCGACGAGGCTCCCGGATCCAGCCGCGCGCACGTCGTATTTCAGATTCCCTGTCACTCGCACATGGTTCGCGCCCAGAGCGCGCAGCCGTTGCGCATCCAAATCGGTCTGCGCCAGAACCACCGCCAACCCGCGCAACAGAGAGCGCCACATCCATGCGAATCGCCGATAGCGCGGCCACGAGCGATCGGAGATACGGGCGTTCACCACGGCCACCGGAATTCCCTTTCTCCGGCACTCGACCAGCATGCGCGGCCAAAACTCCGTCTCGACCAAAACCACCAGCCTGGGACGCACTGCCTCGATCCACGCCCGCACAGCCCAGCCCAGATCCAGCGGAAAATAGAACACACGATCCGCGCCGAAGCGCTTGCGCGCCAGCTCCTGCCCGGTTCTTGTCGTCGTCGAAATCATCACACGCCAGGCGCTTGTTTCCCGCCGACCCGTGACCCCGGACAATCTCGGCCCCAATTCCTCGATCAATCGGCTGGCGGCCAGCACTTCACCAACAGAAACGGCGTGAACCCAGATGACACTCTGCCCGTCTAATCGCTCGCGAATGCGCGCCGGCACAAAACCAAGACGCTCCGCTAAGCCCTCGCGGTATTTCCCGCTCGTGGCCATGCGAAACAGCCACCACGGAGCGCCCACAACCAGAACCAGCACCAACGCGCAGCTGTACAGAATCAGCATCCGCTTACCAATCTCGCCTTCCCTGGGTCATAAGGCAAGATGATAATGGTGACCATGCGCTCACGCCCGTTCCCTGCCGTCATGCGCGTCTTGCTATCCTGCCTTCTGCTCGCCGCCGCCGGCTCCGTCTCACTTGGAGAATCCGATCTTCCCCCCGCCAAAGACGCCACTGCTTACCCCGCCGTCGACTTCCATACCAAAGAACAGGTCGCGATCGCAGCCGAGCCCTTCGACACCGCGGAGAAATGCAAGATCTTTCAGGTCGACTACCTCAAGTATCGCTTTCTTCCCATCCGCATCATCGTCACCAATACCGGCGATCATCCTGTCTCACTGCGTGACGCGCGCATCTTCTTCATCAGCGCGGAGGGCGATAAGGTTCCCGCCGCCGAACCGGAGGACGTCGAGCGCCGGGTGCGGCCCAAAGACAGCCGCGGTCACGACATCCCGGTCGGCCCCATTAAACTGCACACCAAGGGCAGCGCCTCCGACGACAAGATCGAGGCCGACTTCGACCGCTTCGAATACGCAGCTCTGGCCGTAGAGCCGCATACTACGCGTGCCGGATTCCTGTTCTACGATATGCAGGGTCTGGGCGACACTCCGCTGCACGGCGGGAAACTGGTTTTGCGCGAGCTGCGCGATTCCGACGGCAACGAACTTTTCTATTTCGAAATCCCTTTTGATAAGTATCTCGAAGCGAAGCGCTAACGCCGTCGAACCGCTCCCTGCCCCGGCTCAGACGCCCTTCTTCTGCGGCTCCCAGACGTATTTGTGAATCTGCAGGCTCAGCCGCGCAGGCAGAGAGTCAGCCAGCATCCAGTCCACCAGCTCCCGCGGATCGAGCAGGCAATTCTCGGTCGTGCGCTCGGCAGATGACGTCTTTGAAAATGCCGGAGAGAGAAGCAACTGACCGGCGTGCGTCTCCAGCTTGTGCTCCCGAATAAAATCCCGAGCAAATTCGTAGTCCCCGCGGCTTGCAATGACGAATTTCACCTCGTCGCGATCGGTCAGGCACTCGAGATTCGACATCTGAAAGCTGCCCGCTTCGCCGGAGCCGGGGCATTTCACATCCACGATCTTATGCACTGCGGCCGGCACCCGCTCCAGCGGCCGTTCTCCGCTGGTCTCCATCATCAGCTCGTATCCGCCGCGCAGCAGCCGCTCCATCAACGGAACCAGTTCGCGCTCCTGCAGCATCGGTTCCCCGCCCGTGAACTCGATCAGCGTTACCGGCGCCAGCTTTTCTATCTCGGCCGTCACCTGGTCTTCGGTCGATTTGTAACCGCCGGTGAACGTATACTCCGAGTCGCACCAAGAGCAGCGCAGATTACACCCGGCCAGGCGCACAAAAATGCACGGTAGCCCGGCGAAGCTCGATTCGCCCTGAATGGATTTGTAAATCTCGATGAGGTACAAGGGCTACTCGTAATACGTCGCAGTCGTGGTGTCAGTCTCGTAGATCGTGCAGTCCTTCACGCGCACGCGCCCGCTGGTCATCTCGCTTAGCTGGCGATTGGTCTCGTCATAGAAATAGCGCGCCAGGTTCTCCGCCGACGGATTGATCCTCGTGAATGGTTCCAGATCGTTCAGCATCTGGTGGTCGATGCGCTCAATCACCGGGGCCATCACGTGCTTCAGTTCGCGAAAGTCCAGCAACAGGCCCGCTGCGTCCAGCGCGTCGCCGCACAGCGTAATCCGCACTTTATAGTTATGCCCATGCGGGTTTTCGCACTTCCCTTTGTAGTTGCGGAGATAGTGTCCGGATGAAAACCCGCGCTCCACTGTCACTTCGTACATAGCTGCGGCAGCTTCCCTGAAACGAAATTACCAATCCCGCTACCATTCTATCGTTCGCGGCTTCCCGGCCCCCGTCGTCCACGATGACTCGTTCTCCGCTCCTCGTTGCGGCGATCTACCTGTTCAAACATCGCGGTCATCACGGCCAGCAGCGCCACAATCAGCCCACCCACGGTCAGGAACAGCGCACTCGTCTTCCAAAGCGTTCCGTTGGCAGGCAGCGCGGGCTGCATCCGGCCCGAGGTCATCGCCATCACAAATGAGATCGCCGCAAACAGAAGCAGCACCGCCGCCAGGATGTAAAGATTTCGGGCCACTCCGATCAGTTTAGCGCTCTGCGCGGGGACTTCCCTGAGCGGCTGCCGCAAAGGGATCAAGTGGAGTGTGCGCTCTGCGCTCCGTACTTGTACCCTGTACCCTGTACCCTGCGCTCTGTCTTCTATGGACATTTCCATCGTCATTCTCGACGACAATCCAGGCAGCCTGGACCTGCTCTCGACTGCGCTCGCCCGCGATGGGATCACGATTCATACCGCCTCGCGACCCAGCGAGGCGCTGGCGCTGGTCAACCAGCATCATCCCCAGCTCGTCCTCACCGACCTGGTCATGCCCGAGATGACTGGCCTCGATGTCCTCAACCGCATCATGGAAATTGCGCCGGCCACGGATGTGGTCCTGATGACCGCGCACTACACGACCGAAACGGCCGTTCAGGCGATCCGCAACGGCGCGGCGGATTATCTCGAAAAGCCCATCCGTCTGACCGTCCTGCGCGAGCGAGTGGGTCGGCTGATCGAAGACGCGCGCCGCCGCCAGGAGTCCGCCTCCGACGCGGAGTTCGAGGGCATCATCGGCGCCAGCCCGCGCATGGCCCAGATGTTCGCCCGCATCCGCCGCATTGCGCCACATTATCGCTCCGCTCTCATCCAGGGAGCCACCGGGACCGGCAAAGACCTGGTCGCCCGCGCTCTGCATGCTCGCAGCGGGGTCAAGGGGCAATACGTCGTCCTCAACTGCTCCGCAGTCGTCGAGACGCTCTTTGAGAGCGAGCTCTTCGGCCACGTACGCGGCGCCTTCACCGGCGCCGATCGCGACAAGCCCGGGCTCTTCGAAGCAGCCAATGAGGGTACGCTGTTTCTCGATGAAATCGGCGACATGCCGATTGCCACGCAGGCCAAGCTGCTGCGCGCTTTGCAGAATCAGGAAATCCAGCGCGTCGGCTCGCTCCAGTCGCGCAAAGTCAACGTGCGTGTCATCGCGGCGACGCACAGAAACCTGCGCCAGGCCGTTGCCGACCGGCTCTTTCGCGAGGACCTCTACTACCGTCTCGCCATGGTCGAGATTCCCGTTCCCTCTCTGGCTGAACGCAGAGAAGACCTTCCGCTGCTGACGCGCCATTTTGTCGAGAAGTTTTCCCAGCAGTACGGCAAGACGATTCGTGGCGTCTCGCCCCGCGCGCGTCTCGTACTCGAGCGCCACTCCTGGCCGGGCAACGTGCGGGAGCTGGAGAACGCCATCGGCCACGCGAGCATGATGGCGGAATCGGACGAGATCGACGTCGGCGATTTGCCGGCCTCACTTCTCGGAGATCCCTTAGACACCACCGCCAACGGAAGTACCGGGCCGCCGCCCGGCCAGCCGTCCACAATGGGGGAAGACGCTTCGCTGGCCGAGCACGAACGCCAGCTGGTAGTCAGCGCGCTCGAAAAGGCGCAGGGAAACCAGTCTCATGCGGCGCGGGCACTGGGCATTGGCCGCGACGCGCTCCGCTACAAGATGAAAAAGTACGGACTGCTGTAGATATCCGGGCCGGACTGGCTCACGCCGTCTCTTCCCGTGTCACTGGTGGCTCCCGCAGCAGCCTCGCAACCGTCTCCCGCACAATCTCCGGGCCAGCGGGCTTTGCCAGATAATCTGTGAATCCGGCCGCCAGAATCTTCTCGCGATCCCCGCGCATGGCGCTGGCGGTGAGCGCAAGGATGGGCAGAGTTTGAAACCGCGTGTCACCGCGCAGCGCAGCCAGCACGCCATACCCATCGAGGCCGGGCATCTGCAGATCCAGCAGGATGAGGTCTGGAGCTCCCGTGCGCGCCCGATCCAGGGCCTGTTCGCCGTCCTCCGCTTCGATCACTTCGTATCCGGCCCGCTCCAGCACCAGGCGCAGCAACTCACGGCTGCTGGGCCGGTCATCCGCGATCAGGATGCGAGATTTCCGTGGAGTTGTCGCCATGGTACGCACTCAGCCCCGCAGGGACGAGGTCCCGCCTTATTCTTTGACGACGCAATAACCCTGGGGAAGCGATGTAGCCATCCTACTGCCCCAGCGCGACAGTGGGAAGAGTGAAAGTAAATCGGCTGCCCTGGCCCGGCGCGCTCTCCACTTCCATCCAGCCGCCGTGCATTTGCACCAGTTCCTTGGTGATCGACAGGCCCAGCCCCGTCCCTTCGCGAACGCCTCGCGTCGTATTCCCCACCTGGTAAAACTTATCGAAGATGTTCTCCTGCTCCTCGGCGGGAATGCCGATCCCGGTATCGCCTACCGTGACACGAACGAAGCCCGCTTCTTCCGCAGTATCGATCCAGACCTTTCCCCCCTCGGGTGTGAATTTCACCGCGTTGCTCAGCAGGTTATAGAGCATCTCCTTCACGCGCAGCGGATCCGCGTCGATCAGCGAATTGCGCTCGCCGCGCTCCTCGATCATGATGCCTTTCGCTGCTGCCCCTGGCCGAATGGCATCGAGCGCCTCCCCGACGCTCCGCGTCAACGGATAGATCTCCCGCTTGAGCGTGAGCTGGCCGGCTTCAACCTTGCTTAGATCGAGAACGTCGTTGATCAGCTCCAGCAAGTGTTCGGAGTCGCGATGGATATGGTTCACGAATCGCTTTTGTGACTCATTCAGCGCGCCTTCGTGCCCCTCCTGCAACAGCTCGGCGAACCCAATGATGGTGTGCAGCGGCGTGCGCAGCTCGTGACTCATGCTCGCCAGAAACTCACTTTTGAGCCGGTTGGCGCGCTCAACGTCGCGATTGCGCGCCTCCAGTTCACCGGTATATTGCATCTGTAGCCGTCGCACCTCTTTTTCCGCGCGCTTACGTTCGGTCACGTCGCGAATCACCGCCGTCACATGCATACCGTTTTCCGTCTGGATGGGGCTGAGGCTGATCTCGACGGGGAAAAGCGACCCGTCGCGGCGGCGGGCGTGCAGTTCCAGGCCCGTGCCCATGGGCCGCGTGCGCGGATGCTCCAGGTAGCTGTCGCGGTGGCGATAGTGCTGATGGCGGATCGCATCCGGGACCAGCAGATCCACCGACTGGCCCATCAGCTCGTCGCGTACGTAGCCGAACATCTCCTCCGCGATGCGGTTCACCAGCACAATCTGGCCATCCGCAGCGACTTCTACAATCGCGTCGGGAGCCGCCTCCAGCAACTGCCGAAAGCGGCGCTCCAGGCGCGACTGCTCCTCGGCCACCAGCCGCTGCTCCCGCTCCGACATGTCGACGCTCGTCTCCATCACATGCGACTCGGCAACTCCCAGCTCGCGAATCCACCGGCTGAGTACCGTCACCCGTTTGCCGGCGCGCGTGCGATGCAACAGCTCGCCCTCCCAGTGGCCATCGCGCTCGAGGCGTTTGGCGATGTCCTCCACCGGCTCGGGAAAGGTGGTCTGCAGCAGCTCGTGGCTGACCCGCCCCAGGGCCTCCGCCGCCTTCCAGCCGTACAGCCGCTCCGCACCCTTGTTCCAGTAAACGATGCGATCCTGAGGATCGCGGACCAGAATCGGCTCGTAAGCCTGATCCAGCAACTGCGCCTGCCGTTGCGCCAGCTCCTGTTGCTTCTTTTGCTCCGTAATGTCGCGCGCGATCTTGGAGATGCCGATCAGCCTGCCGCTGTCATCGCGCACCGGAGAAAGCGTGAGCGAGACCACCAGGCATCGCCCGTCCTTGTGCCGCCGCAGCGTCTCGTAACGCTCCACCACGTCTTCGTTTCCGATGCGGCGCAGCAGCTCGCGCATGTCGTCTTCGTAGCCGGGCCAGGCCAGCCGCGTGATCGGCTCTCCGATCATCTCCGCTGCCGTGTAACCGAACGTCCTTTCGGCGCCGCGGTTCCACGTGACCACGATGCCCTCCAGCGTTTCGCTGACGATCGCGTCGTAGGAGAACTCAACGATCGACGCCAGGCGTTGCCGCGCCTCCTCCGCCTGCCGCCTCGCCGTAATGTCGCGGCTGATACTGGCGAACCCCAGCAGTTGCCCATACAGGCCGAAGATGCCGAAAGCGCGCATGTCGACCGTGATCACGTCGCCCGTGCGCGCATGCCGGAGACGAAATTCTCCATACCACGGCTCGCCGCGGAGAAGGACCGGAAGAATCTCAGAATCGAAGATCTCTCGTTGACCTTCGAATTCCGTGTCGAACACGGGATAGCGCCGCACGTCGTCGGCATCCGCCAGGCCCAAGAGCTCGCGCCCGGCTTGATTGATAAAGCTCGTCTTCAGCGTGGGATCGGTCAGGCTGACCAGATCCGGCGTGTTCTCGACGATCGCCAGCAGCCTTCGCTGGTTCTCCGCCGTTCGCTTTTCCTCGGAAATATCGCGCCAGGCCAGCAAGGCGCCGTCCACTTCGCCGTTGGCACCGAAGAGCGGCCGGGCACGGACCTCGATCCAGTAGCCTGCGGAAGCGCCGGGCGGACGAACATATTGCTCCCCCTCGATTGTTCGACCCTGCAAGGCGACGGCGCCGGGTAGCTCATCGGCTGGCCACAGCGTCTGGCGGTCCGGCAAATAGATACCGTACGCCTCGCTCCATCCTGAGATCGGCGCGCCCTGCGTCTTGATGCCGTAGAGCCGTTCGGCAGCCGCATTCGCGAACTGCACTCGCCCATCCCGGCCCAGCACCACGACCGCCTCCTCCAGGTTGTCCACCAGCGCGCGCAGGACGTCGACGCGCGGCTCAGCAGACGCTGCGGCGCCACCGTCGGTTGGAGGCGTTGACGGTGCGTTTTGGGCGGGTGCAGCGGGTTCGTTCCTGGAGCGGCGGAGCTTCATCGAACAGGGTGATAGTGTACCCGCGCCCGCCCGCACATGGCACTGCCTGCGCCATTTCACGCAGTGTCGCGCTCCCTGAAGCGCCCTCGCACGCACGCGCGGACCTTCGAAATGCAGCGGTTTTGCGAGATTTCCCCGTTTTTTCCGCTTCCACGCGAGTGGCCAGCAATGTGCAATCGAGATCAGGTTAAGCCAGGAGTAAGCTTTGGAAATTTCCTTGCGTCACACGGGCGGCGCGCGCTTCACCGCGGAGGCGCGCCATCATCGGGTCCTGCTCGACCAGCCCGCGGAAGACGGAGCCACCGACCAGGGCATGTCCCCGGCGGAGCTGCTGCTCGCGTCATTGGGCGGGTGCGTGGGCCAGTACGTGGCGCAATATTTGAGTCTGCGCGGGCTCTCGTCCGAGGGCCTGCTGCTTCGTGTTGAAACCCAGCCCTCCCCGCGCTCGCTGCACTTTGGGGATTTTCAGGTTACAGTCACGGTGCCCGGCCTCAGCGACCGCCAACTGCGCGCCCTCGAGAAATCGTTCCCCGCCGGGCTGGTGCAGAACGCCATCCGCCTGGAAAACTCCATGCGCGTCACCGCGGTATCGAACCGCGAAGAGGCAAAATCGTAAAGACGAAGATCGCGAGTTGTGGAGCTTCTTTGGCGTCCGACGATCAACAGCAGCCGGTGATTCCGCCGCCGCCATTCGCGCAATTCACGAGCGGGCCACTCCTCACATTCACAAATTCTCCCGAGATCTGAGCGCCTGCCGCTGTGGGCGGAATCGGAGTGAGACAACCGGTGCCCTGCAATCCCACTTCGCAGGGGAGAATGTTCGGGTCATCGCCCAGGCTGTAGCACACCGTCTGGGTTGGGGGATTGACACTCGGCGGACTACCGGAAGGGAAACTCAGAGTCTTCATCAGATTACTGAAGAAGTCGTGCCCATGCTGCGCCGGCGTCGCACCGGCCATCATGATCCGGAACTGGATGTGCGTGGGAGTCTTGTTGTCGTTGGCGATGACGATTGGGGACGAGAACTGCGCACTGGTGAAGGTGGCAGTATTCCACCCCTTGTAGATGAACGCCAGCGCAAACGGCCACTGGGCGATGATGCCCTGAGCATTCCGGAGATCGCTGGCGGTGAAGGTGAAGTAATTGGCGTTGGTCAGCAGCGCCAGCGGTGTAATCGCCGTGGGAGTGGGGAGGGTAACACTGCGGAGCACAGGAGGCGACGGGACCGGAGTTACTCCCGAAGCGTAGACCAGCCCTGTGCCGTTGGCTGCCAGGGGCAGGATCAGGCTGCTGATCGGCGTGACCGGCGGGCTTGTCTGCCAGGTCATGGCCAGACTGATGTCCTGCCCGTTGGATATTGGAGCTTGCGGGTATCGACTCCCCGGCGGCAACTCTCCCGCCAGATAAGTATGGCTGCTGTCGTCGATGGTGACCGCGCGAATGCCGGCCGGTTGCACGTGGAACAGCCACGGTCCGCTCACGATCACGTACAGGTCCGCCGATCCGGTCGGTGTGCACGTGGTGGCGGCACTGGCTTTTGCGGGAGCAAAAGCGCGGAGTGGCGAGGCGGTGAGTGCTGCGGCCGATGCGACAGAAAGATCGCGCAGCACCCGGCGGCGAGACCAGGGTGTCATGGCGTACTCCTCCGGCATCGATGGGGGGATTCGCGATCCGCAGGTTCACTGTTCGAACAGCGAAAATGATGCCCAGTAATAGGGGTGCCGGAAGGAAGTGATCCCTCGGACAACCGCCTGTGCACTCATTAACGCAACTGCGGGAGTTTTCCCTTTGAGGAGTTCGTCGTAGAAGGCGATCACGAGGGACTTCGTTGCTGCCGAGTCCACATTCCAGCGCGTCGCCAGAACATCGTTTGCGCCAGCGCGAAGAAAGGCAGCCGGCAGGGCGAAAGGCTCATCCACCGGACGCGGGTCCTCTCCCATCGTCGAACAAGCCGCAAGAACCACCAGACGGCAGTGGGGCAGGAATTTCCCATCCAGCGAAGACGGCGTCAAAAGCGCCGCGGCATGATCCGGCGACGAGCCGAGCAGCAGGCCGGCGGAGGAACCCTCAGAAACAGAGTGGCCGACGAAATGGAAAATATCGGAGGAGGCAAGCTGCCCGATCAGACGCGCGGCCATAGCGTCACCCGTTCCAACCCTCTTGAGGTGGGGAAAGCGGCTCGCCAGACTATCGCTTTCGTCGTAAAGCTGCGGGATCGAGGCGAGATTCCGATCTGCATCTCGCGGTACGTCTGCGAGCACAAGGCGATCCCTGGCGGTGACTGGCGGCGCATCCTGCGGCGGTCGCAGCGCCCAGAAGTCCGGCAACTGAACAACAGGAATCCGGCTGGCCAGATAACTGCCGTCGGGAGCGACCAGGGCGACGAACGGCAACCGGTCGAGCGCGCCGGAAGTATCGATGCGCAGCTCCGCGGGCAGCGGCTCCAGCGGTGCGATCAGGATCGAATAAAGCTGGCCGCCCAGCGACTCAATGTCCGCGGGCGGCGAACGGGGGTTCGCGCAAAGGAGCGAAAAAGTACGCACCATCTGGTCCAGTGAATCGGGATTCACCCGGAGAGGCACCACCTGTTCCGGTTTGCCGGGTGATGCCGGACGCAACGCGACATACCGATCCGGCAGTCGAACATAGATCAGCACTTCAGAGATAGAAGGCGCATGCAGTCCCGGGAGAGGTCCTTCTGCCGCGGTCACGAAAGATCCCGACGCGGCAAAAGGAAGCTCAGGCGCAGCACGGAAATGGAGCCACGCGTTCAGCGCCTCGGTCGGCTTCTGGTCCGCCAGAAGCGAATCGACCAGAGCCAGCCAGGCGCTCCGCGTGTTTTGTTGCCAGGCGCGGCGCTCATCGCTGGTTCGGAGTCCCGCAAACGCCGTCTCAGCATATCCAGTCGCTTTCGTGGCGCTGGCGAGCGAGCAGTCCCAACGCCCCTCCGCACCTTCCAGCTGCGCTCTCCTGGTCCAGTAATTCAGTTCAATGATGAGATCGCGACTAGCTTCCACCGCAGGGAGCGCGTCGTCGAGCTGCCGGGCCGCGAGGTCGCGATGACCTTGCTGCAAATCCAGCTCGGCACGATCAGCAGACCAGTCCGCGCGATAAAGTCGCAAAGCACTACTGTTCCCCAGTTGTCCCAAGGTGGAGTCCGCCCGTGCGAACGCCTGGGCGGCATCCCGCGGCTTTCCCGCGACCGTGTCTTTTTGCCCCAGCAACTCCGTCGCATAGGCGGCAATCTGCAGATCTCCCGTACGGGTCGACGCTCGGGCGCTCTCGGCCGCGAGCTGCGCAGCAACCTCGGTCAGACCCAAAGTGCCAGCGTCCAGGGTCATATCCGCAAGAAACTGGTACTGCCGCATGGGCGAAAGCAGCGGGCCCGCCGCTCCCAGGAGGCCTGCTGTGTCCCTGTTCCAGCCTTGTTCCACCAGGCCTTCTTCTGAGAAGAAACCCGCCATAAAGCCCATTGCACGCATTTCCAGGGCCGGGAAGCCGGAGGCCTTTGCCAGGCTGAGTCCCGCCTGCGCATCGCTTCTGGCGTTCTCAAACTGTCCGACCATCGCCAGACATACACTCCTGTCCAGGAGCAGAGACGCGTTCATGTACGAATATCGCAGTTCCACCACGGCACGAAGCAAAGGCACAAGCTTCTGCAGACAATCCTGCGGTCGCCCTGTTCTTCGCAGCGCATAGGCTTCCTCGTATGCCGCTCGGAGTCCACCCGCCGTGTTCCCGGCAAATCGATAGAAGCGCTGCGCCGCAATGGAGTCGTCCAGACCGCGCCCGGAGTTCCCGCTCAGATTCTCCTCAATCGCAGCCGCAAGCGCTGCGTCTCCCTGGGCCGACTGCATGCGTGCAGATGCGGTCAGCCAGTCGGCAAGCCAGTAATCGTGGTGGCTTTCTCCGATGCTTGCGATGCGACGAAGCTCCGCCAGGTTATCAGCAGAGGGATGAGACAGCTGCCTTGCAAGCGCCGGTGTCAGGTGCTCTTCATAATCATCGAGTTTCCCGGAAGTGAAGGAACCCGGCTCGGCCTTCGATGCCGCGCCGCCAGGCGCCGGCTGATCGAGCGCGTGAAGCTTCTGTTCCATAGCACGACGCCAGTTTCTATTGCTTTCCGCATCGAGCGCTGCCCTCAGGTCCCTGCGCGCCAGCTCGAGAACTCCGGTCCTTTCCCAGCAAAGAGCCCGGTCATAGAGCGCCACAGCATCGCGGCCGTTCACCGAATTCAGGAATCGGCTGAAGCGTTCCGCCGCATAGCCGTAGTTGCTGGTGTCGCCTGTGCTCTCACCGAGCTCGAACCAGGCCGTTCCGAGATCGAACTGGATCCGCGCAAGATGGGGATCGCGCACTTCCGCAATCTGGAATTGTGCCAGAGCCGATGCGGGCTCCATGGCGACGACGTCGATCCGGCCGAGGATTTGGTGCCATTGTGGACTCATGGGATCCTTCTCGAGCCCTCGTTCGGCGGTGAGCCGCGCTTCCAGCATGTCGGGCAACTCCGCGGCCCCGGCGCCGCGAACCGGTGAGTACAGCGCCACTGGCATCCCATAGGGAATCCGCAGTTCCGTGAGTCTCCGCTGGTCATAGGCCCGAGCCAGCAATCGATCGACGGAGTGGTTTGCCCGGTAGAGCCACAGCGCCACGGCGCCGACAGCCAGAACCGCGGCGACAGAGACCGGCCACAACACCAGGCGGATGCGGGACCGAGGGGGCGCCGTCTTCCCTTGCGCCGTCCGGGACACGGCAAAGAGCTCGCCGCCAACCCGCCTCTGCCAATCTTCCTGGCTGCTGGCGAGCCGGGCCAGAATCTCTCTTTCTTCCGGATCCGGATCCTGAGCGAAGACAGCGAGCGCCTCTTTGAGAAGAAGTCCGCACCTCAAGCACTCCGCGGCATGAGCGAGCAGGGATTCCGCGTCGTTCGTCTCGGCCATTTGACCCGTGCAGAAGGACGCCCAGACGGACGGCTCAGGGCATGACCGCAATGACGGATTATCAGGGCGCATTTCAGATTCCTGATCGGCCACAGACCCTCCTCTCCGCGTCGAATCGAAGCAGCGATCCCCGACGGGGCGATGAGGCAGCAAACCTGTCTTTTCCAGTCATCAACAGGCTCCCTCTCTCTTGATCGGAATTCGATCGATCTGCCCCTCCGGCAAACTGCGAGAATCTTCACCACAGTTCGGCTGCGGATTCAGACGCAGCCGCAAGTACCTGGAAACACGAAAAATGGCGCTTTCGACCCCCTTGGTGCTGAGATCGATACCTGGAAGCGTGGCAATGGCGGCCGCTGTCAGCCCTTGCTGGAAATACAGCCGGAAGATCAGTCGCTCCCGCGTCGAGATGGCTGCATCGGGCGCATCGCTCAAAACGCGGTCGATTTCTCGAAGCTGGACGGTGCGCTCAATATCCTGCGCACCGGTCCATAAGTCGCTCAGAAGAGCCTCATCGGGCAGTTCCTGCCCCCCTGCAGTCTGGATGCCCCCTCGTTTTTGTGCCGTCTTGTTGCGGAAATAGTCGTGCGCAATATTCGATGCCACGACTCTTACCAGCGCCGTCAGGGAGTTCGCCCCTTCCGTGCCGGTTCTGAAATCACGAAGGAGCCGGCATCCGTCGGCACATAGGCGCAGGTAGGTATCCTGGACCAGGTCATCCACTGTGGAGGGGCAGGCCAGCCCCCATATACGAGAAATTCGCAGAACGGTGAGGGCAATCGGCTTCTGGAACCGGCGCACGAATTCCGTCCATGCCTCTGATTCGCCGGCTTCGACGCAGAGCCGGGTGAGTTCTTCCGAGGAAATCGTGCTCAGATCCATCAATGCACGCGCATCTGCCGATGTTACTTCATGTTGGACGTTACCACCCGCGGGATTTCCCTGCGATCACCTTCCGGATCGCCTCGATGAAATTGCGACGGTGACCGGAAGTGGCCGACGGCATAAGTGAAGATACCGATCGCGACTCGACGGGTACCGCGCCCGACCGGCAGACGATGACTAAGTCATGTGCACCAGGAGCGCAATCCCCAAAATCAGCACCAGCAGCGGCGCCCAAAAGTGGCCGTCGGTCACGATAGCTCGCACCATTGTCCCTCTGCGGATCGAGGTATATGGGTCAGAAATTCGGCGGCTGCCTCCAGCGGGAAATCAGGAAGAGCATTGCCAGCATACGCCCGGAAGATACACTAATGCAGCCGTATCAGCGGAGCGAACTTTTGATTTCGAATTCTGTCCCGACTCCGGAGCCGGCCCGCACTTCACTTCCGGTTCCGCAGATACGGCATCGGCTCGGTACCTTGTGCGCGTTTGCTGCCGGCGCATGGCTGGGAGCCGCGGAAGCCCCAGCCCGCCTGGTCGCATCGGGGTTCCGGCCCTTCGCAATCTCCTTTTGCATGGTGCTTGGAGTTTTCCTCGCCCGATGGACTTTGCCGGTCGCGATGAAAGGTACCGAGTCGGTTCTGCGCGACCTGCGCCAGCGGCCGCATTTAATTTTGTGGGCGATTCTCGCGGGAGCGCTCTGGTCCGTGGCCAATACCCTCACTATCTTCGCCATTCGCGATGTCGGCCTCGCCATCGCCTTTCCCCTGTGGAACACGAATACGCTCGTCGGCATCTTTTGGGGATGGGCGCTCTTCCACGAGTTGCGCGGAGCCTCAGCCGGAAGCTGGGCCAAAGTGCTGGGCGGCGCAGGCGCGATTGTCCTCGGCTCCGTCCTCCTCTCCGCGATTTCCATTCATACCTTCGCCGGAACCCCGGGTCGCGCCCTGAACGGCGTTGTTGCGGCTCTGGGAGCGGGTCTGCTTTGGGGCACGATGTATGTGCCGTATCGCAAAGCCTATCTCACCGGAATGAACCCTCTCTCCTTTGTCACCATTTTCACTTTCGGAGAGGTCGGAACCATGCTCGGTTTGGCCGCCGCATTACCAGGAGGAATTCCATCCCTCTGGCTGGACCTCCATGCCATGCGTCCCTGGCTCTTCTGGCTGCTGCTCGGCGGATTCTGCTGGGTCATCGGCGACCTGTTCCAGCAATATGCAACAAAATATGTGGGCATCAGCCGCGCCATTCCGCTTTCGAACACAAATCAGCTGTGGGGATTTGCCTGGGGGGTGCTCGTCTTCGGTGAGTTATCCCATACCCAGGGCTCCGCGCGACTGCTGGCGCTGGCTGCGTCCGGCGTGATGATTGCAGGAGCGATGTTGATCGCCGGAGCTGGCGTTTCCGCAGCCGAATCCGCATCCTGCATGCGGGCAGTCGAGCGAGAATGCAACCGCTACAATCTCGATCTGGCGCAGACATTGCGCGCTCAGGATGGTCTGGAGAGCGACTCCGGCGGAGCAGGAGCCCGCCGCTGGTGGGACTATCTCATCCTGATCGCGGCCGTCGGAGTTTTCGCGTGGTCTGCGGTCGGCGTCCGTATTCCGCGGCTGACGATGCAGTTTCCCCCTGCCCTCGCGCTCATCGCAATTCTGATCGCGGTACTCGTCGTCTGTGGATGGATGCTCTGGAAAAAAACGCGGTTCGCATGAGAACTGTAAAGTCGCCTTTCGCAACGGCGCGCGTTCCAGTTACATTGACATCATCGGCTTGAGGAAAAATTAGTGCCAATCGATATCGTGGGCGTTGGACTCAACGCCACGGATACGCTGATTCCCGTTTCGCAGTATCCCGTTTCGGGGTCTAAAGTCGAGATTCGCTCTGCCTCCGTATTGCCCGGAGGACAAGTGGCCAGCGCCATGGTCGCCTGCCAGCGCTGGGGCTTGCGGGCGCGCTACGTTGGCAAGCTCGGCGACGACGCCGCTGCCGATCTGCATCGTGCCGAATTCGCTCGCGCAGGAGTGGAAGCGAAAATCATCACCGCCCGCGACTGTGCCAGCCACCAGTCCTTCATTCTGGTCGAAGATTCAGGCGAGAGAACCGTTCTCTGGAAGCGTGATGAACGTCTTACCCTACGCCCCGAAGAACTGCGCAGGGAATGGATCACCGATGCCCGCGCCCTTCATGTCGATGGTCGCGACACAGCCGCGGCCATCTCTGCGGCAGGCTGGGCGCGGGAGGCGGGAATTCCCGTGGTCGCCGATCTTGACGAACTGTATCCGGACGTCGAGCAATTGATCGAAAAAGTGGATTACCTGATCGTGAGCCGGAATATCCCCGGTCAGCTTACCGGCAAGTCCGATCTAAGAGAATCACTGATGGCGACGCGGCTGCAATACGGCTGCCGCCTGACGGCAGCAACGCTCGGACAGGACGGGGTGCTGGCCTGGGACGGTCATGATTTCTGTTATCGGCCTGCTTATCGTGTCGAAGTGGTCGATACAACCGGAGCCGGTGACATCTTTCATGCGGGATTCATCTACGGCCTGCTGCAAAGATCGCCTCTGGCGCAAACACTCGATTTTGCCTGTGCCGCCGCGGCCCTGAACTGCACCGCCGTTGGCGCAAGGGGCGGCATTCAGGCCGTCAGCAGCATTGAAAACCTGATGGCCACAGGATCTCGCTACGAATCTGCCTTGAGCGCCGTGTGATTTCGGCTGTTCAGCATAGCTTGGTAGGCGAGGCGGGAATCCTTCTGCTCAGATTCCTTGATGCAATGTGGTAGGCGAGGCGGGAATCGAACCCACAACCCCCGGCTTAGAAGGCCGGTGCTCTATCCAATTGAGCTACTCGCCCGCGGTTGCCGCATTGCGCGGCGCTGCCTCTCTCATTGTAATCGGCGCCGCAGCCCGCAAAATCGCCTCCCAGGCGTCGCGCGCCGCGAGAGTATCCGTTCCACAACCGGCGGCGTAGAGGGTGATTCCGAAGCCCTCCGCGCCGCCCGATGTCGCACCGCGAATCACCAGATCCACTCTCCCCTGCGACTCCGGCATCGCCCGCAGCCGCTTCACGGCGCGGCGAACCCAGGCCTCGTGCTCTCCGAACGAGCCGAAGGCGCTCGAATCCCGCGCAACCACGTCGATCCAGGATGCCAACCCAACTCCAGCTTCCGCCGCCACGCAATCGAACTCCAGAGGATCGATCTCCTCTGCGGCCAGCGCCCATACATCGCATTTCGAGGAGAGCACCGGCGAGTCCGAACCGTTCAGCAGCACAAGCACATCGCGCAAGGCCGTGCTCTCGACCGCCTCGCCAATCGACCCAATCTCTTCGGGACGTTTCCGCAGATCGACAAATCCCGGCCAGTCCACGTCGATGGAAGCAAGATTCCGGCCGACCTCCGCAGCCCAGTCAGCTTCCATGCGCCGAAGCCCCCGCACGTTCCGGATCCTCTCGCGTCAGGAATCCCAGCAGCGTCTTCTCCGCCCAGTAGCCGTCGCGGCTCGTCTCAGTCGCCGGCGCCAGAAAGGCGCAGTGCCCTCCGTGCTGCGTCTCAAGAAATGTCACGTGCGGGTTCCCGATCAGCGCTGCGCGCGTCTGCGGCAACATGCGGATAAAAGGGTCGTCGAGCGCATGCACAATCAGCGTCGGGACCCGCAGCGACCCCGCGTAATGTGAGCTGGCCACGCTGTAGTAGTAATCGTCCGCGTCGGCGAAGCCTCCGTAGCGCGCGACGATGTGATGGTCGAACTGCCTCATGGTGTGAATCCGATCGAGCGCCGCATCGGCATAAATCCTGGGGTACATCGTCATCCGCCGCCGTACCCGCGCGATCATCGACCGCAAAAAGTGCCGCTCATAAAGACGATTCTGCGGTCGATGCAACGCAGCCGACGAAGCCGCCAGATCCATCAGCGGCGAAACGCCCACCACAGCTTTCAGTTCGCGCGGCGGGTTCGCCCCCGCTTCTCCCGCCCAGCGCAGCACCAGATTCCCGCCCATCGAGTAGCCGACCAGCGCCACGGCCTCCAGCCGCTGCTCGCGAATGATGGCGTCTACCACGCGCCCCATGTCGCCCGATCGCCCAGAGTGATAAATCGTCGGCGAAAGATCATCCGTCCCGCCGCAGGAACGCATGTTCATGCGCACCACATTGAGCCCTGCCGCGAGCGCGCGCGCTGTATTGCCCACGATGTACTGCGAGTTCGACGATCCCTCGAGCCCATGCACCAGGACCACGGTCAACCGCCGGCTGCGCACCTCGCGTGGCTGCCAGTGGCAATGGCACAGCACCCGGCTCGGCCCGTAGCCCGCCACTGGGCCTTCCACTTCCACCAGCAACGGCTCCGGTTCGGGCAGCGTCAGACGCCGCGGCAGAAAATTCCCCGCCAGGGTTTGCAGATGTCCGTTGCGCAGCCAGCGCCGCGGGATAAAGTCCGTCCACCACCGCGCATTTTCGAAGGCGGCAGGCGACGGCAGCACATTCACGAAGCGCGCCCCTGCACCGACGCGAGCACGGAAGCCGCCCACAAAGCTCCCATCGGCTCCTCTTCATGCTTGAAGTACGCGAACACATCGCCCCGGGCCGCGCGTTCTGCCAGTCCCCTGCTGATCTCCGCCAGCTGCGCATCGGAGTACTCGGTCTTCCGTCGGCGATAGCACGCGAACGGGGCGGTCGCGACGTCCGGCGTCACCAGATCGTCGCTCTCGGCGACGCACAATGCGGCCTCATGCCGTTCCAGCAGCCGATAGATCGCTGCGTCGAACCACGATTCATGCCGAAACTCAAACGCCATGCGAAAACGGCACCCCTTCGCATCGGCAAGAAACTGCGCGAGCCGCCCTTCATCGGCCTTGAAATTCGGCGGTAGTTGAAACAGCACAGGACCCAGACGGCCCGCATCGGCCACCGGCTGAATCGCGCCGGCAAAAGCCTCGAGCGTCGGCCCGCATTCGTGCAGCCGCTGAAAATGCGTGATCCGCTGCGGAGCCTTGAACGAGAATCGAAAGCCCTCGCCCGTCTGCGCAAGCCACGCATCGATGGCCGTCCGCCGCGGAAAACTCCGGAAGGTGTAGTTCACCTCGACCGAGTTGAGCCGCGTCGCGTAGTACTCCAGAAACTTCTTCGACGGCAGCTTCTCCGGATAAAACGCCGGCTTCCACGTCGGATACGCCCATCCCGAGCAGCCCACATAGACCGCCCCGCCGCTGCTTTTCTCTGCTGGATTGTTCACGGGACTATGCAGCCGGGAGTGGCTGCGAAACAATCATCTGGGGCGGCTAGTGGGGGTCGAACCCACGACACCCGGAGCCACAGTCCGGTGTTCTGCCACTGAACTATAGCCGCCATACCAACCCTGATTGTAGCATTGGCGGCACAGCCCACTTGCGCTGCGCCGCGTCGCGAAACCTCATGCCCGAGCCCGCAAAACCCGAGATTCTGCCGCCCGCAAACGCTCCTCCGCCGGGCCCCGCGCTTACCCTGCGCAAGCGAGCTGAGCGCTGGTTCTCCGACGAGAATCTCGACTTCTTCGCCCATCTTCTCGACGACTGGTTCCGCATCCCCTTCACGCCCATTCGCGTCGGGCTCGACGGCCTCATCGGCCTCATCCCCGGCCTCGGCGACGTGCTCGCCGGCATCGCTTCCTTTGTGCTTGTCCTGGCCGCGTGGATTCGCGGCGTTCCTTACATCACCCTCGTGCGCATGATGGTCAACATCGCGATCGAGGTGCTCATTGGCTCCATCCCGCTTTTCGGCGACATCTTCGACATCGCGTGGAAGGCGAACCGCCGCAATTACCGGCTGATGATGCGCCATCTCCACCAGCCCCACCAGCACACCTGGAAGGACTACGCTTTCCTGCTCAGCCTGCTCGCCGCAGTGCTTGCTATCCTCGCGACCCCCATCATCGTGCTCCTGCTCATCCTCATCTGGATTGCCCATCGCATGTGAGCGCGCTGCGCTGACCCCTCGAACCCGCGCCAACACTGCTCAGGAGCCTATGCGCGTGCGATACAATCGCATCAGTCGGGGCGTAGCGCAGCCTGGTAGCGCATCTGCTTTGGGAGCAGAGGGTCGGGGGTTCGAATCCCTCCGCCCCGACCATTCCAAGCTTATCCTTCCTTCATGGACCTCGGCCTCCACGACAGCGTCATCGTAGTCACCGGCGGCGGCGCCGGCATCGGCCAGGCCATCTCGCGCGCCTGCCTCGACGAGGGCGCGACGGTGGTGGTCGTCAGCCGCGCCTCCGACAACGTCAAAAACTTCCTCGCCGAAATGCTCAACAGCAGGCGCAAATGCGACTTCGTCGAAGCGCACCTCGCCGATACCAAACAGTGCGAGCACGCCATCGACTACGTCCGCAGCCGGTACGGGCGCATGGTCGGCCTCGTCAACAACGCGGGCGCGAACGACGGGGTCGGCCTCGAATCCGGTTCGCCCGATCGCTTCGTCGAGAGCCTGCAGCAGAATCTCGTCCACTACTACGCCATGGCGCACTATGCGCTGCCCATGCTCAAGGCCTCGCGCGGCTCCATCGTCAACATCAGCTCCAAGGTCGCGCTCACCGGCCAGGGAGGAACCTCCGCCTACGCCGCCGCCAAAGGCGCCCAGCTTGCCTTGACTCGCGAATGGGCTGCCGAGCTTGCCCCCTTCGGCGTGCGCGCCAATGCGGTCCTGCCGGCTGAAGTGATGACCCCGCTCTACCAGCGCTGGATCTCCACGCGCGAAAACCCCCAGCAGGCGCTCGACGAAATCCGCCGCCGCATTCCCCTCGGGCATCGCTTCACCGAAGCCTCTGAGATCGCCGCAATGGCCGTCTTTCTGCTGTCTCCGTCGCAGAGCGGCCACACCACAGGCCAAATCATCGTCGTCGACGGCGGCTACACGCACCTCGACCGCGCTCTGACCTAAGCACCCCAGCACCGAGCCCTTCCGAAAGTAACCCGCGCCGCGCCGCGCGCGACCACTTCAGCGGCGCTGCCCTCGCCGCAACGGACTACAGTAGCTTGTTGAGCCCTGAATCCTCACCGCACCGCGCGAGGACCGATTGACCTCCGCGCCCGCAATCCCGCTCGCACGCGCCGCTCCCCAACCCGCTCCGTGGACCCCTTCGGCGAATCGCTGGATGATCGCCGCCTCCGTGATGACCGCCACCTTCATGGTGGTGCTTGACTCCTCGGTCGCGAACGTCGCCCTCCCGCATATTGCCGGCAATCTCTCCGCCTCCACCGACGAGGCCACATGGGTGCTCACCAGCTATCTGGTTTCGAACGCCATCATGATCCCCGCCACCAGCTGGATCGCCGGCCGCCTCGGTCGCAAGCGCCTCCTGATCGCCTCCATCGTGCTCTTCACCGTGGCCTCTCTGTTTTGCGGTCTCGCCGTCAACATGCCCATGCTCATCCTTGCCCGCATCCTGCAAGGGGTTGGCGGAGGCGGCATGCAGCCCATCGCCCAGGCCATCCTGCTGGAGAGCTTTCCACCCCGTGAGCACGGGACGGCGATGGCCGTCTACGGCACCGGCATCGTGGTCGCGCCAGTCATCGGCCCCACCCTGGGCGGCTGGATCACCGACACCTATTCCTGGCGCTGGATTTTCTACATCAACCTGCCCGTCGGCGTGCTGGCGCTTTTCCTCGTCGGCATGTTTATTGAAGATCCGCCGTACCTTCGCCGCACTCTCCACGCCGCCATCGATTACGCCGGCTTCGCCTTTATGGCCCTGTGGCTCGGCTCGCTGCAGCTCATGCTCGATAAAGGCCAGGAGTCGGATTGGTTCGGCGCCGTCTGGATCCGCTGTGCGTTCTTCATCTCGGTCGCCGCCTTTCTCGCCTTCGTCGTCCGCGAGCTGCGCTGCCGCGATCCCATCGTGCAACTGCACGTGCTCCGCAACCGCAACTTCCTTGTCGGCACGCTCGTCACCGCCATCTTCGGCTTCGGCCTCTACGGCGTCACCGCGATGCTCCCGCTCTTTCTCCAGACCCTGCTGGGATATCCCGCCCTCGACAGCGGCCTCGCCGTTAGTCCGCGCGGCCTCGGCTCCATGCTCGCCATGGTGGTCGCCGGAAGCATCGCGGCGCGGTTCGACGGCCGCGTGATGCTGGCCAGCGGCCTCGCCATCTTCGGCGTCTCCACGCTCATGCTCAGCCACCTGAACCTGGGCATTTCCATGTCGTCGGTCGCCGTACCGAACATCATCAACGGATTCGGCGGCGGCCTCGTCTTCGTCCCGCTCACGACGATGGCGATGGGAAGGCTGCGCCGCGAGGAAATCGGCAATGCTTCCGGCATCTACAACCTGATGCGCAACGTCGGCGGCAGCATTGGCATCGCCACCGCAACCACGTTGCTGGTACGCCGTTCACAGGTGCATCAGAACTATCTCGTTGGCCATCTCACCGCCGGCGCACACACGGCCAGCGGCGTCGTCGCCGGCCTCGAAGCCAAACTCTCCCAGTCCGGATTTGACGCATGGACTGCGCACCACATGGCGGTGGGCGCGATGTACAGAATGGTCGAGCAACAGGCATCGCTGCTCGCTTATTCCGATAGCTTCAGTTTGCTGGGATGGCTTGCCTTGCTCGCGATCCCACTCGCTATGCTCTTCCAGCGCGTGCCAAAGCGCTGAGAGTTTCGGTCCACGGCACGCTCAGATTCAAGGCGCGCCTCAACAACCAAACCCTGCGGTCTCCGCGCCGCACTTGTACCCTGCAACCTGTACCCTGCAACCTGTACCCTGTCTTACTGAATCATCCCGCCCATCCGGTCCAGCTCTTCACGGACGTGCTTCAGCCCGTGCATGCAGCGCTCAAATTCGCTCGACAACTGCGCAAACAAAGGCGCCTCGTCCCGGTACTCGAACAGGTCGAACTGCGAGACGATGTAGTAGCTCTCCTTGCCCGTCTGCACCATCTCCGCGAACCCCGATTCCCCGCTGTGCCGCCACAACTGCGTCGACTCCGGATACATCCCGGTGGCGAACAGGGCATAGTCGCCAATGTGCCGGCGCACTTTACGCTCCTCGTCAAAAGAGGCCGCCACGCCAAAGACCGGGTCCGACGCTGCGATCATGTCTCGCAGATCCCTCACCGGTCTCCCCTCCGGGTCCCGGATGCTGTAGAGGCTCTCCGTCGCGGTAAATTCCGTCAACAAGTCCCCGATATACGAGGTCAATTCCGGGTCGTCGATTCCGGTGTGTCTGTGATAGCAACCGGCAACGACCTCATGAAACAGCTGGCGCAAGGGGTGGCGTTCGGGAATCATCGTTTCCTCCGCGCTTCTTCGCCAAGCCGGTATTGGAGATAGGGATACACCCTGGCTTCTCCGGCTCCCACCGGCTGAAGAAGCTTGTTGTTGTATATGAATCGGCACTTTACCGCATTTGTTGCGCCAAACAAGAACCTTTCGTTGTACATTTCCCGAACTTTTTGGCAGTCCTGGCATGCGACTGCAACCCACCTCCGTTATCCCCATGAGTTCCCATCGCCGATTACCTTCTTGACAGCCCCGGCGAACAGTACTACGGTTCGCTTAACTGTCCCGCAATGAGCATCTGCGTCCCGGTTGAAGTGACTTCCTGCTCCACGGGTGACTTTTGCTGACGAACTGGCTTGCTCGGTCGGTGGGTGGCGCGCTCCGGAACCGGCGCCCCTGCGGCGCTTTCCTGAAATGCACCATCCTGCTCGCCGCTCTCTCCGTGACCGGCTTGCCATGGGCTCGCGCGCAGGAAACGGCTCCTCCTCCCTCACCGGCGACAACCGCCATTTCCACCGGCTCCCTCGTCGAAACCCAACCGGCCCCGGTCAAACAGCCGCCGGAACGCGAAATTGCCTTCGAAGGTCTCGACTCCTTTGGCCATTACTACATCTTTGCCGGCGGCGGCAGCAGCCATCTCTACACCGGCGGCATCGAGTACGACCGCCATTCCTGGGACTACTTCCTGGGCGCGCAGATGGACTACGTCGCAGAAATTCTGCCGATCATGATCCTCAATGAACCTGCAAAAACCGATCTGTGGGGCGATACGATTGGTCCCGGCCGCAAAAACCTCTACGGTGTCGGCATTTCTCCCATCGGCTTGCGCATGGAATGGCGCAGCAACAAGAGCCTGAAACCGTTTCTCCTCTTCAAGGGAGGCATGCTCGCTTTCAATCAAAAAGCGCTCTCCCCCTCGTCCACCTATGAGAACTTCACTCTTCAGTCGTCCTTGGGCATTTTGGTGAAGGCATCGCCGCGTTACGACCTCCGCCTCGGCCTGTGGGGCGACTTTCATTTTTCCAATGGCTTCATGACCCCGTCCAATCCCGGCCTCGACGTCATGAACGCGACCGTGGCGTTGAGCTACCACTTCGGCAAGCCGCACTCCGAGTAAGCCCGAAGTCCCAAAAACCAACGCGCAACCAGCCATTCACATCCTGATCGTCAGAATCGCCTATTCTCTTCCCAGGAGAGGACGATGCCTAGACACACTGCGACTGCACCGAAGCCCAAGCCCAGGAAGCATCCACGGAAGCCACCCCATCCGGCCGCAGCTGCCGGCGATCCCGTCTTCGCGCAGCCCCAGCCCTCGCCCGACCCAACCGGTTTCAAAGACCCGGTCACCGATCAGACCGACAAGGAAATCGCCTCGGTCGAGCCCGTACCGCAGCCGGCGGGCAACGCCGTGGAGCCCGTCCTCCCGCTCCAGCAGGTCTATGGCACCCAGGGAGCGGCGAAGATCCAGGCGATCACCGCCTCCGGCCAGGTCGTCTTCCATTGCGTCGGCGACACCGGCAGCGTCAAAGGCCCCAACACGCAGAGTCTGGTCGCGGACAAAATGGTCGCCGACTTCAGCGAAGCCAACCCCGCCGACGTGCCCTCGTTCTTCTACCATCTCGGCGACGTCGTCTACTACTTCGGCGAAGCAACGTATTACTACGACCAGTTCTACGAACCCTTCCGCAGCTATCCCGCGCCCATCATCGCCATTCCCGGCAATCATGACGGCGTTGTCTGGTCGGGCGATCCCGAGACCACCCTCGAAGCTTTCCTGCGCAATTTCTGCGCCCCTTCCGCTGCGCCCTCGCCCGACGCCGGCGGTCTGATCCGCACCACCATGATTCAGCCCGGCGTCTACTTCACGCTCGAAGCACCCTTCGTGCGTATCTTCGGCCTCTACAGCAATGTTCTCGAGGATCCCGGCGTCATCTCCGATCAGAAGGGGACTTACACCACCCTCGATCAGCGCCAGATCGCCTTTCTAACCGCCGCCCTCAAGCGTGTCAAAAGCGACAAGTTCACCGGAGCCGTCATCATCGCCGTGCATCATCCGCCCTTCACCGGCGGCACCACGCACGGCGGCAGCCCCGACATGCTGGCCGATATCGACAGCGCCTGCACCGCCGCGGGCGCCTGGCCGCACGCGGTCTTCGCCGGCCACGCGCACAACTACCAGCGCTATACCCGCACCATCAATGGCCTTTCGATTCCCTACATCGTCGCCGGCTGCGGCGGCCACTCGCCCCTGGAAACGATGCGCGGCACTTTCCGCACACCCTATCCCATCGACAGCACTCTGACGCTCGAAAGCTATGACGGCACGGACTACGGCTATCTGCGCGTCATCGTGAACGCCACAACATTGACCGTCGAATTCCATCCGCAGAGCGACGGCGGCACAACGAAAACGCCGGACGACGTCGTCACCGTAACCCTGGCCACACACACAGTGAGCTGAAACCTGGAACCGGCGGTCTCCCGGCTGAGCTACGGGTGCAGATCGGTCTTCGACAGCATCACCAGAAACTGCCGTTGCGTCCGTTGGTCGATGGCCTCCGCCAGCAGCTTCCCGTCGCGATCGAAAAGAAAGGTCCTCGGAACTCCCTGTATATGGAATTGCTGAAAGACTTTCCCTCCCACATCGATCAGGATGGGCGGATGATAATTCCATGCGCTCGTGTAGGAAGCAACCTTGAACCCTTCCTCGCTGGTGATGGACAGCACCACCAGGCCCTGCGACTGAAACCGGGTATAGAAGAAGTCGAGATTGGGCATCTCCAGTTTGCACGGGCCGCACCACGTCGCCCAGAAGTTCACCATCACGATCTTCCCGCGCAGTTCGGAAAGCGTCCATTTCTTTCCGTGAAGATCCCTCAGCGTGAAGTCCGCCTTCGCAATTTCGGTTTCCTCGTCCACGAGGGTCTGCTGCGCTTTCGCATACAGTGGGTCGTTCAGTTCCTCCGCTGCGCCCTCGTAGCGCACAAGGTTGGCGAGGTCCATATAGGGCATCGGTGTCTCGCCTTTCTTCGAAGGCACCGGCGTCTCCGACAAAGACTGCCGCAGCGCGTCGGCGACCGCCTGAACCGTCGCCTGTCCCTGGTCGCCTTCCGTCACCAGATGGGCCAGGTCATCGGCCAGCTTCACCTTGTTGGGACCGGGAGGCAACGCTTGGACATCGGCAGCTAACTGAACTGTAGCCCCGGGCCTCTGCGCGTCGGAAAGAGAGCGCAGATTCTGCAAGCGGCCCGCAATTTTGGATTCGTTGTCGGCGTGAAGAAGGTACGGAGTCGTGAAGAGCACCGCGGCGCAAAGCAGCGCACGCTGGACAAGAGACATGATAGCCTCGCATTCCGGGAGAGCGGCTATCATGATACCGCTGCTTTTATCGTCTGGTTAGATTACTAGCGATATCCCTTGCTGCGGAAGCGCGACACCGCAACATAGAACACATTTGTGTCCGTTCCCGGATTGTGCTGGCTGATGTTTGCATTGGACAGATGCTGGTACCGGTAGCCAAGGCTCCAGTCCTGGCGCGCCTTACGGAAAATATGCAGCCCGCAGCCGAAATCGATTGTGTACATCCACTGCGATCCTTGCGGGGAGAGCACGCGCTCGTCGTAATAAACGAACCCGCCGTTCGTGCTCAGGAAAGGCTGGATCCGTTTTGCCGGCAGAAAATCCGTCTCGAATCCAACCGGGCTAAAGCCGCTGCCATAGGCCCGCGTGCGCAGGTACTGGGTATACGGTTGATTCTTGGTAGGCACAGCTCCTGGCACCGGCCAATCCAGCATCGCCAGCGCCGTCAATTCCGGAGCGTAGCGCAGCGTCCAGCTGTCGTGCGGGCTGATCAGATAGCTGTATCGCACATCGATGGGCATATATTTCACGTCACCGGAGTAGCCCCAGAGATGCCCGCTCATCAGCGAGAGTCCCCACCACGCTCCAAACTCGTGCTCGCCTCCTGGATGCGGCCACACCGGCAATTCTCCCGCCGAACTCGCGCTCCGGACCACAGGGGAAACCCCCGGGACCACCGAAGACACCGTGTTCGCCTCACCCTCAGCCCCACTCGTGCTTCCGCTCGGTCCAGTCTCTGCTTTCTCGAACCGCACCTCGTTCTCGCCGACAGGATCGCTCCAGAACGACTTCGCCTTGACCACCCGATCATCCCGGTACCAGGGTGGCCGGAAGCGGAAAATGTTCGCCGTCGCATGCGCCGGCTCCAGAAAACTCAGCCCCAGCAGCGCAAAAGGATTGCGCCCATCACCTTCCACTGGAGCGACGACGTGCTTGTCCAGCACATCCTCGCCCATCGTCCACAGGGCTCCGCCCACCGGCGTGGTCACCAGCTCCACCCAGCCCGTTTCGTTGCTGATGTGTCCGTTTCCGTAAGGTTCGGCGTGGTCGCCGTTGTGCCCGATCGACGCTTCCCCGGTCGGGCCCAGCTTCCACCAAAAACTATATGCGGTCGAAAACGCGCCGGCGCGCAGCATCCGCCGCCAGTAGGGCCATGTGTTCGACGGCCCGACCGTCATACTCTTCGGATCGTCCTGGATCCACAGATCGTTGGTGATGGCGCCCATCATCGGGTGCCCTACGTAATCGTCAAGGAAGGGATTGTAGTCCGGCCATCGATTCCATACCCAGTCCGAAGCGGAATTGATATAGCGATCCCACCAGTCACCCTTGGTTGTCTCCTCGCGATACCAGTAGCCGGTGTACAGATTGCCTGCGTCTTCAAAAGCGTTGAACAGCGTCGTCGTGAGGGTCAAATGGCCCCAGTGAACCCGGCATCTCCGCGAATGCGTCGTATCCAGCGAACAATCTTCCGGCGACACATGATCGCGCGGCGCGCTCACTGCAACAACGCTCGTAGACTCGGCCTTCGCCCCTTCTGTCACAGAAGCCGCGGGAACCGGCGCGTCCGGAAGCGCGGCCAGCGCCTGCGGCGCCAGGGGGCCAGTATCCTGCGCAAACGAGAGCGGCCCCAACAGGAGCGGAACTGCCAGCAGCAGCTCCCACCGGGTCCTCGCCCGGCCCGCGGTGAGACGAACAACGGTGCGGGCAGCTTGAACCGCCGATGGGGGCGACGGAAATAACTTCGTTTTCTGCAAGTGATGCGCCTATGACGATCCGAGCCTGGGAAACGGTGCGATATCCGCACCGGAAGTCCGATCATGCCAAGCCTGTAACTCTTCAGTCAAGCTCCTGGCGTCGTTTTGTCGTTTACTCGATCCGAATCCGCCAGGGGCTCAGCCTCAGAAACCAAAACAGGCAGCCCCGCAGGGCTGCCTGTGGTAATTCGATCGTAACAGCCTTCAGCGCGCGCCCACCGGCTTCGGCGATCCCGCTTCCAGTTCGCTCAGCCGCTTCGCCAGGAGCTGCTCCAGCTGTTCCAGCGCTTTGCTGAAGCCCTCGATTCCTTCCTTCAGCTTGTCGTGCGCCATGCGATCGGCAGCGTGCATCCTGTCAAAGGTCGCCTTGTCGATGGTCAGCTTCTCGATCTGCATCGACTGCGCCTTCGCCGGGTCGAGCTTCCGTTCCAGCGTGCCCTCGGTCGCATCCAGTTCCTCAAGCAGCTGCGGCGAAATCGTCAGCAGATCGCAACCGGCCAGCTCGATAATCTCGCCGGTGTTGCGGAAGCTCGCGCCCATCACCTGCGTCTTGTATCCGTACTTCTTGAGGTAGTCGTAGATCTTCGTCACCGATTGCACGCCCGGATCGTCCGCGCCCTTGTAGTCCTTGCCGGTGTCCTTCTTGTACCAGTCGAGAATGCGCCCGACGAATGGCGAAATCAGCGTCACGCCCGCATCCGCGCAGGCGATCGCCTGGTGAATGCCAAAGAGCAGTGTCAGGTTGCAGTGGATGCCTTCCTTCTCCAGCTTCTCCGCGGCGCGAATTCCCTCCCAGGTCGACGCAATCTTGATCAGTACGCGCTGGCGCGACACCCCCGCGCTCTCGTACTTCTGAATGATCGAGTGCGCCTGCTCGATCGTCCCCTCGGTGTCGTACGACTTGCGCGCGTCCACTTCGGTCGAAACCCGCCCGGGGATGATCTGCAGAATCTTCTTGCCGAACGCAACAGCCAAATTCTCGAACGCCAGTTTCGAGACCTTCGCGTCTTCGGCGTCCTCGCCCAGCTGCTTCTTCGCGTCCAGCAGCACGCCATCGACGAGCTTGCCGTATTGCGGCAATTGCGCCGCTGCGGTCAGCAGCGACGGATTCGTCGTCGCATCCTGCGGCTTTACCTTTTCAATCGCCTCGATGTCGCCCGTGTCGCCGACCACCGTCGTCATCGTGCGGAGCTGTGCCAGCAATGTCTTCGCCATTCCATCCCTCCAGCCTGTCTCTCGATTATCCGGCATTCGGCGCTCTCCCTGCAGACCGCCTGGCCGGATCCTGCAAATATTCGGAGAATGCCCACTTTGTTTGATGCCGGTCCGGCTCTCCTGTCGCAGTTATCGTGCGACCGGATTTCCCAGCGTCCCAATCCCCTCCACCGTCACCTCGACCCGGTCCCCCGGCCGCATCGCCGCCACTCCAGCAGGCGTACCCGTTGGAATCACATCGCCCGGCAGCAGCGTCATCGCTGCCGTGATGTGCCGCAGCAGGGCCGCGATGCCGAAAATCAGATCGCTCGTGGTTCCGCGTTGCTTCACCTCGCCATTCAGCCTGGTTTCGACGGCTAGCCCCGCATCCGGATCGACCTCGTCCGTCACCAGCGGCCCCATCGGGCAAAACGTGTCGAATCCCTTCGCTCGCGACCATTGCCCGTCGGATTTCTGCAGATCGCGCGCCGTCACGTCATTCACGATCGTGTATCCGCGAATGTAGCGCCGCACATCTTCATCGGGCCAGATGCGCGTCGCCTTCCGCCCAATCACCACCGCCAGCTCGCCCTCGAAGTCCACCCGCTGCGAGAGCGCTGGAATCCGGATTGCCTCCTCGGGCGCAATCACCGACGACGGCGCCTTCAGAAACAGCAGCGGCTCCTTCGGAACCTCGTTGCCCAGTTCCGCCGCATGCTCGCGATAATTCCTCCCGATACAGACAATCTTCGACGGAACCACGGGCGCCAGCAGCTTCACCGTTGCCAACGGCGCCGGCGCAAAGGCCCCAGCCGAAAGCTTCGTCCATGGATCCTCCTCGAACGGCGGCAGCAGCCGCTCGACCCACAGCGTCCCCGCCCGATCCACCACTTCCCCATACTGCGGACCCGCATCCGTTTCAAACCGGCAATACTTCATTGCTAAGCACTCTCCAACTCACGAACGTATCCGAAATCGATTCCGGCAAAGTCAAAGCGGCAGCAGCCGCAGCCGGTCGCGATATGTATCAATCGTTAACAAAGCACCTATTTCAAGTTCTGCTTCCACTTGCCTCAATGCGGCTATGACTCTCGCCCCGGTCGCATCGGGGCTGATGTCTTTCGCTCGAACCTGCACTACACTCGGGCGCTTGCCCTTTGTCGCAGCGAGAATTGCGCCAAAATCAAGATCGTGAGTCAGCACGGCATATCGTTTGTCGGCCGCGAACTTCATGATTTCGGAATCAGGGGCATCGCCGCGACCCAGGGTCGACCAGTGGACCGCGTTGATTCCTGCCTTCTCCAGCAACTCCACCCATCGCGGAGGAAAACACATATCAATGAGGACTTTCATCGCGCGCAGAGATTAGCATTTCGGGGCATAGCGTCAGGCATCGCAGCAAGTGACTATCGAGGTTCGCCGATGAAGCCGGCCGCCTTTCGCAATGGTTTATGCATTCGCGATCAGCGTCTCGCGCTCGTTGGCCAGCCAAGAGGCATATCGGAGAGCTTGCAAAATATCTTCGCGACTCAGATAGGGATAATCCGCCAACAGATCCTCAATCGTGTGTCCCGCGCCAATCTGCCCAACGATGGTCCCCACCGTCACACGAGTGCCCCGGATGCAGGCCTTTCCGCCCATCACTTCAGGGTCTTGGCTAATACGGTCGAATGGCTCCATAGTTAGCTCCGATATCGCTCTCTTATTGTGTCAGAATTCCTCACTCACTGCGGTATTTGCTCCTCCACTTCGCCCGACCGCGCGCTCTCGTTCCCATCCTGATCCACCGCACTCACCGCATACGCGTAGCGATGCCCCGCGACCACCGTCGTGTCCCCAAACGATGGAGGCGCCACCAGAGACTTGCCAGAAATCCGCTCCATCGCCGTTCCCGCTGTCACGTCGCGTCGATACACCACATACCCCGCCAGATCGGCATCCGTGTCCGGCGTCCACGACAGATCAATCGCCCGCGCCTGCGCATCCGCCACCGCCGCCACTTCCGCCGGAACCGCCGGTGGAAACACATCCTTCGCGTCGATCGTCTCCGTCTTCGATGGCGGCCCTGCAATCTCCAGAGCGTGCTGGTTGATCTCCACCTTCAACACTCGCTCCACTGCGTACTTCCATGCATGATCGAGCACGGCGTCATGATCCAGAGCCACGCCCGGATCCGCCTTGTCCAAATCCACTTCCAGCACCTGCTGCTCCGGAGACGCCCCGTTCGCCCCACTCGACTTCGCTGCAGCCGGCTTTGGGACCAGCGTCCGATGAATCCGCAGCACCATCTTCGCCTGCGGAGCCGCCCCGTCCCAGTGCAGGACGACACCCGCAGCCCGCGTCTCCAGGCGAAGCCCCGTCACGCCCGCCGGAGCCGCACCCGTCGCCACCCACGCCGCATTCGACGGTCCCGCCGTTTTCCCTGCATGATTTTGTAGCTCAACAAAAAACGCCACGGCCTGCGGCGCCCCCGCAACGAACTCCGCGGGCATTTTCACCGTAAAATCCGCAGGCTTGTCCGGCGGAAACATCCCATCCGCCAGAGCCCGGCACGGATCCGGCCCTATCTTCGGCACCGGCGCCCCCACCTTGCCAGATCTCGCCTTTCCCGCAGCCGCAGGCTTCTCCGCCAGTGGCGCTTCCCTCTCCCAGCAGAAATGCGCCCGCTGTTCCCCCTTCAGCATCACCTTATCGGTTGTTTCTTTGGGCATCGTCCAGTGCAGGTGAACTTCATCCCCCACACGCGTCGCCGTCAGGTCCTTCACCGGCGTGGGCAGCCACAGCGTGGGCGGTTGCGGATTCGCCGCCAGCCCGCATCCCGCCAGCAAGACCAGCCATCCCGATGCGGCCGTAGCCCACGCAATCCGGGGTCCCCAACTCCCCAGTTGTTTGGGTCGAGGGCTGGGCGGTGCCATCTTCATCGCTTTTCAGCGTAGCAGAGCCCCGAGCGCTGCTTTGACCTCCTGGTCTTCAAACCGAAATCCCGCGTCGGCCAACCCGCGCGGCAACACGCGCTGCGAGGCGAGCAGCGTCTGATCCGCCATCTCGCCAAAAATCATCCGCAGCATTCCCGCGGGTACCGGCAGCAGCGCGGGCCGATGCACCGCCGAAGCCAGCACCGCTGTAAACGTCGCGTTCGTCACCGGATTCGGCGCCGTTAGATTGAAGGCTCCGGCCAGTTCCTCGTGATCCATCAAAAAAATCGCAGCCCGCACCAAATCGCGCATGCTGATCCAACTCATCCACTGGCGTCCCGAGCCCAACCGTCCACCCAGTCCGCATCTAAATGCCGGCAGCATCTTCCCCAGCGCACCGCCCTTGCGACTCAGCATCACGCCAAGGCGCAAATGCACCACGCGGATTCCCAGCGCGCACGCATTCTTCGCGGCCGCCTCCCACGCGGTGCAGGTTTCCGCCAGAAATCCTGTCCCTTCCGTGCTCTCCTCGGTCAGCACTTCGTCGCCGCGATCCCCGTAGATCCCCACCGCCGAAGCGCACAACAGCACGCGAGGCCGCCGCCGCACCTGCGCCAGCGATTCGCACAGCATCCGTGTACTTGCCACCCGGCTCTCGACAATCTCCCGGCGATACTCCCCCGTCCACCGGCGTGCGACGTTCGCCCCGCTCAGATGAACGACCGCGTCGAAACCCTCCAACCCCACAGGATGAACCTTTGCGTCTGCTTTGGCTGGATTCCAGTAGACCGCGCCCGGACCCACGAGGTGGTGCCTGCGGACCAGCGCTGTCACTTCCATGCCCTGCTCGCGAGCCGCGCCCCGTATCGCCGACCCAATCAGCCCGGATGCCCCGCTCAGCAGGATGCGTTGTGTTGGCTTGCCCATTCCCACTTTCCCTGGGGGAAACACAGGGTATTAAACCCTGTTTACCGCTCGCCGCAACCACAAAAGACCATCCGCCATGCCGCGCGAACCCGGAAAAAGCCTCGCCGGTGGGCCACCGCGCCCGCTATTCACGCCATCAAAAGTTCTTGTGATTTGAAGAACACTCTGTTAGTTTCACTCATCGCAACAAATCGCTAACCTCCGACTGGGGCAGTGATGGAAAACAAGCTCGAGCCAACCGCGCCCCACTTCGATTCCCTGCCCGCCGCCGCTCCCTCGGCCGAGGCTTTCATCGCAGAAAAACGAATCGGCGAAAGAATCCGCCGCCTCCGCCTGAAGCGCTCCATGGGCCTGGTTGAGCTCGGACGCCATACCGGCCTCTCCGCCAGCTTCCTCTCTCAGCTCGAAACCGGGCGCGTGGTCCCCACCCTGCGTAACCTGGCCCGCGTCGCCTTGGTCTTCGGCCGCGACCTCTCCTACTTCTTCGAGCCCGAACCGCATCCCCTCTTCCGCGTCCATCGCCGCTCCGAACGCGTCCGCCTGCCGCAGTCCGGCGTCGAAGACCCGACCTACTACTTCGAGAGTCTGGCCTACATGGTGCCCGACCGCCAGCTCGACCCGTACTTCGCAGAATTCGTGCCCGTCAGGAAAGGCGCCGAGGTCCGGCCGCATGTCCATCCCGGCTACGAGTTCCTCTACCTTCTCCAGGGAGACCTCGAGATTCGCCACGGCGACCGCACCCATACGCTCGAGGCTGGCGACAGCGTCTACTTCGACGCCGCTACTCCCCACGCCTACCGATGCGCCGGCTCAGCTCCTGCCGTTGCTCTGATTGTCACGATGCATCAGATGACCCCGCAGCCCGCTGCAGCCCCGCGTCCCGCGCCAGCACCCACCCCGATTCGCCCCGCTACAGCAGCCGCGTCCCAACCGGAGACTGACTCGAAGACTGAGCCGTAGCCTCGCCCTGCTCCTGGCGCGCGGAGGTCCGGGGCACCGTGAAGTAGAACGTGCTTCCCCGGCCCACGATGCTTTCCGCCCAGATCCGCCCACCGTGCTGGCGCACGATATTGCGGCAGATCGCCAGTCCCAGCCCGGTTCCCCCCATGTCGCGCGAATCCGACGCATCCACCTGCTGGAAGCGCTCGAAGATGATCTCCAGCTTTTCCGGAGGAACTCCGCGGCCGCGATCCGAAACCGAGATAATCGCCTCGGTTGCACTTTGTGTCCGCGCTCGCAGCGTGATCTCGCTGCCCGCCGGCGAGAACTTGATCGCATTGCTGATCAGGTTGCCCAGCGTCTGCAGAATCCGGTCCTCGTCCACCCAAAGCGTCAGCGGTCCCGCGTCGATCAGGAACCCAATGCCCGCCTTCTGCGCGTTCGGATGCTGCAGATCCGTCGCCCTCCGCAGCAGATCCTTGGCCTCCACCTCCTGGAATCGCATCGGCAACCGTCCCGCGCCCATGCGCTCGAAATCCAGAATGTCGTTCACCAGGCGCACCAGCCGGTCGCAGTTGCCGATCGCCACATCCATCATCTGCGCGCGCTTTTCCGGCCGCTTCTCCAGCGCCCCGCCCGCAATCAGTCCCAGCGCAGCGCGCAGAGCCGTCAGCGGTGTGCGCAGTTCGTGGCTCACCGTCGAAATAAACTCGTCCTTCATCCGGTCCAGACGCCGCCGCTCCGTCACGTCCTGGAACGCCACCACCACGCCCGTCACGCGCCCGTTCGAAAGCATCGGGCAGGCCACGTATTCCACCGGAACCGGATGCCCGTCCTTGTGCCGGAAAACTTCGTCGCGGGCGCGAATCGGCGCGCTCGAACGGCTCGCCGCATAGATGGGGCTGTCCTCGATCCGGAACACCGAACCATCCGCGCGCGCGTGCCCCAGCATCTGCAACAGTTCCTTGCCCTCCATCTCCTCCTGCGTGTATCCCATCATCCGCGCGCCCACTTCGTTCACGAAGATGATCTGGCCCTCCATGTCCACGCCGTAAATGCCGTCTCCCACCGACTCTAGAATCGACTCCCGCTGCCGCATCACCGCATGCAGCTTGTTCTCGGCGTCCGTCTTCTCCGTCACGTCGATGCCGTGGCCCAGCACGAAGGGCGGCGTGTCGGGCAGATCGAGCAGCCGGTTGCGCCACGCAATGAACCGCACCTGGCCGTTGCGGTGCCGCAGGCTCAGCATGCCCTGCTCCTCGCCCGATTGCGCGATGCTCGCAAGATAATGCTCGAATGCCGGCTTCTGATCCTCGGGAACGAAGTCGATCATCCGCTTGCCCACCATCTCTTCGGAGCGATACCCCAGACTCTCCGCCGCGTTGGTGTTGATCGAGAGAATCCTGCCCTCCAGATCGTGCGTGCACACCATGCCCAGCGAGCTTTCCACCAGTTGCCGGTAGCGCGCTTCGCTCGCATACAGGGCCGCGGTCGCCTCCCGCTGATCGGTGACGTCGACGCCCGTCATGATGATGAAGTTGATGTCGCCGAGCCCATCGGTCAGCGTGGTCGTGTTCCACGCAATGCGCCGCCGCCGTCCGTCGCGCGAGAGCCAGTGCAATTCCGTCGGTTCGCGCCGCGCCTCCCGGCGCGACTGCTCGATCAGATCGAACGCCTGTGGCCGCTCTTCCGTCAGGAACAGCTCTTGCGGAAATGATCGCCCCGCCAGCTCCGCAAACGTATATCCCGATATTTCTTCGCAGGCGCGATTGAACCGCACAATGCGTCCGGCCGTGTCCACGACCAGAACCAGCGCGCTCATCGTATCGAGCACCGCCGACACAAAGTTCCGCTCTACGGTCAGCGCCCGCTCAATCCGTTGCCGGCTGCGCAGCGAGTGATCCTGTCCCTTCGAATGAACCGAATACTCCAGCCGCATCATCACCTGGCGCGCCAGCACGCCCAGGATCGACGCATGTTGCTCCGTAAACTGATTCGGTTTCGGCGAAAGCACCGCGAGCGTGCCGATGCCGCCTTCCATACCCACCAGCGGCGCAGCCAGATACGAGCGGCAATGCACGGTCCGCGTCAGCGGAATGCCCCGCACCGGAAACCGCGGCTCCATCGCCGCGTCCGCAATCAGCAAAGGCTCCGGTTCAAGAATGGTGTACTGGTCCGCCGTCGCCAGCCGGGGAATCTCCGTCCCCTGGAAACCAAACCGCGACTTGAACCATAGACGATTCGCGTCGAGGAAACCGAGATACGCGAAAGGGGCGCCCGTCGCCTGGGCCGCGACACGAACTATCTCGTCAAACGCCGGGTCCGCCGGCGTATCGAGAATGTCGTATTCCAGCAGGGATTTCAGCCTTTCGGCTTCGCTCCACTGCGCGCTGGTGGCCAGGTAACTCATCCCTCTCCGCAGACTCCGGCGAGCCCGGGACCCCTGTCTTCAGGCATATGTTGTTGCCAGGGCAAAAGTGCAACCGTAGTCCAGACGCCGGAGCGTCACAAGCATTGTCCCAAAGTATTTTCGCCCCCGCTCTGCCCCGTTCGGGTGATCCCAAGTCCTGTTATACGTATCGCTTACGGTACTTTCCGGTAGTAACGGAATGGCGCGCCTTATTCAGGCACTACGGTAACATAACCGCCCTATTTCGCCTCAGAAATCGTTCACTTTACCCGGCAACAGTCCTCCGCAGGCCCCTCGTTGCTGGCGTCCAGGGCCACCTTCCAGGACCCATCCGGTTGCTTTTTCCACACCGTCATGTACCGGCCCGTCGTCTTCGCCGCGCTTCCCTGGCCGTCCTTCGACACCCCCTGGTAGTGCCCCCACGTAAAGCCCATGTCCCCCGCGGGACCCATCCGCGCCCCCTCCGGCGTCCACGTCAGCTGATAGGCGTCCGGAGACCAGGTCGCCGCCGCGGCAATCGCATCGTAGCCGACCACTGGCGCTTTGCCGTTGCCCAGGGTCACTGCGTCGGGCGCGAACCATGAACTGAAGGCTGCACCCCCGCCCTTCGCCGTATCAGCGGCGAATTTCACCTCCAGCTCGTACAGGAACTCAACCTCCGGCGACAGTCCCGGGTTCGTGAGCGCATTGCCGTTCTGATTCTCCGGAGGCTTCGGCGCCAAAGGATCGAGCGTCTGCGCCGTCGCCGCGGCTGCCAGCATCAGCAAACAGGAAAGCACGACTGCAAAATAACTACGCATGCCAGCAGGATAAAACAGCCCGACGCCGGGTGCCTGAACGCTGATCACTCCCCGGCCGCTTTTCGCTGCACCCTGCGCCCTGTACCCTGTACCCTGCTCCCATGAAGTCGGCCGCGCAAAAGCCGAATGTCTCGATGCTGGCGATCACCGGCCTCGTGCTCTACGCCGCCGCAGCCGCAGCGCAGCATTCCTGGCCTGCTGCGCGCGTCGCAGCCATCGCTGTCCGCATCGTCGCGCTTGTCCTTCTCGCCTGGGCAGCGTCGCGCCGCCGCTCCCTCACCGGCTGGATCTTCGTCGGCATGCTGGCAGGCATCGAGTTCGGCGTCGACGCTCCACATGTCGCCTTGTCCGGTCGCGTCTTCGGCGACATCTTCCTCCGCCTCATCCGCGTCATCGTCGCGCCCCTCATCTTCGGAACCCTCGTCACCGGCATCGCCGGCCACGCCGACGCCAAAACCGTCGGTCGGCTTGGCCTGAAATCTCTCGTCTACTTCGAAACCCTGACCACCATCGCGCTGGTCATCGGTCTCGTCGCCATCAACATTTCGAAAGCCGGTGTCGGCCTCAACATGGCCGCGCACGCCGCGGTCTCCACGGCCGCGCTCCCGCAGCAAACCGCCATCTCCTGGCAGCAATTCCTGCTGCACGTTTTCCCTGAAAACATCGCCAGCGCCGTCGCCGACAATCAAATCCTCCAGGTCGCCGTCTTCGCCATCTTCTTCGGACTCGCCCTCAGCCGCGTCAGCGAAACGAAGCGCGCGCCCATGCTCCGCCTTTGCGAATCGCTCACCGAGGTGATGTTCGCCTTCACCAACTTCGTCATGCTCTACGCGCCCGTTGGAGTCGCCGCCGCTCTCGCCTTCACCGTCGCGCAATCGGGACTCGGCGTCATGCTCAACCTCGGCAAGCTTGCGCTCACCCTCTACATTGCGATCGTCGTCTTCGCGCTCGTGGCCATGCTGCCCGCGCTGCTGATCGCGCGCCTGCCCCTGCGTGAGTTTCTCCGCGCCGTCGCCGAACCCGCCACCATCGCCTTCGCCACCAGCACCAGCGAAGCCGCGCTCCCACGGGCCATCGAGGCCATGGAAGCCTACGGCGTCCCGCGCAATATCGTCGCCTTCGTCATCCCCACCGGCTACACCTTCAACACGGCGGGATCGGCGCTCTACTGCTCCATCGCCGTCATCTTCACCGCCCAGGCTGCTGGCATCCACATGAGCCTCGGCCGCCAGCTCACCGTGGTCGGCGTCCTCATGTTGACCAGCAAAGGCGTCGCCGGCGTCGCCCGCTCCGTCCTGGTCGTGATTCTCGCCACCGCCTCCATCTTCGCGCTGCCCGTCGAGCCCATCCTCGTCATCCTCGGCGTCGACGCCATCATGGACATGGGCCGCACCGTCGTCAACGTCGTCGGCAACTGTCTCGCCTCCGCCGTCGTCGCCCAATGGGAAGGCGAATTCCGCACCGAAAAGGCGGCTCCGGAGGCGATCGCCGCTCTGCATAGCTGAGGCGCTGTCTCTTGCTTGACAGTGATGGACTAGACTAAGTAGACTTAGTTCATCATGAAGCCCGCCAAAACGGTCAATATCCACGAAGCCAAGACCCACCTCTCCCGCCTCATCGAGGAAGCAGTCCAGGGAGAGCCCTTCGTCATTGCCAAGGCCGGCAAACCCGTCGTCAGGGTCACCGCCATCGATGCGCCGCTGCCGCTGGCCGTCCGCCGCACCGGGTTCCTCGCCGGGCAGATCTCTGTTCCCGAGGATTTCGATCGGCTGGGCGCGGATGAAATCGCCACGCTGTTCGATGGCGGGCAATGAGGCTGCTCCTCGATACCCACCTGCTCCTCTGGGGAGCGAGCGAACCCAACCACCTGCCGGCTGCCGCGCGCGCGATGATCGAAGAACCCGAGCATCAGCTCGTCTTCAGCGCCGCCAGCCTGTGGGAGATTGCCATCAAGAACAGCCTCGGCCGCACCGACTTTCGTGCCGATCCGGCCCTCCTCCGCCGCGGCCTGCTCGACAACGGCTATACCGAACTCGCCATCACCGGCAGGCACGCAGTCGCAGTCGCCGGACTCCCCCCTCTGCACAAAGACCCTTTCGACCGCATGCTCATCGCGCAGGCCACCGCCGACGGGCTGCTGCTGCTCACCGTCGATCCCGCAATCGCCCGCTACCAAGGACCAATCCATCTCTTCTGATCACCCTTACTCGGGCCGTGTTTTACGCCGCGTCCGGAACTCTAATTCGCTGAACGCTGAACGCTGCACCCTGAACGCTGTGCCGTCGCAAACTTCGACAGCGTCGTGTGAAACCGATGCAGCCGCATATACTCCACCCGCAGCCCGCCCATCGTCATCGGCATCGACTGCGGATTCCGCCCGATGTCCACCAGCACCAGCAGTGCCGCTTCCGCAGGATTATCCCGGCTCTCGGTCACGCCCACGCCAAAAACCGCCGGATCGGCCATCAGCCCCGGAGCCACACCTTGCTCCACCGCCGTCGCGCCGGCCAGCGCCGCGCTCGATAAATGCAGCCCCGCTTCCAGCGCAGGCATCGCCGGAGCCGTCCCGCGTGCCACTGCGCCAGCATCCGTCACGATCACCTGCGTCCGCATGCCCTCAATCGTCTCCGGCACGGTCGCTGTCGCGTGATCGACATAAACCACCACCGCTGGATCGCCCGGGCTGTCCAGACTATGCCCCGCCGCCGTTCCCAAAACCCCATTGCCGCGCAGAGTATCCGCCGCGCCCTCGGCAATCGCCTGCGCCCGATCCAGCGCCGCAGGCCCCACGTACGGCGGCTCCGTCGGCACCGCGGGATCGTAGCGCAGGCACGCAATCGAATGGGCCGTGTTCGTGCCCACCAGGCTCAGTGGGCTGCCCGTCTCCGTGCTCAGCTCGTGCAGCACATCGCCAATGGGATTGACCACGCTCAACCCGTTGCCATCCCCATCGGTCCCGCCGGCGAAGTACAGCCCCACCGCCTGCGCATTGCTCGCATCCAGCACCAGCGCGCCCGAGTCGCCGCTGTCGGTGAAGTGCGTGCCGCCAATCCCAATCTGATTCTCAAATGTCTTCGTGGTGTAGGGCTGCGTCTCCGCGCAATCCTTGTAGTAGTCCACCTTCACCGTCAGCGCAACCGCGTTAATGCTGGAGCAGGTCAGCCCCGTTGTGCGCCCGCTCTTCGCCACGTCCATGCCCAGGTTCGCTGCCGTCAGCGTCTCGCCATGCCCCGCCATCGGCGGAGCCCCGCTCAGCGCCTGATCGCGTCCCGACGTGCCCAGCCCCAGAATGCTCCCCGATGGATCCACCGAGCCCGGCGCAGCCAGCGCCAGCGCTGCGTCCACATTCGTCTGCTGCGAAGCCAGCGGCACGAAGTACTGCAGAGTCCCAATCGGGTGCAGCGTCGATCCCGGCCGGCTCAGCGGCGTGCACCCGCCATCGATCATCCCCGGCTGATCGATGGTGTCCCCCACGTGCCCTTGATCCGACTCCGCCAGCACATGGTTGTTGCTCAGGATGTACTGGTTGTTCTGCCCGTCTTCCACCAGCGCGCCCAGCGTGCCGCCACAGCAATCGGCCACAAACGACTCGCCTTTGCGGTCCTCCCAGGTGTCGTAATCCCCATCGTTCCCGCCCGACGCACCCAGCATCGCCGGTCCTGTCTGGATCGCCTGATTCGCAATCGGATTGCTCACCACCCCGCGGCTGTTCAGCAGCACGTGCAGCGGCGACGTCACTTTACTCCCATTCACCGCCGCCACCACATACACATCCTGCTGCGGAATCGCGCTCGGCGCCGTGTACGTTGCCGTGCACGTGGTGTAGCGGTCGGAGCTGCGCTGGCACGACGAGCCACTCACCGAACCCAGCGTTCCTGTCGTTGAATTCTGCTCGCCATTCGGCGCGCTCTCGAGCGACCACTTCACGCTGCCGGCATCCACTTCGGCAATCTGCGCCGTCACATCGGCTGTCGCCCCCGCCGTCAGCGCCACATTCTGCGGCAGCAGCGGCTGCACAAATCCAGGATGTACCGCGATCGTCAGCGAGGCCGTGCTCTGCGCGTCGCTCCGGAGCGTCGCTTCCACCCGCACCGTAATCCCGTCTGCGGAAAGCGATCCCGGCGCGGTATAAACGCCCGTCGCGTCGACGTTTCCCTGGCCCAGCGTCGCCGCATTCGTCCCCGACGCAATCTTCCACGTCACCGAAGCCGCATCGCCCGATGGCAGCATCGCATGCAGCGCGATTTGCCCGTTCGTGCCGGTCGACCGCGTCGCTGCGCTCAGCGAAAAGCTGCCATCCCCCGCCTGCGCGGCATAGTTGACGCTGCCGCACCCGGCCACACCGAGAGCCAGAACCGCCAGCAGCAGCCGACTTGTCAGAACACGACCCATGGGGGAAAGCCAGTGTCTATCTTAGCCTCCTCGCCCCCCGGGCCGCTGTCCCACAAAAGTGAAAAGGGAGCGCCGAAACGCTCCCTTCAAGAGGAACAACAAGGAGAAACTTTTACGCGGCGATATTGGGCTTCTGACCCCCCGGAACCAGACGCGGAACCGCGGAGTTGATAGGGACCACTTTCAGTTCGCCCGCTCGCGCGGCCTTCATCCGCCGGATTTCCCACGGCGTCAGTGGCCGCATTTCCTGCGCGGAGTAGAAAATCTGTTTCCCGCAATCGAGGCAGACCTCGTACGTCTCCTCGGCGATCGTGAACGGGCGCGTCACCCTCGAATGCGTGCAGCCAAAGAAAATCTTTGAGAAGAAATTGAGAACCGATTGCAGGCAGGCCATCAGGAAGTTCATAGCGTTAGCAGCTCCTTTCTTTCTGGTCTCTCTGATCGTGCTGTGATCGCTTGCAGCGAGCACTTGTTAAGATGCATCTTGAGGCAAAATGTCGCCATTGCAACAAACATTTTCAGTGCGTCACGGAAGTAACCAGCTTCCCAAAATGAGCCCCTGACTCCATACGGCGCAACGCTGATGACGCGTCGCTGAAGCTAAACACCTCATCTACCACGGGTTTCAATTTCTGCTGTGCGATTGCTCGGTTCATCTTCTCAAAATCGAACCGCGATCCTACATAAATCCCGCGAAGACGAACCTGCCTGTGCAACAGTAACGAGATTTCAACCCCCTCCCCTTTTCCGCTCAACACGCCAATCTGCGCAACCGCTCCGCCGATCCGCACCGCGCGCAACGATTGCATCAGCGTCCCCGCTCCGCCCACTTCCACAATAAGATCGGCGCCACGCCCACCCGTTTTTTCTACTACCCACTTATCCCATTCAGGATGCTGGCGATAGTTCACTCCATCATCGAGCCCCAGCGTCTTCGCACGCTCCAGCTTCGCGTCGCTGCTCGATGTACCGAGCACGCGCGCTCCCAGCATTTTCGCGAACAGCAGTGCAAAAGTGGACACTCCGCCCGTTCCCTGGATTACCACGGTGTCGCCCGGCGTTACTCCGCCGGTATGAAAAAGCGCATTCCACGCTGTTACCGCGGCGCACGGCAGCGTCGCCGCCTCTTCATACGACAAATGCTCTGGAAAACGCAGCACCCCTTCTTCGCGCAGCACAACAAATTCCGCCAGCATGCCATCGATGTCGCCGCCCAGCGCTCCGCGAATCTTCGCCGCATCCGCCTCGCCGTCGATCCAGTTCTGCATAAAAATGCCCGCCACGCGATCGCCCACCTGCACGCGCGTCACGCCTTCGCCGATCGCCATCACTTCGCCTGCCCCGTCAGAACACGGGATGCGCGGCAGATGCATCTTCGGGTTGTATCGTCCCTGCACCACCATCAGGTCACGAAAGTTCCACGACACTGCGTGTACTTTGATCACCACCTCGCCGCGCTGCGGCTTCGGATCCGGCAGCGTCACCAGTTCCAGCTTGTCAATGCCAAATGAAGGAAGGCGCCAGGCTTTCATAAACGCAGGATGCCACACCGTGAACAAAGGATGCAGCGTTCACCCCGCCACAAAGGAACCGAAGTGGGCCGTCGCGCCCGAATGGTGCGAACTAATCACACTGCGCCCGCGTTTCGGGGCTACCATGGATCCATGGCCAGAGGATGGGAAAGCAAGTCCGTGGAAGAACAGGTCGAGCAGCGTTCTGCCGAGCCATCAACCAAAGTCAAAACTGGTCAGGATGCCGCCGACGCCGCCAAAGCCACCCGCACCCTCGAGCGTGAGGCGCTGGAGATCCAGCGCGAACGCATTCTCGACGAGCGCACCTCCAGCCCCATCCGCCGCAAAGCCCTCCAGGCCGCGCTGAAGGAAATCGAAGCCAAACTCGCCGCGCTGTAGAACTCCGCCGCCCGATACCCGCGACAAAGAACAGGAATCTCGAACCAGCTTCCCTCAAAACCGCCAGACGACCCCAACCGCAGCTCTGCCGTGCTCGTTATGCGCGCTGCTCTGCAGGGACGGAAACACAGTATTGAAGCTGCTGTTCAGATATCCCCCCTGCGCACGCACCCAGAGGTGCCGCGTGGCGCGAACGTCGAGCCCGCCATCCACCGCAAAAGCGCCCGAAACCGTGCCGGTAAACGGTGACGCGTTGCCGTGGCTGTCCGTCCAGCTGAAGGTTGCCAGGCCCCCGAGAAAGTCCGCAAAGGGTTCAATCGCGGAGTCGCGCCCGACAGGAAAGAAGAACCTCGGCCCAGCCAGCACGGTTGCTGTACTGGAACTCTCCACCGGGTTGTAGCTCGTGTGAAGATATCCGGCGTCCACGGCCACCGCGAACAGACGCGTGAATCGCACGTCCAGCGCCCCATCGACTCCATTCTCCCCGCCGCTCTGGTCGTAGTCTCCAAAGTCGGGAGCGACGTAGGTGTAACCGGCGAAAACATCCGCCCCAACATGCAGCCCTTCACGGGGAGGCTGCGTCTGGGACCATCCCACGCTACTGCTCACGAGCAGGCAGAGGAACCACGGCTTGCGGTAAAGCAACTCGATCTCCGATGAGTGCTGTTGAACTACGACCACCCGTACCCCGTCGCATTTCCCTAAACCCTGATCCCTATACCCTATCCCCTGCGATTGAACATAATCGAATTCGCCTGATCGATCGTCGTAACGATCAGGTGCGCAACATTCACATGCGCCGGACGCGTCGTCGCCCACACAATCGCATCGGCCACATCGTCCGGCGTGAGCGGCGTGATGTTCTGATACACCTTCGCCGCCCGCTCCTGATCTCCGCGAAAACGCACTTCGCTGAACTCCGTCTCCACCATCCCCGCTCCGATGTCGCTCACTCGCACCGGCGTCCCCATCAGATCCTGGCGCAGCCCGTCGTTGATCAGCTTCACCGCCGCCTTCGTCCCGCAATACACCGCCCCGCCCGGATANNTTGGTGTCGATCATCTCTTCCCAGTCCTGCGGCTTGCCTTCCCACAGCTTGTCGAGCCCGCGGCTAAGACCTGCGTTATTCACCAGCACATCGATCGCGCGCCATTCCTCGGGCAGCCCCGCAATCGCAGCGTCCACCGCCGCGCGATCCTGCACATCGAGCTTGAAATTGTGCACAGCCGTCGCGCCTGCCCCACGCAGCTCCGCAGTCAACGCTTCCAGCCGATCCACGCGCCGAGCCGCCAGCAGCAGCTTCGCGCCCTCGCGCGCAAACCCACGCGCACACGCCGCCCCAATTCCCGAGCTCGCGCCCGTGATGAAGACCACCCGATCTTTCAAACTGTAAGTTCCCATAACCTCATCGTAACCAGAATTCGTGCAGCATGGTAACCGCCGCTGCATCCGCGAAAATTGAACCGCCTTTCCCGAGAAGATACCTGTTGACCCGCGCCAGACCAGGCGCTACTGTAACGTCACCTCTCGCGGTGTTTCCCCCAATCGGGGCTGGGCCCAGCCGGATTTGCGGCGCGCACTCTTCCGCTTGCACCGTCTGCGCCGCGTTGGCCGGAACGCAGCAGTAATTCGCTCTCCGACATAGTGCCCGTTGCTGTCCGTTCCCCCTCCGTACCTTCTGGATCGCTCCGCAGTTTTATCCACGCGGGGCGACGACGACTTGCCGGCGCCCACCGGCATGGGAGTCACCGATGCAGCTCCGGCCCCGCTTCTCGTCCTTCGTTTCCCGGCCTTTATGTGATCCCTTCGGCCCCAGGCCCCGGCTCGCCTTTACCATCGCGTTCCTGCTGCTGCTCGGCCTCGTCGCAGCCGCCTCATCCGCCGCTCAGACATGGGTCCAGCAGAATCCCGCCACCTCACCCCCCGCACGGTCAGCAGCAGGAATGGTCTACGACGCCGCCCACGGCCAGATCCTTCTTTTTGGCGGGTCCACTTTCTCCGGCTACTCCAACGACACATGGATCTGGAACGGCTCCAACTGGTCCCAGGCCGCGCCCGCCAACAGCCCATCCCCAAGGGGCTGGCCGGCCGTGGCCTATGATGCCGATCACCATCAAGTGGTGTTGTTCGGAGGCTTCTCCGCGGATTCCTCCACCGGCGTTGCTGCGTGGCTCGGCGACACCTGGATCTGGGACGGGGCCAACTGGACGCAGCAGAATCCAGCCACCAGCCCTTCTGGCCGAACCAGCTCCGCGGCGGTTTATGACCCAATCCGCCATAGCGTGGTGCTCTTCGGCGGCCAGGACAGCGGCGACAATTTCCTCAACGACACCTGGATGTGGGACGGCGCCAACTGGTCGCAGGCCGCGCCGGCCAACAGCCCTCCTGGGCGCGGTGACGCGGCCATGGCCTTCGACGCAAACACCGGCCAGGCCGTTCTGTTCGGCGGCCGCAACAACTTTCCCTTCGTCTATTTCAGCGACACCTGGTCCTGGGATGGAACCAACTGGTCGCAGGCCTCCCCCGCGACCCATCCACCCGCCGGATATACGATTCCATCGGCGTGGAATCCCGACGTGGGCCAGGTCGTCCTCTGGGACCCCAGTTCCCCGGAAGGTACCTGGGCCTGGGACGGATCGAACTGGCTCCAGCTTGCCCCTGCAACCACCCCCGCAAGCCGCTTTGCCCCAGCTCTCGCCTTCCATGGGAAGACCGGCACCCTCGTGCTCTTCGGCGGGGACGGACCCGGCGGCGGCCTCCTCAACGACACCTGGACGCTCCAACTCGGTGCGACCCATCTGGTCGTCACGGGTCCTGCCTCGGCCAGAGTCGGAACGCCGTTCGATCTCACCGTAACCGCGGAAGATGCCGTCGGCAACCTCGTCCCCGGCTATGCCGGCGAGGTCACGTTCGACTCCAGCGACCCAGCGGCCCTGTTGCCCGCCGACAGCGCTCTCACCGGCGGCGTCGGTGTCTTCCCCGTCACCCTCAATACGCCCGGCGCCCAAATTGTAACGGCCGCTGATACAGAAACCCCTTCCCTTGCCGGAATTTCTGCCTCTATCCACGTCGATCGCGGGAAACAGGCCGGTTTCACTCTCGCTGCCGATCCCGCCTCGCTGACGGTCCGGCGTGGCGCACTCGCTGTCTTCCTGCTCGAGGCGAAATCCGTGAACGGCTTTGCCGGCACTCTGAAACTTGCCTGCTCCGGTGGACCGCCGAAGTCGACTTGCCAGAACTTCCCTCCAACCCTGCGCCTTAAAGCCGGCGACGCTGCTCTCGCTCTGTCCGGGATTCTGCTTCCCGCCACAACTGCGCCGGGCGTCTATTCCCTCACCTTCACCGGCGTATCGGGTTCACTCACCAGCACCGCAACCGCCCAGCTCAAGGTGCGCTAGAAAGTCCGCTTCGGAATCCGGCGGGCGTCTTCCCCGCCGGACACTTTCTCACCAGTCCCTGTCCTTATCCTGCTTTCTGCAGTTGCAGATATCCCGCCGCCCAATCCGCATCCTTCATCCCCGCTTCGAACGCCCGATGAAACGTCGCCATGAACACATCCGCCAGCGGCGTCTGCACCTGGCCCTCCTGCGCCGCCTCGCGAAACAGCCGCATATCCTTCTCGCCCACGGCCATCGTGGCCCCCGGCTTCTCCGGCGGAGTCAGCATGATCTTCCCGTACATCTCATAAAACGGCGACTGAAACAGCGCCTTGTTCACCGTCTCCAGAAACACCTCCGGCGAAACTCCCAGCGCCTCGGCGTAAACAAAACCCTCCGACAACGACGCGATCATCGCCGTAATCAAAAAATTCCCACCCAGCTTCAGCGCATGCGCGCTCCACGGATTCTCCCCGACCACCGAGATCCCGCGGCTGAATTTCTCCACCAGCGGACGAATGCGTTCCACCGGCTCCGCTGCTCCACCCAGCACCACCCAAAGCTTCCCCGCCTCCGCGATATGCGGCCGCCCAAACACCGGACCGGCGACAAAATGCTGCCCGCGCCTCGCGTGCTCCTCCGTCAACTCCTTCGACAGCGCCACGCTCAGCGTGCTCAGTGACACATGAATCGCGCCCTTGCCCAGGCTCTCCAGCACTTTGCCCTTGTAAAGAACCTCCTTCAGCGCCGGATCGTCCATCAGCATCGTGAAGACCACGTCAGCTCCCGCCGCAGCCTCCGCCGCCGACGGCGCAACCTTCGCGCCCTCGCGCCCCAGCGCCTCCGCGCGCTCCGCCGTCCGATTCCAAACCGTCAGCTCTTCCCCGCCCTTCACCAGATGCCGGGCAATCGCGCCACCCATCTTCCCCAATCCCAAAAATGCAACCTTCATCCGCGCCTCCAGAAAACAATTCTCCCTCAGGGATGGCCTCCAGCCTTCCCCCGATTCACTCGATTAGTGATGTGATCGCCGCTGTTTCTGAACGCTGAACCCCAGCTCCCCGCTCCCAGCCCCCAGCTCCAGGCTGCCGGCAGCAGGCTGCGGGCTATCCCTTAAACAGCTCTTCCTGCCCCGTCTCGCGCACCTTCTCCGCCACCGCCGGCTTCCGCTTCGCCGCCCCAATCACCGCGACCACATCCAGCTCTTCCAGCGAGCTCCGCGGAATCCACAACCGCTGCGTGTTCGACCGCAAATCCGGCGGCGTCAGAAACACGCCCTCGCTGCTCACCAGGCTCACGTCGTTCGCGGCCAGCCCCTCCACCATGTCCCCATCCTTCAGCCGCGCGCGCACAAACAATCCGTCGCCCCGCGGCCGCCCCGCAAACGTCTTCCGCACCAGCCGCTCAGGATTATTCAGCTCCCCCGAATTGAAATCCCGCACGTAGCAGATCCACTTCAGATCCTCGGCGGCCAGCGACACCACCTTGCCGTCCAGATCCAGCATCTCCACCATGCCCTCATGCACGAACCCGCTCAGCGGAACGTACCCCGCTACCCAGTCACGCGAAAGCTTGCGAAAGATCGCCTTTTTGCGGCTTGAAGACATGCGTTCCAGAGTCTTTCAGGAGGGAAACCTGGATTGTTGCACATTCCAGCATCAAGCATCAAAAATTGTGCAGACCACACCCCCGCAGGTGCACACTTTTGTGTTACATTAGTAGTTTGCGTGGCCTTTTGTCCGTCCCATAAGTCCTTACCCCACCGGCACTTAGGGATGGTTTCCGGGGAGAACAGGCGGGGCCTTTCAGCCCCACCAGAAGAAACCGTCAGCATCATGCCCGATTACATCTACCTTCTTGAAAATCGCCTTTCTCCCGCCCAGCAAAACGCCCTTCGCCAGGTTCGAGACGCCGCCCGCGACGCGGGCATGACCCTCTTCCTCACCGGTGGCGCCGTGCGCGATCTCACCAGCGGTTTCCCTGTCCGCGACCTTGATTTTGCAGTTCAGGGAAACGCCCTCAAGCTCAAGAAGCCGCTGGAGAAAGCTGGCGGCGCCTTCTGGGGCGATCACGAGCCCTCCCGCACCCTCTTCTTCTGGTTCCCCGGCAGCGTCCGCGTCGAAGTCTCCAGCGCCCGCCGTGAGGAATATCCCAAACCCGGCAAGCCCGTCTTCCACTGGGCGCCCATCCTCGAAGACCTCCGCCGCCGCGACTTCACCGCCAACGCGATGGCCATCTCCCTCAACGAGGGCTCCTGGGGCCTCCTGCTCGATCCGCTCAACGGCTTCGCCGACATTGAAGCTCGCCATCTTCGCCTCGCCAGCAACTACGGCTTTATCGAGGACCCCTCCCGCATGCTGCGCGCCGTCCGCCTCTCCGCCCGCACCGGCTGGGAAATGGATGAGCGCACCAAAGCCCGCTACCAGAACGCCAAAACCGAAAGCATGATGGAGCAGATCTCCCCGTACGCTCGCGGCTACGAACTCGAGGAGATCGCGCACGAGGAAGACCCCCTCAAGACCCTGCGCGCTCTCGATGCCGAAGGCTGGATGAAGTCTCTCTACCCGGCCTGGGTCCCGGCCAAAGCAGACACCAAAGGCCTCGACGAGCTGAACAAGATTTTCGTTCGCCTCCTCATGCTGGGCGTCAACCCCGATCCCTCCGCCGCCCACCTCGAGCTGCTCACCGCAAAATTGCAGCCCAAAGATGTAGCTGGCCTCAAGCGTCTCTTCCCCCGCCGCGGCTTCGTCGAGCAGTGGAACCACCTCGAGCAGTCCGCCAAAGAATTTTCCAAAGAGCTCCTCGGCAAAAACGCCTCCACCCCCTCCGCCGCGTGGAAGCTCCTCGTCAGCCATCAGGCCGAGCCGGTTCTCTGGCTTGCCTTCAGTTCGAAGAATGTTCAGGTCAAAGAGAAGTTCAACAACTTCTTTAATGTTTGGCCGGAAGCCCGCCAAAAGATTCCCACTACGATCATGGCGGAAATGCGCATCACCCCCGATCTGCCCGACTACGGCAAGATCGCCGAGCTGCTCTTCTTCCAGTTCATGGATGGCAAGCTCCAGACCGAAGAAGAGCTGCGCGCTTTCCTCGCGCCCCACTCGCCGCCCGCCCCGCCCCCGCCTGTCGTCATTCGCCGCCCACGCGGCCGCCGCGCCGAAATCAAAGTTGAGGAAGAGGACGAGGTCGAGACCCCCGCCCGCAATGGCGCCGACGAAGAAAGCGACGACGATGAGCGCGATGCGCTTCCCTCCGTGCTCGGCGACGCAGTCCCGCTGCCTCCCAGGAAAGGCGCTGCCCCCGCGAAAGCCGGCAAAGGTGCGAAAGCCGCACCCGCTCCCGCTCCAGCGAAGGCGGCAAAAGAATCGCCGAAACCCTCAGCCGCCCCGCTGAAGCCCGGACAAAAACTCCCTGCCGCAAAAGTGGCCGAAAAGCCGAAGCTTCCCGAAAAAGCTCCAGCCAAAGCCGCCGCCAAACCCGAGCCCAAAAAGCCCGAGCCCAAAGCAGCCCCAAAAGCACCCGAGAAGAAGCCAGTTCCGAAACCCGCAGTCCAAAAGCCAGGAGCGAAAGCCGCCGCGAAAAAAGCCCCGGTCAAAGTCGCCGCGAAAAAATTCGCAAAGCCAGCACCGAAAAAGCCCGCCCCAAAAAAGCAGCCCCCCGCGCGCAAACCGGCGAAACCCGCCAAAGCAGCAGCGAAAACCGCAAAGAAGCCGGCGAAGAAACCCACGAAACCCAGCAAGCCCGCGAAGAAAAAGAACAAACGCTAGCCCGCCGCAGCCTCTCAGGCTCGGACTCTATGTCAGGGCACGACTACACAGCTTGCGGAAAAAGCAGACCAGCCTGGCCCGGGTCTCGATTCNNGGATTCGCGCGCAGCGCGCCGCTTTCCCCAAATCAGCCACGAACCGTGTCAGGGCACGAGTTCAACGGCTTGCGGAAAAACGCTAATCTCGACGGCTTTTGTAACAGGGCACGACCTTGGTCGTGCCGTAAAGCGTTCAAAATGATTTGGGCTTCAGCCCCTGCGGCTTTTCCCAGGAGCAGAGACGACTTTTTCCGCAAGCTGTTCACTCGTGCCGTAACCGTCCCAAAAGGAGCCGGGCTTCAGCCCCTGCGCCCCGGTCTCGATTCTGAGATCCGGGCTTCGCGCGCTGCGCGCCGCCTTCAGGCACCGCAGTAATCAGTTATGAACTTCCGGCGTAGTCCAGACCGTGAGAGACATGACGAACTGGCACGGTTTCCCATCGATCAGGGTGGGATGGTAGCGGTCCTTCCACACATGGTTGGGATTCGTCCACCGATTTGCTTTCCTGCCTTTTCGATGGAACTTCCCCTCTTCCCGCTGCGTCAACCCAAAGTTCCGGATCGGCGGCCGGCCATGCACGTCAAGCTCGATCAGGTCCTTCTCAGGCGATTCGCCCCCTGCGCCCTGCTTCTGCTTCCGCTGCTCGCCGTCCCTATAGCCCGTCCCCAAACGGCAACACCCGCTCCAACCGAAACACCCGCCCAAAACCAGGCAGCCTCTCCCAATCAGCCCTCAGGCGTCGCCTTCTGGGATATTCCCGACCGGCTGATGACCGCCATGCTCGCATCGCCGCCGGCGAAGGAGGAGGATCGCCGCGCGCGCCTTCGCCAATACTTCGTCTCCGCCGGTTGCACCGGCGACCACCTCAGCGACCTGTTCCTCGACCCCGACAAGCACCACTCCATCCTGCTCTGCACCCTGCCCGGCGACACCGCGTCTCGCATCGTCGTCACAGCATGGCTGCCGCGCTATGAATTCTTCAACGGCGCCTCCGACGGCTGGCCCGAGGTCGCGATGCTGCCCATGCTGTACCACGCGCTGAAGGCGCAGCCACGCCACGCGACCTTCGTCTTCGCCGCAATCGCCGGCAAACACGGGGACCCCGACTTTCAGAAGCACCTCGAAGCAGGCGGAGTCCCCGCTCCGCTGGCGATGGTGAGCCTCGACGCTCTGGGCTTCGGCACACCGGCATTCTCCAATCTGCCCTCGATCGAGCTGGCTGCGAGTGTTCGCGCCAATGCGGAAGCCCTGCAAACCGAAGCCTGGCGCATGATTTCCCTCATGCACATCGATACGACGAAGCGGTCCGGTGACAGCCAGTTCTCTTCAGGCGCCACGCTGTTCTTCGGCGTGGTCCGCGACGGGCCAAAGAATCTTCCGCGCATTCTCTTCCGCTCGAATCCCGTTGTCCTGCCCGGCCACGAGCCCGCCGTCACCCTCCCGGCCTTTCATCAGGACTACGACTATCTCGCCTTCTTCCTCGGCGACATCGACGGCAAGCTCACACCGCCGCCGCGGTGAGCGCAACGCACGGCGTCATTTTGCCCGCAGCACGCCTCCCACCGCCTGCACTACACGTTCCACATCCTCATCCGTCGTCTGCCAGCTGCTTACGCTGATGCGCATCACGCGCCGTCCCTTCCACGTGCTCCCCGTGAAAAACGCCTCGCCCGTCGCGTTGATCGCCGCAATCACATCATCGGTCCGCTGCGCGTGTTCTGCTTCCCCGGCACCCGCCTTCGGATCGAGGAACCGCACCAGCGCCTGGTTCAGCACCGGCTCAGCCAGCAACTCCGCACCCGGCAATTGCCCAATCCGCGTCCCCAGGGACTTAGCATGCTTGCAGCACCGCTCCACCAGCCCGCTCACGCCGTCCCGTCCCAAACTCCGCAGCGCCGCATACGTTGCAAAACCACGCGCCCGCCGCGACCACTCCGGATTCCACTCCATCTCGTTACGCGCCTCAGCCACAAACGTCGCGTACGATGTGTTCTCCGACAGCGCTGCCCGATGCGCCTCCGGATGCGCCACGAACGCGAACCCGCAGTCGTGCGGAACGTTCAGCCACTTGTGCCCATCCGTCGCCCACGAATCGGCCAACTCCACGCCGCGCGCCAGAGGCCTGTACTTCTCGCTCGCCCCCGCCCACAATCCGAACGCCCCATCCACGTGCACCCACGCTCCGCGCGCATGCGCCATCGGCGCCAGCGTCTCGAACGCATCGAAGCCTCCGGTATTGATGTCGCCCGCCTGCAAGACCACGATCGTCGGCGCTCCGGGATTCCGCTCCAGTTCCTCTTCGAGTGCCTTAGCCTCCACGCGGCTCATCGAGTCCGTTCGAAGATCCACCACCTGCGCCCGCCCAATTCCCAGCAGCCGCAGCGCCCGCGTCACCGACGCGTGCTTCTGATCGCTGGCCAGAATACGAATCTCCGGCGCACCGCTCAGCCCCTGCTCCTCGTGATCCCATCCCTTCTGCTCGAGGACCCAATGCCGCGCCGCCGCCAGCGCGGTCACGTGCGCCATTTGGCAGCCCGTCGTTAGCGCAAAGCTCGCCCCCGCCGGCAGCCCCAGAATCTCCTTCAGCCACCCGCCAACAATCTCCTCCGCCATCGAAGCCGCCGGAGAAGTCGCGTAGATCGCCGCGTTCTGATCCCACGCCGACGTCACCCAGTCCGCCGCCACCGCCGCCGGAATTGCCCCGCCGATCACCCAGCCGAAAAATCGCCCGCCGGCCGAGCCGATGATGCCGCCCTCCACATCCGCCACCAGATCGGCCAGCACCTGCTCCGCCGCAATTCCCCGTGCTTCCAGCGGCCGCCCCAATTGCCGGCGCAGCGTCGCGAGATCGGCGGTCGCCGCCACCGGCGCCCTATCCAGGCTCGCCAGATACGCAATCGCCTTCTCGTACGCCTGGCGGAGAACCTCTTCGTACTGTGCTGTGTTGGTTTCCTTCAAGGGAACAGGAATGGTCGTCATGCTCTAAGCCTCGCATCGGAGGCGAATTCCATCAATCCGGAACTTGCGCTCAAATCCGGTGACACGCCAACCTCTGATCCCTGTCGCCCGCCCGCTGGTCATTCCTCACCAGCGGTTCACCACCGCCAGCTGTTCACTGATCACGGATCGCGGTACCCTGCACCCTGTTCCCTGTACCCTGTCACGATCACTGCACCTGAAACTCCACCGTCTCCCCCACCGCCAGCCTGTGCTTCAGGATCGAACCCACCGGCAGCTCCAGCACATATTGCGATGGCTCATGCCCGCCGTAGTTCGGGCACGTCGAAGACTTCCCTTTGCACGGTGGCGTATCCGGGCTCATCTCCACGATCCGGTGCTGCCCGTCCATCCACACAATGTCCAGCCCAATTTTGCAGTGGTACATCCAGTACGGATGCTTCTCCATCGCTTCGTGAACGAACAGCATCCCCCGCCCCTCCGGCAGGTTCGTCCGCCCCATCAGCCCGTACGCCTGCTCCGCGTCGGTCAGCGCCAGCTCCACGCGCACCGTCGATCCGTCCGGCAGCATCACCCGCGTGTTCGCCGCTCGCGGCGCAACATACGGAACAACGACATCCTGCGCCTGCGCCACCAGCGGCAGAGCCGCCATCATCGCCAACAGCACTACCAGAGAAGACTTCAACCCCAGCCGCATCTCTCCAATGTACCCCGGGCCAGCACGCTGGGCGGCTTTGCCCGGTGCTCGGTGCCCGGTGCTCGGTGCCCGGTGCCCGGTTCTAGTTCACCGTCACCGTCACCGCCGCACTGGAAGTAACCTTCCCGGTTGCCGCGTCGGTCCCGGTGACCGTCACCGTGTAAGCGCCCGCCGCGGTTCCGGAATTGCCGCCTCCACCGCCGCCCCCTCCTCCACCACCACCGCCGCCACCACCACCGCAGCCAATCGCTCCAGCGATGACCACCAGCGCCAGCACGCTGAACAACGCACGCCACGCCCGCCGCCGCGCCGGAATCCCAAACAACAGCACCAGCGCCAGCACTCCTCCACCACCCCCGAGGAAGAACCCCTTCAGAGACAGATCGAGCGCCCCGCTCGTCGCCGCGGTGGTGAAGATCGTCAGGGTGGCCGTCGCCGCCGTCGTTCCACTAATCGTGACCGTAGACGGAACCCCGCACGTCGGCACTTCCGTCGCGCCGCTCGGCGAATTGGTCAGCGCGCAGCTCAGATTCACCGTGCCCGTAAACCCGCCGCCAGGCGTAACCGTAACCGTCGACGTGTTCCCCGTCGTCGCTCCTGGACTCACCGTGATGTTCGCGCTGTTCGTGAGCGCCAGCGTCGGCTGCCCATTCACCGTCACCGCGGCCTGGGTGCTGGCTGTAATCGAAGCGTTGTTCTGATCCGTGGCCGTAATCGTGAGCGTGTACGACCCTGCGGTAGTCGTTGCGGTTGTGCTCAACCCCAGCGCATCCGTCACCGCGGTGGTCGATGTGACCTGAACCATCGCACCCACGGAGCACACCGGCGGGCTGGTCGGGCTGCTGATCGTCGTGGTGACCGCGCAGGTAAGGTTCAGGACTCCGACATAGCCATTCGTGGGCGTGATCGTCACCGACGAGTTGTAATTGCTGCCCGCGTTCACCGATACAGGTCCAGGAGTGCTGAGCGTGATTCCGGCGTTCGCCGCCAGCGGATTCACCGTCACATTGAACTTCGTGCTCGCCGTGATCTTCCCCGTGTCGTTGACCCCGCTGATCGTGACCGGATAAGTGCCCGGCGCGCCGCCGGCAGCGGTGCCGATCGCCTCCGTTACCAGGACCGCCGAGGTTCCGCTGACATTCGTTGTCAGGTTGGTGCCGCAGACTATGGGCGCAGAAGCCGCACAACTCACGACGACGCTGCTGATGAATCCGCCTGCCGGTGTGATGGTGATGGTTTCATTCGCCGACTGCCCCGCCGTCAGCGTCAGGTTCCCGCTGTTGCTCATCGCAAAGCTCCCCACGCCGCTGGTGTTGTAAATAGTCACCGTCGTGGTGGTGCTCGCGTAGTTGCCGTCGCCGCTGTACGTCAGGGTGACGACATTGTTGCCCGGCGCAAGATTCCCTCCGAAAATCTGGCCCGTGCCCGTGAGCTGATAGAGGATCGTCGTCCCGGAAATATTGATGCCTGAAAGCAGACCGGTAATGGTGCCTAAGGTCGCGCCGTTGGCTGTCATCGTCACCGTGCCCGTAGGCGCGACCCCTAAATTGTAGGGAGTTGTGATGGTGACATTGGCGTAGGTATAGCTTTCGGCGTTCACTGGGCTGCCGCCCACCGCCGTCATGCTCGTCGCGCCCTTCACCACCGTAAACGCAACCGCCGGACTCGTGCTCGCGTTATAGCTCGCGTCGCCCGAATACTTCGCCGTGACGCTGTGCGCTCCAACCGCAAACACAGAGTACGGACTGCTGTCCGGCGGCCAGGTTGCCTGGTTGCCGTTCCCGCTCACCTTGACCGTGGCCAGCGCCGAGCTGCCGTCGGTAAAAGCCACCGTACCCGTCGCCACTCCCTCGGTTTTCGTTCCCTCCGCCGTGCCTGTGATCTGCGCATCGTCGAAAACGAACGACCCGTATGGAATGCTGCTCAGGCTCCCCACCGAAATCCCGGTCTGGGGATTGTAGGCATTCACTTCCAGCGCCGTCGTGCTCGCCTCCGCTGCAATCGTCACGCTGATCGCCGGCGTCGAAGAACTGGATGCATCCGAAGTGTCGCCGCCGTAGCGCGCCGACACCGTATACGTCCCGCCCGGCAAACCGTTGTACGTCGCCGTCCCCGCTCCGCTCGTCAGCGGAATGGAAACCTGCCCGTCGTTCTGTGGGCCGCTCGTCGTCCCCCCTGACGTCTGATTCGCCGTGTCGATCACCGCTACCGCCCCGGTCGCCGCCGTCGGTGTCACCCCCACATTGAACGTGAGTGTGGCCCCATGCGTGCCGCTGTACGCCGCTGTCGAGCCGTTGATCTTGAAGCTCGTCGACGTCGCCGTCAGCGCCACGCTGCTCCAGTTCTTCACCAGCTGATTCACGTCGACGCTGCCCAGCCCGGTCGCCACATCGTAGCCCGTACCGGTGTTGTACCCAGTCAGAAATCCGTTGGTCCCGCAGTTCACCGAGCCGCTCTTGCACGGCACGGAGTTGTTGCCCACCGTGACGTCGTGGAAGACCGTCGCGTATTTTGACTTCGCCAGCTGGTAGAGAACGAAATCCGCCTGCCCCAGCCGCGCCCCTCCCTGCGACTGTGAAACCAGCGCCAGCATCCCCGCAAACGCCGGAGCCGAAGCGGACGTTCCTCCCACTCCCAGGAACGACGTGCCGTTTTGCAGCACGCCGCCTGAGGTCTGGCAATCGGTGAAGGTATCCAGAGGATCCCCGTCGGTCACGTTATCGGAGCAAACCAGCCAAAACGCCTGCTTGTTTCCATCCGAGGCGAACAGCGAAACGTCCGGCACATCGCGTGCGCTGTCCGCCAGGGTGATCGACGTCTGAAACGCCGGCTTGCTGTAAACAAGGCTCACCCCGCCGCTGCCTGCTACGATGTTCGTCTCCCCCAGCCCGTTCGTGGCCGCAACGTCGTTAGCGAGCAGAGTGTCGACCGTTGTGCTGTTGTTCCACGGATTCTCCGGAATGTACTTCTGCGCCGTGCGGTAATACGGAGCCGCGCCGCTCGTCGTGTCGGTCACGTACGTGGTAAACGACGTGGGCAACACGTCAAAATCTGTCCCGCCCACCGCAATCACCCACGGCGTCGACGCCATGCCGCTCACTGCCAGCCCGTACTGCGCCACTTCCTCCGTGTCGAAGTCGTCGCATCCCGCCGACCCGCCATCCCCCGCCGAAACCGTCCAGCTGATCCCCTGCGCCGCCGCCTGCTGCGACGTCTCCAGCAAAAATGCGTTCCCCGCCGTCCCCAGCCCCGCTTCGCACTGGCCGAAGCTCATGCTCAGAATGCTCACCGTATTGTCGTCAATCGCCCGCAGCACCGCGTTGTACAGCCCCGACGCGATGTCGCTGTCTGCCGACGTATAGAAGTACACCTTCGCCTTCGGCGCGATGCCCCCCGAAACCTCATTGTCGAGCAGCGCTTCGATGCCCGCGCCGTTCAGCCCCGGATCCTCTCCGTCCACGATCACCGTCGGCAGATTCACATTGCTCGACGTTTCCCCCATAAACGCGACCCGGTAGTTCTGCACGTCGGCAACCGTCAGGTCGGAAACCCCAACAATCCCGAGGTTCACCCCCGTGCCGTCGTAGGTCGTTCCGCTCGTGTAATTCGCATTCAGGCTGGTATTCGGCGTGTCGTAAATCGTCGCCGCATCCGCCGGGTCGACGAAGAGAAAAGGCTCGCCGCTCCCGTTGAAGAGCGTCAGGTCCGGCACGATCCTATGCGTCGCCGCGTCCCAGTGCCCGGTCCCTCCCTTGATGAACTCGGGCTTCGGGCGAAAATCGTTCAGCGGCCCCACGCCTGCGACCACCGGCGCCAGCGCTGCCGGAATCTGCGGATCGCTGATGTTGGCATAGTGCGTCGCGCCGGCCACTGAAAACGCGTGGATGGATGTGTGGAACGCGCTCGCGACCTGGCCCACGGTCCCCGAGAACTGAATCACGTTCCGCCCCTGCGGCACCTTCTCGACCTTGAATCCTTGCGCCTGCAGCCAGCTTTCCACCGTCTGCAGATCGGAATCCCCGATCCCAAAGGCCGCCCCATACTGCGCAGGCGTCAGCCACTTGTGGAACGACGGCGACGACGGGTTCTGCACATCGGCCAGATACTGCGTCAGCGCCTGTTGCTGCGCCGCGCTCCGCTGGATCACCAGCAGAATCCGGCCCGTCGCCATCGACCCAGGCGCCGCACCCACGTCGAACCGCGCCTGCGCCAGCGGATGAACGTTCCCCGGCAGCGCAACCCGATTGGTTTCGTCAATCGGCGCCGTGATCCGTTGCACCGGTGTGGACGCAACCGCGGTTTGCGATTGAACCGGGACGTTGATGCACGCGACGACAAGCAGGAGGACGCTAAGTAAACGAACCAGACGCATAGAACCTCGGCATTAAAGGGCTGAACCAACCCAAAGCTGAACCGCCCCCGCTCCAAATGCAGCGGGAACCTTCGCAACAAAGTTGGCAAACAAATTGATTGCGCCCGAATAGTATCCCGAGACCGGACTTGCGACAATACCCCAATGTTGCGACGACTCTGAAGTATCAATCACAGCTCATCGCGCTGCCGGGCAGCCCGTAACACGGCTCGAACCCGCTCGATCGCGTGGAGGGTGCCCCCCTGTCAAATAGCTTGCTTTAAGGCACTTACGCAAAGAACGGGTAAGGAAAGCCCCACTTCCACTACCATCTGGATTTGGAGTGGATCGGGTGGGACCCAGCTCTTGGCTACCGGCTACAGGCTGCTTCTCTCACACAGCCAGCTCTGCCTCAGCAACCGTCGCCTTCATTGTTAGCAGGCCTTCGACCTTCGTCATGCGAAACAGCTCCAGCACCCGCCCGTTCACGCCGGCGACCACCAGCTTCCGGCCATGCCGCTGGCTCGATACGAAGTAGTTGATGATCGCGCCCATGCCGGCTGAGTCCATGTACGGCACTCCGGTCAGATCCAGGATCAGAGCCGGTGGCGGATCGGTGCGCAGCGTGTTTTGAAATTCGAAAAGGCCGCTCAGCGTGAGCGGGCCAGTCAGGCGCAGAATCCGGCATCCCGGAGCCTGCCCAGCGACGCTTTCGAGCGTCAGCGGTTCGGCGGACATAGCTGAAAATATAAAGGTTGGCACGATCCGTGACGGTTACAATTCCATGAATTGCTCGGCCCTTTCCGCTCGGCTGCCACAATCGGAGTCCTGCGTGCGTCTATTGTCCAGCTTTGATTTTTCCCCGCGAGACTGGAGAATACCCTCAGAGTTCGTGCGCCGCCTGCTCTCATCGCTGAGCCGCTCCTTCCCGCTGCTGATCCTCGCTGCGAGCCTCGTCGCCGCGCTTTCCCTTTCAGCCCAGGATGCTTCCGGTACGACTGCCGCTGCCACCGGCTATGCGGTTCGGGGCACTATCGTGAACGCGACCAGCGGCCAGCCTGTTGCCCGCGCTCTCGTCGCCCTCGACGAGGACAACGCCATGCTCACCGGCAGTGAAGGGGAGTTCTCCTTCGACAATATTCCGGCCGGCGAATATTCCGTCTCCGTGCAGAAACCCGGCTACTCCGGCTTGGGCGGAATGATGGCAGGCATCGGCGCGATGGTCGCGCGTTACTCCATGGGTGGCCGCCGCCTGCAAACCGCGCCACCACGCCGCATTCAGGTTGGCCCTGACATGCCGGCGCTCACCTTCGCCATTACGCCGCTCGCCATGATCACCGGCCACATCACGCTCTCTACCGCCGATCCGGCCGACGCCATTCACGTCCAGGTCTATGGCAGGCAATCCCAGAACGGCCGCGCGCGCTGGAGCGTTGCCGGAGAGGCAAGAACCCGCAGTGACGGCTCTTTCCGCATCCCAGATTTAGCGCCCGGCACGTACATCGTTACCACGCAGGCTTCTCTGGACGGGCCATCCTGGTCCGGCAACGATCAAGCATCGGTATGGGGTTATCCGGCGCTCTATTATCCCGGCGTCACAGAGATTTCCGGAGCCGGCATGCTCTCGCTCACCGCCGGCCAGCAGGCCGAAGCCGACCTCACTCTGACGCGCCAGCAATTCTTCCCCGTGATTGCTGTGGTTCACAGTCCAGCGGATACGCCGGCCAATTTCGAAGTCCTCGACAGCGCTGGCCGTCCCACCGGCTTGCCGGCTTCCTGGGATCGACGAGAAGGACTGGTGCGCGCCAGCGTGCCCAGCGGCACATGGACCATGGTAGCTCACGCTTATGGCCGCACCATGCAATGGGGAAGCACCACCTTTCAGGTGAACGGCGCTCCCGCCAGCTTCGCCATCAGCATCGTGCCGGTTCCGCGCATTCCGGTCGTCATCCGCCGTGAGTTTCTCGCCCTCGCCGACGGCTCGCAGCAGCCCGACACTTCGGGCCCGGGCATGAACCTCGTCCTCGCCCCCGCCGACGACATCGACCTCGGCCGCGGCGGTGGCGGCGGTTTGAATCACGAAGACGCGAGCAACAACGAATGGCAGCTCAACGTTACCGAGCCGGGCCGCTATTGGATGGAGGCCCAGCCATTTCCGCCTGCCTATATCAGCTCCATCACCAGCGGCGGCGTCGATCTCGGCAGCAATCCTCTCATCGTCATTCCCGGCAGCACGCCGCCACCCATCGAAGTCACGCTGCGCAACGATGCAGGCACCATCACCGGCCAAATCAACAGTCAGAATCCAAATGCCTCCGCATCGCCCACAACTGCAGGCGAACGCCCGCAGGTCTGGATTTACGCCATTCCCCTTTTCTCCACGCCTGCGAGGCTTCCTGAGGGATCGATGGAGTCTAATGGCCAGTTCAGTATTCCCATGCTCGCTCCCGGTTCGTACCGCGTGGTCGCCTGCGACTCGCAGCAAGACATCGACTTCCATTCGCCGGAGGGTCTCGCTGCCTGGGCCGGCAAAGGCCAAACCGTCACCGTCGATCCCGGCGGAACCGCGAGCGTCGAGCTCGACATCCTGCACGTGCCGGAGGCCGCTCCATGACGCTGCGCTCGGCCTACGCTCTTCTGGCCCTCGTGACTCTCGGGTTCTCTTCGCTGGCGAAGGCGCAGCAGTCCACGATCGTCGTGATCGATGGGATCACCGAGCCGTCACCACCTCCTCCACCGCCGCCAGCACCGCAGTCCGATACTCCACCTGAGAAATCCGTAGCCCTGTCAGGCCCCGCGACCTTCAGCATCAGCGGCACTGTCGTCAGCACCACCACCGGCACTCCGCTTGATCGCGCCGAGGTTTCGCTCTCCACATCGGGTCCGCGAGGCTCGCAGCTCGCTCATTCCATCACCACCGAGAACGGCAGCTTTCGCTTCGATCGTCTGCAGGCCGGCAAGTACAGGCTGGATGCCTCGCGCCGCGGTTACATCGCCGCCGGTTATCAGGATCACGATGGATTCGTCACGGCCATCGTCACCGGCCGGAACCTGAGCAGCGATGGGATTCGGCTGGAACTTCTCCCCACGGCGATCATCGGCGGCGTCATTACCGACGACTCGGGAGAGCCGATCGGCGGCGCTCAGGTTCATCTTTTCCGCCTGGATCAATACACCGGCGAAGCCAAAATCGTCGGCGCCGGGCAAGATACGACCGACGACACCGGAACCTACGAGTTTGCGCGCCTCAAGGCCGGCACTTACTACCTCGGCGTTTCCGCATCGCCCTGGTATGCTTTCCATCCAGGCCGCAAAACCGATGCCAGCGGCAATCCACTGCCCGACGACCAGCAGCCGCACTCGCCCCTCGACGTCGCTTACGCGATGACCTTCTATGAGAACGCCACAGACTCCGCATCGGCCTCAGCCATCGCGCTCAACGCCGGCGATCGCGTCGAACTCAACCTGTCGATGCACGCGGTACCGGCCATTCACATTCAGGTCACGCTTCGCACTGCGGAGCAAGCCTCGAGCCGAGGCATCGTCATGCCCATGTTGTCGCAGGACGTGTTCGGCGAGCAGCAAATGCAGCCGGGCGGCGTCACATGGATGACGACCCGCGACAACAATCAAACGATTGGCGAGTTTGGCGGCATCGCACCGGGCCACTACGTCCTTCGCCAGTTCCAGCAGCCGGGCGGCGGTGACGGACCCCGCAGTGTCAGTGTCGACCTCACCACCAACCAGACGGTCGACTTTACGGCTGCCTCGATCAGCGGTGTCGACGTCTCCGGCAAAGTTGTGATGGCTTCCGGAGCCAAACTGCCCAACCGGACCCGCATCTCGCTGGTGCCGGCCGACGGTGGCTCCTCGCGCGAAAACACTACCGTCGATGCCGACGGCGCCTTCGCTCTCCATTCTGTTTCACCCGGACGCTACGACGTCCAACTCGGCGCAGCCGGCGTCCAGCTTGCCGTTGCACAAATGGCGGCCACCGGCGCGGACTTCGAGGGCAGCCACATTACGGTAGCCTCCGAGCCTGTTTTGCTCGCCGCCACGCTCGCCAGTGGATCGACCACCATCGCCGGCTTCGCCCGGCGCGACGGCAAGCCGCTGGGCGGTGCAATGATCCTTCTCGCCCCGCGCGACCCCAACGCCAGCACTCAGCTAATCCGCCGCGATCAGAGCGACTCCGATGGCAGCTTCACTCTGACCGGGGTTGTTCCGGGAAGCTACACGCTGGTCGCCATCGAAGATGGCTGGACCCTCGACTGGGCGCGCCGCGAAGTCCTCGCCCCGTATCTGAGCCGCGGCGTAAAGGTGCGCTTCACCGGACAAAAGAGCCTCGACCTTCCCGCAGCGGTCGAAGTTCAGCCGCGCTGAAGCCGCCCGGTACTAATCCACGCGAACCACGATCAGCGAAGCATCGTCCTGCAGCTTGCCACCGCAGAACTTCGTCACCGCCGTCAGAATCTCCTGCCTGAGACCCGCGGCGCCCAGCGAACGTCCGCTCTCCACCGTGGCAATCAGCCGCTGGTACCCAAACTCCTCGTGGCGCCGGCCCTCGGCCTGCAGAAGCCCATCGGTCACCAGCAGCAGGCAGTCGCCGGACCGTAGCTGCACTTCCTGATTCTGATACAGCCAGTGCGAAAAAATGCCGATCACTCCGCTGAAGCCTGGCAGAAACTCCACCTTGCCGTCGCCACGCACCAGCAGCGGCAGGCAATGCCCCGCGCTTTCGTAGCGCAGCCGCATGTCTCCCCGCTCCAGCACCCCATAGAACATCGTCACGTATCTCGTCTGCGCTCCCGGCCTGCACAGCGCCTGATTCACCTGCGTGCACAACTCCTGCGGAGAAGCAGCGTCCGGCGCGAATTTCCGCACCGCGTCGTGCAACTCGCTCATCAGCATCACCGCGGCCATGCCCTTGCCCGAAACATCGGCGATGCAGAGCGCCATCCTGTCGCCACCCAGGGGGAAAACATCGAAGTAGTCTCCGCTCACCTGCGTCGACGGACGCCACGCGCTCGCAATCTGAAAACCCTCCAGTTGCTGTGTCTCACCCGGCAGCAGCCCTGCCTGGATCGCGCGCGCCTTCTCCTCCTCGGCCTTCCTCGCGCCGCGGCTCACCGTTCGCGGCAGTTTGAGGCCCAGCAGCCTCCGCTGCTCCGCTTCCGATTCATTGGGCATGATCAGCCCAGCCTACCAGCCGCAGCGCGCCCCCTGGACAAAATATTTGTGCCTTACGGCGGCTTCATCGGCCAGCAACAGAAAAGGACGCATCCCATGTGGGACGCGCCCTTTTGAACCAGGTACCGGCTACAGGCTCACTCCGCCTTCTCTTCCCCGCCCTCGCCGGCTGGCTCCTTCTCGGCCATAGCCTTCTGCATCTCTTCGCGGCGCTTGGTCCGAGCCTCGGCGCGCTTCTGGCGCTTCTCGTCGAGCACCTGCTCCGCATCCACCAGCTCGATGTAGACCTTCTCGGCGCCGTCACCGCGCTGGAATCCGGCGCGAATAATGCGCAGGTAGCCGCCGTTGCGATCGCCGTACCGCGGCGCGACCGTATCGAACAGCCGCGTCACCGCTTCGCCCGTCTGCAGAAAGGCGAGCGCCTGGCGCCGCGAATGCAAATCGCCCTTCTTGCCCAGCGTGATCAGCTTCTCGACGTGCGGCCGCGCGGCTTTCGCTTTCGCCACCGTGGTCTGCACGCGATCCTCCAGAAGAATGGACGTCACCAGATTGCGCAGCAGCGCGCGGCGATGGCTCGGGTTCCGTCCCAGTTTGTATCCTGCATTGCGATGACGCATCGTAGTCTCTCTGTTCTTATCTCTTACTGCCAAGCCGGCGCAGGCGACAGGTCTTTCTGTAACCTGTCCCCTGCAACCTGTACCCTGCCGTTAAAAGTTCTCCGTCTCGGGCTGAATCGGCAGATCCGAATCCAGTCCTTCGTCCTCGTCGTCGTCGAAGCGGCTGTAGCTGGCGGCAAGCTGCGCGGCCGGCAGAACGCTCGTCGGTCCCGGCACCGCATTGCCCTGCTCGTCGATCCGCATGCCCAGCGACAGGCCCATCTGCGCGAGGATTTCCTTGATCTCGTTCAGNNTCGGCTTCGGTCTTCTGCACCAGCTCGCCGATGGTCTGAATGTTCGCGTTCTTCAGGCAGTTGTAGCTGCGCACGCTCAGCTCCAGCTCTTCAACCGAGCGATTCAGGTTTTCGTTCTTCAGCTGAACGCGTCCCTCTTCGGCCAGGCCTTCCGCCTCGATCTCTTCCTCGAAGTTGATGANNAGCTTGTCGTAGTCGGTGATCTGTCCCAGACGCGCCGCATCCACAGTGAAGTTCACCTTGCGCACCGGCGAGTGAACCGAATCCACCGGAATGAAGCCGATCCCCAGATCGGAATCGAAGTTCTTGTCGGCGGAGACATACCCGCGGCCGCGCTTCAGCCGCATCTCCATGCTGAGCCGCCCGCCTTCGCTGACGGTGGCGATATAGACATCCTTGTCGAGAATTTCCACGTCCCCGTCGGCTTCAATCATCCCGGCGGTCACGGCTCCCGGCTGTTCGGCATTCAGATAAAGGGCCTTCGGGCCGTCTCCGTTCAGCTTGAACGGAATCTGCTTCAGGTTCAGCAGAATGTCGGTCGCATCTTCCACTACGCCCGCGATCGACTGGAATTCGTGCAGAACTCCCTCGATCCGAACCGCGGTGACCGCGGCGCCTTCAATCGATGAAAGCAGCGTCCGCCGCAACGCGTTGCCAACGGTGGTGCCGAATCCGCGCTCGAACGGCTGCGCGCTGAATTTGCCGTATTTCTCGGTGAGCGTCTCCGTATCCACGGCCAGACGCTTGGGTTTTTGAAATCCTCTCCAAAGCATATCGATATCTCCGCACAGCGAGCGCCGCGAAGCATTTTGCAGCGGCTGTGCCGTTTCACTCCATGATTAGATTTGCGCCTTGCGGCGGTACTGCGTCAGGACCGGGTTTGCTAATCCCTAATCCCTAAACTCTGTTACTTACTGTACAGTTCCACGATCAGCTGCTCGTTCACCGGCAGGTTAATGTCTTCCCTCTTCGGCAACGACAGCACCTTGCCGCTCAGGGCGTTCGGATCGATGCTCAGCCAGGTCGGCGCCGGCTGATGGCTCGCGAACTCCCGCGAACTCTCCACCAGCGTCAGCTTCGTGCTGTTCGGACGTATCTTGATCTCGTCACCCACCCCAATCTGAAACGAAGGGATGTTCACTTTGCGCCCGTTCACTTCAATATGTCCGTGGCGAACCAGCTGCCGAGCCTGGCGCCGCGAGCTCGCGAAGCCAAGTCGGAAGGTCACGTTGTCCAGACGCCGCTCCAGCTGCTGCAGCAGCAACTCGCCGGTCACGCCGGGTGTGCGCGCAGCCTTCTCGTAATAGGCGCGGAACTGCCCTTCGAGGGCAAAGTAGATGCGGCGCGCCTTCTGCTTCTCGCGCAGCTGCAGGCCGTAGCCCACAATCTTCGCCTTGCGATCGCGGCCGTGCTGACCCGGGGCAAAATTGCGCTTCTCGATCGGGCACTTGTCCGTGAAACACTTCGCGCCCTTCAGGAACAACTTCATGCCTTCTCGCCGGCACAACCGGCAGACAGGTCCCGTATAACGTGCCAATGCATTCTCCTTAATTCAGAGGCCGACCGGTTTACGGATCAAAATCCTTCGTCCCGGTCCATCCTTAGTTTACAGCATCGCCCGCAAAATCAGGCGTTTCGGCACAGGCTCTCAGGTTCTGTAACCTGCAACCTGTAACCTGTAACCTGCTTAAACGCGCCGTCTCTTCGGCGGCCGGCACCCATTGTGCGGAATCGGTGTGACGTCGCGAATCGACCGCACATCGATGCCCGCAGCCGCCAGCGCTCGCACCGCGGACTCGCGGCCAGAACCCGGCCCGCTCACTCGCACATCCACCGAACGCACCCCGTGATCGCGCGCCATATTGGCCGCATTCATGGCCGCCTGCTGCGCCGCGAACGGCGTGCCCTTGCGCGATCCGCGAAAGCCCAGCGAACCCGAGCTCTTCCACGACAGCGTGTTGCCCTGCTGGTCGGTTATCGTAACGATTGTGTTGTTGAACGTCGCCTGAATGTGCACCAGGCCGAACGGCACATTCTTGCGCTCGCGCTTCTTGAACTTCTTGTTCCGCGCGGCCTTGCCCGTAGCTGTCTTTGCCGGTTTCTGGTCCGCCATTAGGTCTTCGCGCTCGCTTTCTTCTTGTTGGCCACCGTGCCCTTACGCGGTCCCTTGCGGGTGCGGGCATTGGTGTGGGTGCGCTGGCCGCGTACCGGAAGGCCGCGACGATGCCGCTGCCCGCGATACGACTGGATGTCCACCAGCCGCTTGATGTGCATGGTGGTGTCCTTGCGGAGATCGCCTTCCACATCGCCCTGCTCTTCGATGACCTGGCGAATGCGATTGACCTCGTCCTCGCCCAGATCCTGAATCTTCTTGAACGGATCCACATGCGCGATGCCCAGTATCTTCAGAGCCCGCGGATTGCCGATCCCGTAAATGTACGTCAGCCCGATTCTTGCCTGCTTGTTGCGGGGAAGATCGACGCCTGCAATACGTGCCATACGGTGTCCTTCGTGTTGCTCCGGAAATTATCCCGGAGCGGTTATTCCGGCCGAATCCCGTACCGGAGTGTGGAGAGCCTGGAAACAACCTCGGGGTTCATCGCAAGCCTTACTTTCGGCTAACTCGCCCCTGCTTCTCAGGAAGCTCAGCTCAACAAGTTTTGCTACTGGCTACCAGCTACAGGCCGCCGGCTTTCCGCACCCTGTACGCTGTACCCTGCACCCTGTCTTATCCCTGCCGCTGCTTGTGTTTCGAATTCACGCAGATCACCCGCACCACTCCGCGGCGATGGATGACCTTGCACTTATCGCAAATCTTCTTAACCGATGCCCGAACCTTCATAAACTCCCAACTTTCAGCTTTTCGCTACCGGCTACTGGCTAACGGCTGTAGCTCGCTCCGCGAGCTACTTATATCGGTACACAATCCGCCCACGATTCAGATCGTACGGGCTCAACTCCACGGCCACGCGATCACCGGGAAGAATGCGGATGAAGTTCTTCCTCATGCGTCCCGAGACGTGGGCCAATACCTGGTGCCCGCCGCTGCTCTCCAGCTTCACCTTGAACATCGCATTGGGCAACGTCTCGAGAACCGTTGCCATGACCTCAATCGCGTCTTCCTTCGACAATCGTTATCCTTAAACTCGGTTCTGCTTCTCTGTTTTCTCCGTGCCTGAACCCCTCAGGCGCGCCACTGCGGCTTCCACTTCAGCCGCCACTGCGTTTACCGGCTTACTGCCATCTACTGCTTCGAATCTTCCCTGAGCGCGGTAATGCTCCACCACCGGAGCCGTCTGCGAATCGTAGGTCCGCATCCGCTCCCTGAACACTTCCTCAGTATCGTCTGAGCGCCGCACCAGAGGTGTGCCGTCCAGGTCGCACTTCTCATCGACCTTCGGCGGCTGCAGGTAGATGTTGTAAATCGTCCCGCAGACTGGGCAGTTGCGCCGCCCGGTTATTCGGCGCAGTAATTCATTGTAGCCGACCTGGATGCTCACGGCAATCACCGGAAGCACCCCGGCATCGGCCCCCACGTGCTCATCCAGCCACTTCGCCTGCCCCAGCGTCCGCGGATACCCGTCGAGGATGTAACCGTTCGCCGTGTCCGGTTGCTTCAGCCGCTCGGCTACCATCTCGTTCACCAGGTCATCGGGAACCAGCTTGCCCTCGTCCATGATCTGCTTCGCCTTCATTCCCAGCGGCGTTCCATGATCGCGGTTGGTGCGCAGCAAATCCCCGGTAGAAATCTGCGGAATTTCCCACTTCGCCGCCAGATCTTTCGCCTGTGTTCCCTTGCCTGCTCCCGGGGCGCCCAACAGAAGAATCGGCCCCGGCTTTCCTTTTAACGACCCACTCACGTCCACGTGCGCATCCGCCACTGCCAATGCCATTACCAGGCCCGCCTTCCGCGAATTCTTCCGCTCTTCGGAGAGAATCCTTCATAGTGCCGCATGATCAGCTGCGACTCGATCTGATTCACGGTATCCATCGCCACACCTACAACGATCAGCAGCGATGTGCCTCCAAAATAGAAATTGAAGCCCATGCCGTTCGTCACCCACAGCGGCATGGATTCGAAGAACCGCCCCACCAGCCAAAGATGGTTCAGGTGAATGCCGCTGATCATCAGCTGCGGGATGATCGCCACAATAATCAGATAAATCGCACCCACCAGCGTGATGCGCGTCAGGATCTCGTTCACGTAATCCGAAGTCCGCCGCCCCGGCCGGATCCCGGGAATAAACCCGCCGTACTTGCGCATGTTATCCGCGATATCGTCGGGCCGGAACACGATCGAGATGTAGAAATACGCGAAAAACACGATCGAGATCATGTACAGCAGCTCGTAGGCCGGCTCGCCTGCCCGCAGCGCGTCGAAGGTGCGCGAAAGCCACGCGCTGTTCTTCACGAATGCTGCTTGCCCAAACAGCATCGGCGCCGACAACACCGACGCCGCAAAGATAATCGGCATCACGCCGCCCGAGTTCACCTTGAGCGGAAGGTGCGTGGACTGGCCGCCCATCAGCCGCCGCCCCACGATCCGCTTGGCGTACTGCACCGGAATGCGCCGCTCGCTGCGCTCCACGAAGACGATAAACGCCACGATGGCCACCATCGCGACCACCAGCAGGATCAGCGCTGGAACCGTGAACACTCCAAACCTCTGCGATCGCGCCGTGCTGATCAGATCGGCGATGCCGCGCGGCAGGCCCACCACGATGCCCGCGAAGATCAGCAGGCTCATCCCGTTTCCGATGCCGCGTTCCGTGATCTGCTCGCCCAGCCACATGATGAACGTCGTACCCGCCGTCAGCGTGATCACCGTCATCGCGATAAAACCAAGTCCCGGATTGAGCACCAGGTTCCCTGACGAGCTGCGCAGCGCGATCGCAATGGCCGCCGACTGGATCACACCAAGGCCCACCGTGACGTACCGGGTCCACTGCGTGATCTTCCGCCGCCCGATCTCGCCCTCTTTTTGCAGCTTGGCCAGTGGCTCATACACCACAGTCAGCAACTGGAAGATGATCGAGGCCGTGATGTAGGGCATGATGCCCAGCGCAAACACCGTCAGCCGCCGCAGGTTGCCGCCGCTGAACAAGTCGACCAGTCCCAGAGAGGAACCGGCCTGATTGTTGAAGAAATTCTCCAGCGCCGCTACGTTCACGCCCGGCGTGGTGATGTGCGCGCCTAACCGGTACACCGCCAGAATGCCCAGGGTAAACAGCACACGTCTGCGCAGGTCGGGAACGCGGAAGATATTCAGGAACTTTTCAAACATGAGTCTGTGTTCTCATCATAGGCTCTTCGCCTTTGGCTAGCTTCTCTCGGTCTTCTTCCGGAGCTTGCCCGCGGGCTTCGCCGTGACTTCTCCGCCCAGCACAATCGCCTTGCCCCCGGCCTTTTCAATCTTCTCCTGCGCGGACTTCGAGAACTTATGCGCATGGACCGTCACTGCACCCTTCAGTTCCCCATCACCCAAAATCTTAATCAGCCCGTTCCGCTTCTTCACCAGCCCCAGCTCCGTGAATTTCTCCAGCGTCAGTTCCTTCTCGCCCAGCTCCGCCAGCCGATCGAGATTCACCACCGTGTACTCGGTGCGGAAAATGTTCGTGAAGCCGCGTTTCGGCAGACGGCGATGCAGCGGCATCTGGCCGCCTTCAAAACCGCGCATCAGGCTCGATCCTGAACGCGATCCCTGGCCCTTGTGTCCGCGTCCGGAGGTCTTGCCGGTTCCGGATCCCATGCCGCGCCCGATGCGCTTCTTATTCCGATTCGCCTTCTTTGGCGCTCGCAGATTCGATAAATTCATTTCTGTCCTCGCTCAACGCCGCCCGGAATCTCACCGGACGACTCGCTTGATTTCAGGGTGTAGGGAATAGGGTTTAGGTTATAGCGACTTCTGTTCCCATCGTCGACCGCGTTATACCCTATCCCCTATACCCTATCCCCTGTCTTAACTCACGATCCGCACCAAATGCGGCACCGTATTTACCATGCCCCGGATCGATGCCGTATCTTCCCGCACCACCACCTGGTTCAGCCGCGTAAAGCCCAAACCCTTGATCACCCGCTTGTGCTTGACCGGCGCCTGGATCATCGACCGGAAATACTGAATCTGGATCGTCGCCTTCGCGGCCGGTTTCGCCGGAACCTTGCCTTCGTGAACAGCCTTCGTCGCCGCCGGCTGCTTCGCTGTCTTCACTGCCTTCGTCTCCGCCATCACTGAATCTCCTGCACCTGCTTGCCGCGCATCGCCGCCACTTCGTTGCGATCGCGGAGTTGCACCAGCGCGTCGAAGGTGGCTTTCACGACATTGTGCGGATTCGCCGTGCCCAGGCTCTTGGTCAGCACATTCTGCACGCCCGCCGAGGTCATCACCGCCCGCACCGCGCCGCCGGCAATCACGCCCGTGCCTTCCGGAGCCGGCTTCAGCAACACTTTGCCCGCGCCGTAGCGCCCCAGCACCAGGTGCGGGATGCTGGTCTGCGTCAAGTTCACCTTGATCAGATTCTTCTTCGCTGACTCAATCGCTTTGCGAATGGCCTGCGGCACTTCCTTGGCCTTGCCCGCGCCATGGCCCACCACCGCGGCCGACGGATCGCCCACTACTACCAGCGCCGCAAAAGAAAGGTTCTTGCCGCCCTTCACCACTTTGGTGACGCGGTTAATGGCCACCACCTGGTCCTTCAACTGAAACGAATTCGCATCGAGCTTCTTGATTACTGTTTGCATTCTTTAAACCAGCTTTCAGCTATCAGCTTTCAGCTCCAGGACTGTCGCTCCAGCCGATAGCTGAGAGCTGACAGCGGAGAGCTGCCTTTAAAACTTCAATCCCGCCTCGCGCGCCGCATCCGCCAGCGCCTTCACCCGCCCGTGGTAGATATACCCGCCGCGGTCAAACACAACCTTGGTTACGCCTTTGGCCTTGGCGCGCTCCGCAATGGCCTTGCCCACGGTCTTCGCCGCCGCCACATTGCCGCCGGTCTT
>PKVY01000086.1 GCA_003131625.1 Acidobacterium sp. | reverse complement strand
AAAATGGCAACCGCAGAAACGACCGTCCGCGAAATTGCTCTGGACCAACCCGCCTCGATTCGCGTCTTCGAACGATTGGGGATTGATTATTGCTGTGGCGGGCGCAAACCGCTCGCTCAGGCGTGCGCTGAGCGCTCACTCGACCTGCAGTCGGTCCTGGCCGCCCTTGAGAGCACGGATGCTTCGAAGGACGCGAGCACCGACTGGGCGACAGCTCCTCTGGAATCGCTGTGCGAACACATCGTGACCACGCATCACGAGTATGTGCGGCGGGAGATTCCGCGACTCTGGCAGTTCGCCACGAAAGTCGTTGCACGGCACGGAGACGATCGCCCCGAACTGCCACAGATCCAGCAACTGATTAAAACCGCCGGCGATGACCTGCTCGAGCACCTCGGCAAGGAAGAGGCGATGCTCTTTCCTTACATCACGAATCTGGAGAGGAATCTGGCCACGTGCGGGCCGCGATCGCTGGGCTGCTTCGGCGCCGTCCGCAACCCGATTCGCGTGATGATGGCCGAGCATGACGCGGCAGGCGAAATCCTGGCGCGGATTCGCGCGCTGAGCCACGACTACACCGCGCCCGAAGGCGCCTGCCCTACCTACCGGGGGTTTTATCAGGGGCTCGCGGAATTTGAGAGCGATCTGCATCGGCATGTGCATCTTGAAAACAATGTTCTGTTCCCGCGCGCCATCGAGATGGAGGAGAGCTGCGGTTGAGGTCCGGCCTGGCGCATCATCGAATCAAAATACGGAGGGAGGGATTCCATGGCGGTACAAATTGGCGCAAAACCACGCAAAGGATTTTGAGGAAGTGCTCGATGCGCCGATGGCAATCCTTCAGCATTCCAAGGGGATCGTCGAATCCGGAGTCGAGTGGCGGTATGGCGGGAGCCGCCCTGAACGAAATACCACAGCGCCGATTGCACGGCTTCCGCCTCCTGGATCGTCAGGGAGCTCGATTGTGGCTGGATGATTGCGGCCGGATACGACCCTGTCCGCTACTTGAACGGATATCCACGTCGCTACAGGATGCTTCACATTAAGGATTTTGTAGCGGGAAGCAAAATCAGCATTTCTCCTGCGCCCGATTTGCGGCCTAAGGGTACTGAGTTGGGAAGGGGACATATTGACTACAGTCAGTAGAGGGAAGCTAAAACAAGCAGCGAAAGCCCGCGAATGACCTGCACGTTCGCCCCGTGGAGTTCCCGTTTGCGATGGATACACCGCACCCAACCTTCTATACTCAAGGGGCACGCATGTCCATCACCGCCCTCATTGTCGATGACGAAGAACTGGCACGCGAAGAGCTGAAGTATCTGCTCGACACCGCGGGCAGCGTCGAAGTTCTCGCGGAAGGAAAGAACGGCGTCGAGGCCGTCGATCTGATCCGCACTCATCACCCTGACGTGGTGTTTCTCGACGTGCAGATGCCGGGCCTCGATGGGTTCGCGGTCCTGAAGAAGCTGATCGAACTGGGCAAGGGAGAGCAGCTGCCGCAGATCATCTTCGCGACGGCGTTCGATCAGTACGCGGTGCGCGCCTTCGACGTCAACGCCATCGACTATCTGCTGAAGCCTTTCGATCGCGATCGTGTGCTGCAGGCGGTGGAACGCGCGCGCCAGCGGCTGCAGGAAGCCGGCCCGAGCGGCGAACCGAAGCTGGCCCCGACCGATCTGCGCGTGGATACGCTGCTCCGGCTGATCGAGCAGCATCAGGCGCCCAAGCCGCACAGCGGCAAGATCGTGCTGCAGGCCGGCAGCCGCCTCCTGCTCGTCGATCAGAAGGACATCTGCTTCGCCTCGATCGACGACGGCGTTATCTCCGTGGTGACGCCCTCCATCGAAGGGCAGTCGAAGTGCCGGACGCTGGAGGAGCTCTTCGACCTGCTCGATCCCGCGGTTTTCTGGCGCGCCCACCGTTCGTTTCTGGTGAACATCAACCACATCCGCGAGGTGGTTCCGTGGTTCAAGTCGAGCTATCAGCTGCGCATGGCCGACAAGAAGCAGACGGAAATTCCGGTAAGCCGCGCGCAGACCCGCCGGCTGCGGGAGCTTTTCAATCTTTAGCGCGGCATTCCTGCTCAGCACTGCGGGAAGTCCGCTCTGCGGACTCCCACCTGACAAGCTGGCGCAGGCTGTTGCGCTGAGCCACTGGCGTACAGGGATATATTTCGGCGGAACAGCGTGGCTGGTGCTCACGCTGGTTTTGCTGGTGCGTTTGCGGACGGGTGCGGGGATTGCGCGGCTGGCTTCGCGGGTCTCCTCCCGAGTGTGGGTGCAGGGTTTGGTCGCTGCACCGCTCTGGCTGCTGATTCTCAGCGCGCTGGAGATTCCGGCATCGCTTCTGGGACATCGCGTAAGCCTGCGCTTCGGACTTTCGATCGAAGGCTGGTCCGCATGGTGGGTGGACTGGCTGAAATCCACGGTGCTGACGCTGCTTCTCGGCATTGTGGTGCTCGGCATCCTCTACGCGCTGATGCGGCGTTCTCCGAGGCGCTGGTGGCTTTGGTTCTGGGTCTTCGCCGTGCCGGTTGTCGTGCTGCTCACTTTCGCCGCGCCGCTCGTCGTCGATCCGCTCTTCAACCACTTCACGCCGCTCGCCAACACCGATCCCGCCCTGGTCGAGCAACTGGAGCGGGTTGCTGCCCGCGGCGGTCTGCAGATTCCGCCGGACCGCATCTTTCTGATGGACGCCAGCCGTAGATATACCGGCGCGAATGCGTACGTCACCGGGATCGGCGCATCGAAGCGCATCGTGGTGTGGGACACGACGATCCGGATCGAGACGCCCAACGAGATTCTCTTCACCTACGGACATGAGCAGGGGCACTACGTGCTGCACCACATCGCGAAGGGAATCGCGTTCTCAGCGGTGGTCATTCTGGTCTTCTACTGGATTGCGTTTCGCCTGGTGCGCTGGCTGGTGCGGACGCGCGGAGCAGGGTGGGGCATCGACGCGGTGGAGAGCTGGTCGTCGCTCGGGTTGGTTCTGCTGCTGGTGACGGTTCTCGGCTTTTTGGCTGAGCCCATCGGCACCGCCTTCAGCCGCGCCATCGAACATCAGGCCGACGTTTACGGCCAGGAAGTGATTCACGGGCTGGTTCCGGATGCTCAGGCGGCGACGGTGAGTTCTTTCTGCAGCGACGCGATGGTCTGGCTCGACGATCCGGCTCCGAACCGCTTCGTGAAGTTCTGGACCTACAGCCATCCTTCAACAGAAGAGCGCGCGGAATTCGCTGCGCATTATGATCCGTGGCTGCCAGGCGGGACGCCGAGGTTTTTCCCGAATCCGCGCTGACCACGCATGCGGACGATGCTCGCCCCGGCTTACGATCCGCCGCCATCCTCCAGCGCGACGCGGTTCACGATCCGCTGGATGAAGACGACCTTGAAGTTGACGTGGCTGGCAACGTCGGGCAAAAACTCGGTGACGAAGTTGCCGATGGGATCGCTGGCCCAGCCGCTGGCGATGCGCTCCGCCCCCGGTCCCCATCCCTGTTCCTGATAAGGGACATAGCTAACGTCGACCGCCTCGTCGACGATGGAGCCGACGACGGTGGAGTAATTCACCATGCCCTTGCCCGTGTCGCTGGTGGTCCAGAAGGGCTGGTACGCGGCATGCAGGATGCGCCTCTTCAACGACGCGTTGGGCATGCGGTGGTAGTGCGGGTCCTGATGGTCGATGGCGGGGATGAGAAAGGTGCCTACAAATTCGCCGGTCATATCCTCGGTGAGGGTGACGCCGCTCAGCTTCGCCCAGCCCCAGAAGCCGGGACCGTAGGGGGAATGCGAATCGGTTGCCACGGTGAGAACCGATGTGCCGCCGATGGTGAGCAGGTTGAAGGGATCGACCACACCGTGGATGGCGATGCGCCCCAGCTCGGCCGCCGAATAAATATGGATAGCGTCCTGCTTGAGGTAAGCGCTGAAGACGTCGCGATCGGGCTCGCAGCAGGTACGCAGCGGAGCGGCTTGAGTACAGGCGTGCGCGGTGCACCACTTGGGCAGAGGAACGTAGGTTGGCTCCAGTCCTGGCACGCTCAGGCCGGGCAGCGGTTTTGCCTCGGGAGGAAATGTCTCCTGCGCGGCTGCCGGTTCGCCGAGGGCTGTCGACGCCAGCCAGGGTGCATTGCCGGCAGCGGGAACGCTGGCCATTTCGGACCGTGGTGTTGGAGCATCCGGCAATGCGGACTGCGCCCAGCCTGTGACCGCCGAGGCAAGGAGAACGCGACAGAGCAGAACACGAGAGTTCCATGTGAGCATCCGGGGACGGCGTGTTCGCGGTACTGTTCCCCTGATCGGTGGTCTCCGGGATCCTCGCAGTCTGGCTGACAGCATTTGCGCTGGATGTCCCTCCCGGCTGCGGGCGCGGAGCCGCACTGCCTGCTCGCCCGCTCTCTCTGAGGTTACAGACGAACGTCAGCGCATTCCAGATCAATCCGTGTGCTGTTTATGAAGATGCCAGAGGTTGGCCACATCGGGCCAGAATTCGAGAAAGAGGTTGTTGCCGGCGGCGCCCGCAATGGACGTCCCCCAGGTCTGCATCACTACGTGAACATTGCGGCTCTTGCTCGGATAATAAGCCGGGGTCAGGGCCGAAGCCGCCAGGTGGCCGAAGACGTCAGAGAAGTTGAAGCCGTGGCTGCCGCTGTCTTTCTGGGTAACCAAGGCCCGCTCCGCCGCCCAGCCGGCGCGCGCGAGGTAGCTGCCGGAGGCCTTGCGAAAATAGCGTGGGTCTTCGCGGGTGTACACCGGAAACAGGCTGCTGCAGAAAAAACGCATCGTGGCCTGGCGCACCAGAGCCGCGGCGACCCGATCGCCGAACGCCCCGCTGTCGCTGCCGTACGCCGGCGTATCAGTCAGTTGTCCATAGCCCGCCGAGATCAGCGCCGGAATAGCCGACGACGCGCGCGCCTCTTCATGCAGCCAGAAAACCCATTTGTCCTCCGGATAGAGGGGCGGGATGCGCTCGCCGGGGTCCACATACTGCGCCCATTTTCGCTTTTCATAGGAAGCATGATTGATGGGGCTGGCCGCCTGCGGATCGGCATGGGCCGGAGGGTTCTGATCCTGCGGGCCGGCGGCCGGCAGGGCGATTGCATCGCTTGCCGGTTCATGCACGGCCGCGGAGAAAGCCCGTGGCAGGGGCGCATCGGGCAGGGTCGTCGATGTTTGCGCCGCCGCCGGGGCCCCAGGGAGCAGTGCTGGCGCGAACGGGAGAACCAGGCAGATTGGCCAAAGGGATTTCAGAGGGCTCCCGGCGGTTCAACAGCTTGGAAGGGATTTCAGGGCTTTGGGATGCATGCGCGGTGTTTTTCGCATCCACTGTTACAGTTTGGGCGGGACGGCCGGGCGTACGATTGACCGGCGCATCCCGCATCGCAATACTGAATGCAGCAGCAAGGCAGGAGCCAATATGACTGAGCAGGCAAGCGGCCGCTTCGAAAACGTGGGGCGCAAACTGGATGAGCACTTTGGCGGATGCAGTGAACGACTCGAGGAAGACGTGAAGCGGGTCATCACGTTTCTCAACGAAAAGGTGGTGCCCGAGGTGCGGGAAAACTCCACCAGGGCGCTGCGCATCGCGGCGGAGCAACTGGCGCGGCTGGCCGATCACCTCGAACGCAGTCGCAAAGCACAGCCGTAGCGATGATGAGCAGAACCTTCCCCCTCTGCGGCGAATTCACCCCTTCGGCACGCAGTTCCTCCCGTGCCCTGACCCTCTGCGCCGTGCTGTTCCTTGCGGCCGGCTGCTCGCACAAGCAGGAAGCGGTGTACACGCCGCCTCCACCCGCACCGCCAGCGGAAACGGCTCCGGCGCCTCCGCCGCCTGCTCCCGCTCCGGTTCCGTCGCTCACCGCGGACGAGCAGTTTGTCGACACGCATCAGCCCATTTCTTCGCAGACGGGGATGGCGAGCTGGTATGGGCCGCCTTACCACAACCGCGTGGGCGCCAACGGCGTGGTCTACGACGAGAACGGAATCTCCGCGGCGCATCGCACGCTGCCCATGGGTTCACTGATCCGCGTGACCAACGTGAAGACCGGCCAGTCTGCGGTCATGCGCGTCACCGATCGCGGGCCATTCGTTGCGAGGCGCATCCTGGACCTCTCCGTCGGTGCGGCCAAAGCTGTTGGTCTGTGGCGGGCCGGCACCGGCGAAGTGCGAATTGACGTCTTCAGCACGCCCAAACCCATGGACGAAGGCGGCCGCTGGTGCGTGCAGATCGGCGCGTTCGTGCACCAGGGCTCCGCTCTGCGGCTGCAATCGGAGCTGCAGCGGCAGTACCGGACCGCGAATGTCATCGAGTTTGCCGGGCCCACCGGCTATTGGGTGCGTATCCGCCCGGAAAATGACGACCGCACGATTGCCGTCGCGATTGCACACAGCCTGCAGCCCGCCGAGGGCGAAGCCTGGCTGGTTCGGCTGGATTGACCGGCCTCGCTGATAGTCTGGATACCTATGCTCGACCTTGGTTTTGTACGGACAAATCTGGAATTGGTGGAGAAAAAGCTGCGCGAGCGCGGACAGGATCCCGCTGCGTTGCTGGGAGATTTTCGGGAGCTCGATCTGCGCCGCCGCGAGCGCATCACAGAAGCCGAACAGCTGAAAGCGCAGCGCAACAAGCTCACCGAGGAAGTCGCGCGCCTGAAGAAGTCCGGCCAGGACGCCAGCGCCCCGATGGACGAGACCCGCGCGCTGAAAACGCGCATGGATGAGCTGGAAACTGCCGCCGCCGAGTCCGAGACCGAGCTGCGCGCCATCCTGACGCGCATCCCCAACCTCACGCGCGACGAAGTGCCCGTTGGCAGCAGCGAGCAGCAGAACGTCGAGGTGAAGCGCTGGGGGACGATCCCTGAATATTCGTTTCAGCCGAAACCACATTGGGAACTGGGCGCGCAGCTCGGCATCCTCGACCTGGAACGCGCGGCGAAAATTTCCGGCGCTCGCTTCGCGGTCTACTGGGGCGACGGCGCGAAGCTCGAGCGCGCGCTGATCGGATTCATGCTCGACCTTCATACGCGCGAGCACGGCTACACCGAAGTCCTGCCGCCCTTCATGGTGAACAGCAAATCGCTGTTCGGAACCGGCCAGCTCCCGAAGTTTGCCGAAGACCTCTTCCGCTGCACCGACGCGGAGGGTCTCGTGCCGGGCGAATATCGCGACAACGACCACTGGCTCATCCCCACGGCCGAAGTCCCGGTGACGAACCTCTATCGCGACGAGACGCTCGACGAAGCGAAACTGCCCATATTGTTGACCGCGTATACGCCGTGCTTCCGCTCTGAGGCCGGCTCCTATGGGAAGGACGTGCGCGGCATCATTCGCCAGCACCAGTTCCAGAAGGTCGAGCTGGTGAAGTTCACGCGTCCCGAAGACAGTGACGTGGAGCACGAGAAGCTTACCCGCAACGCGGAGACGATCCTGGAGCGCCTGGGCCTGCCCTACCGCCGGATGCTGCTCTGCACCGGCGACACCGGCTTCAGTTCCGCGAAGACCTTCGACCTCGAAGTGTGGCTCCCGGGGCAGAATCTCTACCGCGAGATTTCGTCCTGCTCCAACTTCGACGCCTTTCAGGCGCGCCGCGCGAACATCCGCTACAAGCCGAAAGGCCAGGGCAAGACAGCCTTCGTGCACACGCTGAACGGCAGCGGCCTCGCGGTGGGGCGCACCTGGCTCGCCATCCTCGAGAACTACCAGCAGGCCGACGGAAGTGTCCGCGTCCCCGACGCGCTGGTACCCTATATGGGCGGACAGCGCATGATCGAATCGCGCGCAGGAGCATAGACCGTGAGCGTCGGAAAAACGCTGAAGAGCTATTTCTGGTGGACGCACGAGCGGGGCAGCGTCCACTTCGACGTCATGGTGACGCTGATCCTGGCTTTCATCTTCATCACGCCGCATTACATCAACTATGGCGATCGCCCCAAGCCGGACTGGCCGGCCAACGAGATTCGCGCCTCCGTCAATCCGGCGGGCGGGATGATCTACGAGGTTCCCGTTGAGCAACTCCGGACGCAGGGAGGCGAGCCCACCGATCAGGAGCTGGCAAGTGCCATCGCCGCAACTTCAGGTCCCATCACCATTGATCGCCGCGAGGCGGTGAAGGAGATTGGCGGCAGCGTGATCGCCTGGCGTGTGTGGGCTCACCGGTAGTGCGAATCCGGCCTGTTCGCAGGCGCTGAAGCGCATCCTAACCATACGGGTTCAGGAGGAACGTGCCCAGTTCATGAAATCGATACGAGTTTGGAGTGCGGTGCTGGTTTTGTTCGCGGCCCGAGCAGCCATGCCCCAGGACGCGAACCTGGAAAAGGTCCTTGCTCAGATGGACGCCTCCTCGGCGAAATTCCAGGATGTGCAGGCAGCCATCACCGTCGACAACTACACCGCCGTTGTCCAGGATCACGAAACGCAAAAGGGGATCACCGCATTCAGGCGCGTTGGCTCTTCCATGGAGATGGCCATGGTTCTCGACAAAGGGCAACAGGGCGAGCGTGACATCCTCTATAAGAATGGCGAGCTGAACTACTATCAGCCCGCTGTGAAACAGGAGACCGTCTTTTCGGCGGNNCGGGCGCCAATCGCGGTGAGTACGACAGCCTGCTCGCCACGGGTTTCGGCGCCAGCGGCAAAGAACTGGCCGCCGCCTGGGACATCACTCTTCAGGGAATGGAAATCATCGACGGCGTCCAAACCGCCAAACTCGACCTCGTCTCAAAGCAGGCGAATGTTCGTAACAACTTCAGCCACGTGACCATCTGGGTCGATCCGACCCGCGATATCTCGCTCAAGGTGGTCATGCTCCAGCCCACCGGTGACTCGCACACCGCCGCCTACAGCGACATTCGCTACAACGCGCACCTGCCGGCGAGCTTGTTCGCGTTGAAGGTCGCAAGCGGAACACAGGTCCAGCGGCGCTAGCGACGGCGGCTACGAGCCACTGCTTGTCGAATGCAAAATGGCGATCTTCGTCTGGCCGTTGGTCCCTTCCGTACTGATGGTGACCATGACGCTGCTCTTTTTGTCGTCGCTGGTCTCGGAAAGCACCGCGCTCTTGTCGCTCTGGAAGACCGACGCGCTCGCCCCGAGCTTGCCCTTGTAGAAATCCACGACCTTGTCCAGCGAGTCGCTCGTCGTATATGCGGCGGTGATGGCCGTACCGTTGGGCGTGCTTACGCGGACCGCGCCCTGCTGCTGCGTCGCTCCAGGATAGATGTCGATGCCGAGGTCCGATGAGCTCACCGAGCCCGCATTGCCCGCTGTCAACGTGCCCGATGGTGTGGTGACCGTGACGCCGCCATTGCTGCTGACGTGAACCGCTTTCGAGACCCGCCAGATTCCGAACATAACGGCGCAGACTGACAGAATGCCCAGGCCAACGAACACGGCGACGATGATCAGGATGACCTTCAGCGCGCTGCTGCCGCCCTTTGCAGGCGGCGCTACCGGCTGCGCATAAGCAAAGGCAACGGGGGCGTTCGAAGTGGGCGCCGCGGAGACCGAACCCACAGCCGCGCCGACGGGCGCGCCGCATTTTGTGCAAAAGGCATTGTCTCCGGTATTGGCTGTGCCGCATTTCGTGCAAAAGCTTGCCATAGTCTTCTCACTTTCCTCGGTAAAGGCGGCAGTCCGCAATGGAACCGGCTCATGCGCCGGACCTGCCGCACCAATTCATGAAGACAGTCGAAGCAGCCTCGCGATGGCGCGGGGCCGTCTCCAGCCACTCGCCCAGGTCGCTAGACCTTTGTGCTTCCCGCGATGCTCTTCGCGATGCCCGCGGCAATCGGGATCTCGAACATCTTGCCCTGGTAGGCCATCACCATCAGCAGGATCCAGGCCACGAAGAACGCCAGGGTCAGCAGCAGCGAGAGCATGCTCCAGAGCCAGAACAGACCGAAGCTGTAGCCGCCCAGGAAGAAGAACGTCAGCAGGATGCGGAGGATGGTGAGCGCGCCGAAAACCACAATGGATTGCGCGGCGTGAAAACGCACGAACGGCCGCTTATCAATCACCAGGAAAATGATCCCGGTCAGCCAGCCTAAGACGTAGCTCAGCATGGCCGCAACATTCTCGCTCAGGCCGGTCGCCGCCGGCGCCCCCACCGAGCCGCCGGACACCGGCGCAGTGCCGGCCACGGGTGCTCCGCACTTGGGGCAGAAGGCGACCCCATCCGCCACCGACGATCCACACTTCGCACAAAAAGCCATACGTCACCCATCCCTTTCTTTGCCCGCAGGCAACTTCCGAAATATGGGGAGTAACTGCCGGGAACATGGACCGGACTTGCGCAATCGGCCTTTCGGCCAGGTGACCACTATACCCTCACTTTTCGCGGCTCGCTATTTTTTTGTCGTAACGGCTGGAAGGGGCGGTTGGTGCTCGGCTCCTCATGACCGTGGAGATCAAATCGGGAAAACTGATTGCTGAAGGCAATGATATAGTTGCCATAGGCACATAACGTGCCACGACACCCATGACCACCCTCGACGAGTCGGTACAAGCTGTGCGGCACTTCAGCCGCTTCTATACCGCGCACATCGGCACGCTCGAGGAAGGGCTGCTGAAAAGCTCGCTCACCCTGGCCGAAGCCCGGCTGCTGTACGAAATTGCGACGTCCGATCGGCCCACAGCTTCCGGGATTGCCGCGCGCCTGCGCCTCGACCCCGGTTACGTCAGCCGTCTTCTCTCCCGATTCGAGCAGCAAGGGCTGATTCGCCGGCGCACCTCGGCTTCCGACGCGCGGCAAAACATGATTTCGCTTACCGCGGCGGGCCGAAGGGAATTTGCCGCGCTCGATCAGCGGTCGACGGAGCAGGTCGCCGGGATGCTCGCGCCGCTGGGTGAGGAACAGCAGCGGAAGCTTGTCCAGGCGATGACGTCGATCGAAACAATCCTCGATCCGGAAGCGAACCCGAACCGCGCACCTTTTCTATTGAGAACGCATCGGCCCGGCGATATGGGGATGGTGGTGCATCGGCACGGCGAGCTCTACGCGCAGGAATATGGATGGGACGAGCGCTTCGAAGCCCTGGTCGCGCGCATCACCGCCGACTTTATCGACGAATACGACCCGCAGTGTGAGCGCTGCTGGATAGCCGAGCGCGAAGGAGAGTTTCTGGGCTGCATCTTNNAGCGCGGAGAGAACCGCAAAGCTGCGCCTGCTTCTCGTCGAGCCGACCGCGCGCGGCCTCGGCCTGGGTCGCGCCCTGGTCCGGCAATGCACGCAGTTCGCGCGGCAGTCTGGACAGGAACGCATCGTGCTGTGGACGAACAGCGTGCTCACCGCCGCGCGACGCCTTTACGAGCGCGAAGGCTACAGGCTGGTGCGCGAGGAAGACCACGCAAGCTTCGGCAAGAAGCTCACCGGCCAGTATTGGGAGTTGCTGCTGTAGCGACGAGACCGCTGCGCATCGGATCCGGCGCACCCGGCCGGTGCGGCCTAAGCCTGCGGAATTTCCGGCTGGAGCGCGCAGGAGGGTACGTTGGTTGCCGCGGGCGAAGCCGTAAATGCAGGATCCCCAATCCCGTCGGGCTCCACAAACGCATCGAAGAGCATCGCATACAGGCCGCGCTGCCCGGTGAGTTTCCTGCGCCGCTCGCGCAGAAATCCGAAGCGGAACGGAGAGAACTGCTCAACCTCCCGCAGAAACCTTCGGGAAAAATGCTGGTGCGACGCGGCGACCGCCATCAGGATCAGCGACCGCCAGCTCATCCTTAATAATCCCTTTAGCATCGCGGTGCCGTGGGGCAGCCGCGCCATCCGATCGCTCACGCGCTCGCTGAAGCGCAGCAGTTGCACCACCCGATGATCCAGCAGCTCGCCGCGTGCTGCCGGCCCCGAGAACAGCGTTGCGGATCCGCGCTTCATGTCTTCGCGTACGTCCTGCAAATCGTCGCCCAGCTGCAGCAGCACGCCCCATTCGAACGAGACGCGGCTCTCCTCCTCGCTCAGCCAGCCGCGCGCCAGGATTCCGTCCGCGAGCACCGACGAGCCGCCTTTGGCGCAGCTCACGTGGAGCAGTTCTGTCTCGGAGCTGCGGCTCCTGACCTGCGCAATGCTGTGCTCCTGCGCCTGATGGATCGCCAGCAGGCAATCGAAGACATCGGGATAGAGCGAGCGCGGATACTGCCCCTCGATCAGCTCCACCAGAGCCCACAGCGCGGCCTCCCGCTCGTCAGCGGCAGCCAGCATCTCGCCGCGCAAACGCTGGCGAAAACGCCGGCTGAAGCGCAGCTTCGATTCTGCCGTTACATCCTCACCATCCAGAAAATTGTCGCTGTAGGGATAGAGCATGCTGTAACCGAGAATCGACGGCGTGAGCGCCACGCGCTCGCCCAGCAGCGGCTGCAGTCCGCAGGCGGTCCACGCATTGCGCGCCGCCTGGATAATGTCGGGCATGCTCAGGTTGGGATCGAACTGCCGCGCCCATCGCGCCAGCTGCGTGCCCGCGGGCAGAAAATCGTCGGTCAGCAGATCGATCGCGGCATCGTCCAGATCCAGCGCCGCGGCCGAAAATCGTGCGAACGCCGCTGTCACGCGCTCCTGGATTTCGCGCCGCGAGCCCGTGCCGCGGCTCCGGCGAGCCTTCTTCAGCTCATGCTCCACCGCCTCCAGGCCCTCGTCGTAGGCCTGCTCTCGCCTCCGCTGCTCGCGCGGAGAGTAGCGCGGCGCGTCGGGAACCTGCCCGCCCGAGCAGCCGTTCCACGCCGCGGCCGTCTCGGCAACCTGCGCCTCCACCCACGCCCAGCTGTAGAGTCGATTCATCCTGCAAGAGCGTACGCGAAAACAGACCCGCCGGTTCCTCAGAGGCTGAGGATCACGACCAGATCCTTCGCAATGTGAGCAGGAAAAACTTGGAGGCGCGGGTCGGAATCGAACCGACGCGTAAAGGTTTTGCAGACCTCTCCCTTACCACTTGGGTACCGCGCCCTTGAACAGGAAATCTTAAACCCGAAGGGGAACCACCGACCAGCGCAGAACGCGTCGGGCACAGGCTGGAGCGGGAGACGGGACTTGAACCCGCGACCCTCGCCTTGGCAAGGCGATGCTCTACCACTGAGCTACTCCCGCTTGGTTCCTCCTGAGTATATCAAGCCGCCCGGAACCGCGGTCAACGCGCAGCTTCCGGATAATCCACCCGCACCGCGACAATTTCATAGGGCCGGAAATGCACCGTCAGATGATCGCCCTGCACCGGCAGCGCCGCTCCTTCCGGCTTCTCCAGCAGATTCGTCTCCACCGCTCCCGTCGCGCCCGGAGGAACGCGCAGCGAAACGCTCCCGCCTTTCCCCGCCCACTCATAGAAATGGAAGATGAGCGCGTGGCTGTCCTCCGCCTTCTTCATCGCGGTCAGCACCACATCTTCCGGCGTGATGCTGACGAACGAATGCTCCGCGGGCAGCGAACCGGTGTGCGCCTCCACCTGCATCGCTTTCAGGTGGTAATTGAAGTTGAATCCGTGCCGCACCGTCATCGCCTGCTTCCAGTCGCCCGCGTGCGGATAGAGCGCGTAGCTGAAATGATGCTGCCCGCGGTCGGCGTTGGGATCGGGCCAGACCGGCGAGCGCAGCAGCGTGAGCCGCAGCAGATTGCCCACGCCGTCATAGCCAAACTTCGACTCGTTGATCAGGCTGAACCCGTGCTGCGCATTCCCCAGATCGGCCCACCGTTGCGCACCCACCTCAAACTGCGCCTTCTCCCAGCTGTTGTTGCGCGTTGTCGCGCGCTGAATCGTCCCGTAGGGAATCTCGTAGGTCGCAAACGGACTCGTCGCCGACAGCGCGAACGCCGCCTTCAGCAGCACGTGCGTCTCATGCCAGTCGATGTCGTTCGTCACTACAACCTGGTCCGATCCGGCATCGAGCACGATGTCCTGCACGAACTTTGAATTCTGCCAGTGCCGCGCGACCCGAATCGACGCGCGCATCGGCCCGTGCTCGATCACCTGCACGGAATCCGCTTCCGTGATGCGCATCGGCGGCTGATCCAGCGTCCCGGGATCGATGTTCCACGCATCGTAATCCTTCGGCGTGTCCTTGAAGGCCTCCAGCTCATTGCCGCACGCGCCCTTGGCCAGCGCCTCAAACCCGGCCTTCTTGTCGTACAGGGTCGTGATGCAGCCCGTCTGCGGATCGACCACCACGCGCAGCGCGGCGTTTTCGAGCGTCGTCCCCGTCACCTTCAGATCGCTGACAAAGGGCTTCTTCCCCGGCACGACGTGCAGCACCTCATATCCCAGCGAAGGCACATCCCGCGCCTCCACCAGCAGATGAAACATACTGGTCGTCGCATCCTTCGACAGCACCTCCGACGGCAGCACCACTCCGCGTGAGTCCACCACCGACACATCCGCCGTCGTCGCCGGCATTTGTACATCGACGGTTACATTTGCTGACCGCGCCCACGCCAGCGGATTGAAAACCAGCAGGGGCACGCCCAGGGAAACGCGGGTATCGATATGCGCCGCGACCGTCCTGAGCGCCTTCGCTGAAATCTCATTCGTCGACCAGCGCACCGCGTCGTAGTCCTTCTGCGCGTCCTGGTAGATCACGCCAATGCCCGATCCCGCCGCGAGATCGTGAAACTGGTTAAAGGTGATCTTCTTCCAGTCCTCGGTCAGCGCATCGCCCGGATATTCGTTTCCATCCAGCCACGCCAGCGACGCGTATTTCTCCGCGTTCAGCGCCCACTCCGAACTCTCCCGCATGTTGCGCTTGTGCTGCGCCTGGGTCGTAAACACCCCGCGGTGGTATTCGAAATACAGCTCGCTCTTCCAGGTCGGAATGTCGATCGCTCCATCGACCAGCGGCGGTTCATGGTAGCCCTGCGCGATGCTGCGGTAATCCCACTCCGGCGACTGCGGCGCCAGCTGCTTCTCGATCGCGGAAAACCACGGCTGCGCCGAGCCGAACTGCATCTTCGGCACAACCTTGCTGCTCGGCATCCAGTGCAGCCCCTCATCCAGCATGGCGCGCGTCGGTCCGCCGCCGTGATCGCCCACGCCGAACAGGTCCATCATGTCCGTCATGCCCGGCGCGAACTTCCGCGCCTGCGCCAGGTCCACCGACAGCCGCACGGGGTTCAGATTCGTATTCGCATAATCGTGTGGGAAATACGTCAGCACCTTGCTGCCGTCCGGCGATTCCCACCAGAAAAGTTTGAAGGGCAGCTTATTCGTGTCGTTCCACTCCATCTTCTGCGTCACGAAATAGTCGACGCCCGACTTCTTGTAGATCTGCGGCATCTGCCAGTTGTAACCAAACGAATCCGGATTCCAGCCGATCCGCACATCCGCGTCGTAGTGCTGCTGGTACCAGCGTTTCCCAATCAGCAGCGAGCGCGCCGTCGATTCGCCGTCGGGCATGTTCAGGTCCGGCTCAACCCACATGCCGCCGACCACTTCCCAGCGTCCTTCCTTGACGCGCTTTTTGATCTGCGCGTCGATCTCCGGATAATCGCGCGCCATCCAGTCGTTGTAGGCCGCGGCGGACTGCGTGTAGGTATAGCTGGGATACTCGTTCATCAGCTGCAGCGCCGTCGAGAACGTGTTCTTCACCGTGTCGACAGTCTCCGTCCAGGGCCACAGCCACGCCGCGTCGATGTGCGAGTTGCCCGTCAGATGCAGCGTCGCCTGCTTCATCATCGGGTTCAGCGCTTCCATCGTGGACTCCGCATCGCGCAGCGACGAATCGAACTGCAGCTGATCCGCGTTGTCCAGCGCCTTGAGATCCACCTGCCCGATCGCCTTGTCCAGCGTTGCATGATCCGTCGCCGCGTCCTTCGACAGGCTCGGAATCAGCACCGCCGCCGAGAGAAATTCCTCACCGATATCCTGCGGGCTCGGGCGGTCACCCGAAAACGAAATGCTCATCGGGCTTCCGCTGAAATGCTTCCGGTCCACGGTCGCCATGAGCTTCACGGCAATCAACACGCGATCCCCCGGCCGGGCACGGTCGAACAGAACGATCGGCTCCAGATCGTCTCCCATCGCCACGCGGCGGCCGTTGAAGTAGATGATTTGCGGAAGTGGCCCGTTGACCCATGCCTCAAACCGGAACCAGATGCGCACGCCGGTCAGGTCGTAGCCGTCGAGGTTCTTCGGCACTTCTACCCATTCGCGGAACCAAAGCGCCTGTTCGGGATATGTCGAATCCGGCTTCGCCACCGGCCACGAAGNNCGTCATCGACCGAGGGATCCTCAGCGTGCGCCAGATCGCCCACGTGGTTGTGCCACACGCCCGGCGGCAGATGGCTCAGGTTTTCGAGGCGCGCGATCACGGCGCGCTCGGAGTCCGGCAGCTGCTTCTCGATGTTCAGACTTTGCTGAAGGAACTGCCCCTGCGCGCAGCCGCAAAAAAGAAAAATACCCGCCGATATTCGTACCCAATCCCTCAACACGTTCGATCCTCTGGCTGCCATGCTCTGTTCTCGAGGCGCAACCCGCCCAGCCGTTAAGGTTAACACTTTGCAGTGGGCAACGTTGGGTTCTCCCTGTTCCGGACGGCGGTACAATTCGGGCGGAATCTGTGCCGAAAAAAGGAGCCACCCTTGAAGCGCTTCGCTCTTCTGATCCTTGCCGCCGCTTTGGTCTCCTGCTCCTGGGCGCAGCAGCAGTACACGCGCGGCACCGGTGTCTATCCGGGCGATCCCACCGAATACGCCGGCCCCACCTTTGTCATCGATAGCACCTACCGCAATCTCGCGCTCCATCGCCCCGCGTATCAATCCAGCGCGTATGACTACAACCTCACCGCGCAGCTCATCACCGATGGCATCCGCATGGAAGTGCCGCCCGACCAATGGGTCGTGGCCGGCTCCATGCCGAAACAGATTCTGCCGCAGTATGTCGTCACCTCCACCTCGAGCGGCGGCGTTCTCCCGAAGCAGCAGCGCGAAGTCTTCCTCGACGGCAACATCACTTCGTCCATCGACGTCACCGGCGACCATCCCTGGGTTGAGTTCGACCTCGAAGGCGGGGCGAACCCTCCCGAGCTCGATCACACCGACCTTTGGCTGCGCCGCATGAATAGCAAGCTGCCCGCTACTGGCTGGACGTACATCGTCTCGGGCTCCGACGATCACACGCATTGGACCGAAGTCGGGCGCTCCACCGGCACCGACTGGCCGAGCATGCATTTCTCCGGTCCCAGCTTCATGCAGTCCATCCCCTTCACTGCGCCCGCGCGCAACCGCTACTACCGCGTGGAGCTCTCCGCCGACGGCATCAAAACCTGGGGTGTCGCCGAGCTCGCGACATTCGACAAGGGCAGGGAAGTTCACGTTGCTGGCCCCGAGCACTTCATGAGTGCCTGGATGTCGGCTTTGCCGAGCGCTCTGCCGAGTGCCCCCAGCGGCCCCGAATGGGTCTACGTCGACCTCGGCGCGCCCTGCACCTTCGATCGCGTGGTCCTTGCGTGGATTCTTCGCGCCGCCGAAGGCTCCATCCAGGTCTCCGGCGACGCCGCGAATTGGCAAACCCTCCAGCCGCTGCCAGCCAACCCCTCGGGCCCCACGGATGACATCCACCTCGCCCAACCCGCGCACGGCCGTTACGTTCGCATCCTGATGACGAAACCCGCGCAGGCCGGCGACCCGTACATTCTCAGCGAGCTCGAGGTCTACGGACGCGGCGGTCCCATGCCGGTAGCGCATCCCGCAGCGCAGCCAACCGCGGATGGCTCCCTCCAGCTCACCGGCGGCGCCTGGAAGCTCCAGCGCGCCTCACTCGACCCCAACGACGGCGAACGCATCTCCCAACCGGGCTACTCCGACTCAGGCTGGATGATCGCCACGGTTCCGGGCACCGTCCTCACCAGCTATCTCAACGACGGCGCGATTGTCGACCCCGACTTCGGCGACAACCAGTACGCCGTCTCCGATTCTTTCTTCTGCGCGGACTTCTGGTATCGCGACGAATTCGTCGCCCCCGCGCTCGCCCCTGGCCATCATCNNACTTCGACGGCATCAACTGGAAGGCCGAAATCTACCTCAACGGACAGCACCTGGGCCGCATCGACGGCGGGATGATGCGCGGACGCTTCGACGTCGCCAGCCTCATTCATCCCGGCGCCCAGAACGCCCTCGCCGTTCGAGTGATCGCCAATGCCAATCCGGGCAGCACGAAGGATAAAGCCGGACGCACCGTCAACGGCGGCGCGCTCGGCCGCGATAATCCCACCTTTCACGCCGCCGCTGGCTGGGACTGGATCTCCACCATCCGTGGCCGCGATGACGGCATCTGGAACAACGTCTCACTCACCACAACCGGTGCCGTTTCCATCGAATCGCCCCTCGTCTCCACCACGCTGCCGCTGCCCGACACCACGCACGCCGACGTCATCGTCGAGGCCACGCTGCACAACCACGACGCGCAGCCCATCGCCGGGTCGCTGCGCGTCACCTTCGGCGACGTTCAGGTCGAAGTCCCCGTTTCGCTGGCTGGATCAGAAACCAAAACCGTCCAGCTCACGCCCGCCACGCAGCCCGCCCTCCACCTCACCAATCCGAAACTCTGGTGGCCGGTCGGCTACGGCGACCCGAATCTTTATCCCGTCACCATTGCCTTCGCCTCCGACGGAGCAGTCTCCGACTCGAAATCCTTCCAGGTGGGAGTCCGCCAGTTCACGTACTCCGAAGACAGCGGCGTTCTCAAAATATGGACCAACGGACGCCGCTTCATCGCCCGCGGCGGCAACTGGGGATTTTCCGAGTCGATGCTGCGCTATCGCGCGCGCGAGTACGAAACCGCGATGCGCTACCACCGCGATCTCCACTTCGACATGATCCGCAACTGGGTCGGCATGACCGACGACGAAGCTTTCTACGACGCAGCCGACCGCAACGGCGTCGTCATCTGGCAGGATTTCTGGCTCGCCAATCCCTGGGACGGCCCCGACCCCGACGACAACGCCCTCTTTCTCGCCAACGCGAATGACTATCTCCTGCGCATCCGCAATCACGCCTCGCTCGGCCTCTTCTGCGGCCGCAATGAGGGCTTCCCGCCAAAGCCCATTGACGACGGCCTGCGCTCGCTCGTCGCCACGCTCGAGCCCAACTCGCACTACATCTCCAGCTCCGCCGATGGCGCTGTCAGCGGCCACGGCCCGTATCGCGTTGAGCCGCTCCGCTACTACTTCGACCACGCTCCCGTGAAATTCCACTCCGAGATGGGCGCGCCCAACGTCCCCGAAATGGAAACCCTCCACCGCACCATGCCCGAATCCGCGATGTGGCCGCAGGGCCATCAGTGGCCGCTGCACGACTACTTCATCCGCAGCGTGTTTCCGGAATTTCACTTCCCGCCCAGCGAAATCGACGCGGAATACGGCAGCGCGACGAACATCTCTGACTGGCTGGAACTCGCGCAGTGGGTCGACTACAACGCCTATCGCGGCATGTACGAGGGTCAAAGCAAAAACCGCCTTGGGCTGCTCATTTGGATGAGCCATCCCGCGTGGCCTTCATTGCTGTGGCAAACCTACGACTATTTCTACGACACCGATGCTGGCTATTACGGCGCGAAAAAGGGCGCCGAGCCGCTGCACATCCAGTGGAACGCCTCGACCGACGCCGTCGAAGTGGTGAACGACAGCGCAGGCGATCAAACTGCCCTCACTGCCCACGCCGAGATGCTGAACATCGACGGCTCGCTGAAGTGGGAAAAGTCCGCGATCCTCGACAGCAAGGAAGACTCGACCGCAACGCCGATCCACCTCGAATACCCGGCAGGCCTTTCGAAGACGCACTTCATCCGCNNTCACGCTCTCGCAAAACGGCAAAATCGTCTCGTCGAATTTCTATCTGCGCGGCCTCACCGAGAACGACTACACCGGTATCCGCGACTTACCCAAAGTCAACGTCGCGCTAAAGAGCCACAACCAACGCGAGGGCGCGGAATGGGTCCTTACTGCCGACCTCCGCAACATCTCAAAATCCCCGGCGCTGCTGGTCCGCGTCAAAGTGGTCCGCGACAAAACCGGCGACCTCATCGTGCCCGCCCTCTTCGACGACAACTACATCGCGCTCATGCCTGGCGAGCGCCGCACCCTCCACATTCAGATTGAAAACGCGGACACGCGCGGCGAGCGCCCACGCATCATCCTTAAAGGATTCAACCTGAATAGCAGCGGCCACAACTGGACCCCTGCCGCAACGGCTCCGGCGGTGCAGCAGCCAGGCGCAGAGGAATAGCCGTTACTGCACCTTCACCGTCGTGCTCAGCGGCAGATTCGCCGACGAATCGCCGACCATCAGGCTCACCGGCTCGGCCTCCACGCGAATCGCACCAGCCTTCGCGTCCCAATACGCCAGCCGCGAGGCCGGCAGGGCAATCTCCACCGTCTTTGTCTGTCCGGCCTCCACCGTCACCCGCTGGAAGCCTTCCAGTTCCTCGCGCGGCCGCTCCACTTTCGAGCGCAGGTGCTTGACGTAAAGCTGCACCACCGCGTCGCCAGTCCGGCTGCCCGTATTTGTCACATCCACGGATACAGTTACGGTCCCATCTTTCGCCAGCTCCGCCGAACTCGTCTTCAGATTTGCAAACTTGAACGTCGTATAGCTCAGCCCAAACCCAAACGGATACAGCGGGTCGCCTTTGAAATACATATAGGTGTAGCCGTCGCGGATGTTGTAATCCATGCTCGGCGGCAGCTGATCCGCCGACTTCGGCCACGTCTCCACCAGATGCCCGCCCGGGTTGTACTCGCCAAACAACACCTTCGCCAGCGCCGTTCCCTCATCCTGCGACGCATGCGTCATGTGCAGAATCGCCGGCACATGTTCCTGGCTCCAGTTGATCGCGAACGGAAAACTCGAAATCAGCATCACCACCGTTTTCGGGTTGACTGCAAACACCTGCCGCACCAGCTGCTCCTGGGCCAGGTCAATGATCTGCCGATCGCGCCCTTCGCGCCCGTCGCTGGGCACGGTGCAGGGAAGCGTCCCGCCACCGTCCGGCGTGTTCACCCAGTCGTGCGCCATGTCCGGACCGCAGGTCGGATCGTTCCCCACCACCACCACCGCAACATCGGAATGGCGCGCGGCATTGATGGCGGCCTGGCCCAGCTCATCCGCCGCGTAGTTCACCTTCACATCCGGACCGGCCTCAGCTTTGATCCCCTCCAGCGGCGTCACCTTATAAGGAGGCGTCCCGCCATACCAGTCCCAGTGCACCGAATCCGCCAGCGGCCCGATCACCGCAATCGACTTGATCTTCGTCTTGTCCAGCGGAAGCAGGTCCTTGTCGTTTTTCAGCAGAACCACCGACTCGAGCGCCAGCTTCTTGGAAACGTCGCGATCCCGATCCGTGTTCCAGGGCTCCGGGTCATCCCTGATTTTCGTGTACGGCACCAAATCCGGCGGGTCCAGCAACCCCAGCTTGATCGCGATCCTGAATTTGTAACGGAGAACGGCATCAATATCCGCCTCCGTCAGCGACCCGTCCTTCAGCGCGGCCTTCGTCTCATCCGCATACCGGTCCAGGAATTGATTCACCCCGTTCTTAATGCACGCCACCACCGCCGCTTCCTGGTTGGGATACAAATGTCGCGGGCTCACCAGCTGCGTTACCGCGCCGCCGTCGCTCGAAAGCACATCCACGCCCCATTTATCCTGCACGATGCTCTTCAGAATGGGATTTACCACCATCGGCGTCCCGTTCCACCCGTTGTACGAGGCCATCACCGCCTTCGCGCCGCCTTCCAGAAACGCCATGCGGAAGGGAACCGAGTAGTACTCCCAAAACAGCCGCTCGTCGAAATCCGACGTCGAGCGATCCCGCTGATTCTCGTTCTCATTCGCCAGAAAATGCTTCAGCAGCGGCGACGCCTGCCAATACTTTGGATCGTCGCCCTCCAGGCCCTTGCTGAACGCAATCGCCATCGNNCCCCAGCGCGGATCGCGCGCCAGATCCGACTGCGGCCCCCAATCCATCAGAATCTGGCGGTCGTACTTCGCGGTCTGCGTGATGAACCGCGCCTCGTATCCCTCCACCCCGCCCGCCTGCTGGACCAGTGCCGGATCCCACGAATCGCCCATCCCCGGCGGCTGCGGAAACTGCGTGGTGGTGATCGGCTGACGGCCGAAGCGCGCCTCACGCTGCACGATCCCGTGAATCCCCTCGGAGCTCCCGATGTTCGGCACGCCCAGCCGCGGCACGCCCGTCCGCGTCCCCAGCACATCGATCTTCTCCTGGGTCGTCATCAGCGAGAGCAGGTTGTCGATGCGTTTGTCTTCCGGCAAATTCGGATCGTTGAACGGATATTTCGGTTGCTGCGCGAAGGCCGGGGCCAACCCAACCACCAGGAAACAAACCAGTGCGGCAAAGGCTCTTTTTGTCATGTCAGGAATTCCGTGTCAGCTTTCGTTTCGTCGCCGGGCGCGGCCGGAGCTGACCCGGCAGAATCGACTTTTCAAACCCACCAAGGCTATCACGTTGCGCCTCGCTGTGAGCCGGCCCCCATCGTGATTCAGGCGCGACAGTAATCAACGGCTGCAGCAACCACAGGCTCGGCTGCGGTATGATCGCCAGGTCGAAATTCCTGGGAGGAAACTGCCGATGAGGAAAATAAAAGCCTGGTTCGTTCTCTGTGCTGCCTTGCTCGTCGTGTTCGGCGCGAAGCCGCTGTTTGCCGCTTCCGACATGACCGGCAAGTGGACCACCACCATGAAGGCCCCCGACGGCAGCGACTTTTCGCTCACCTTCGACTTCAAACAGGATGGCGCCAAACTCACCGGCACCGTCACCGGCCCGCAGGGCGATCCGCTCGCCATCGACAACGGCAAGATCGATGGCGACAAATTCTCCTTCACCGTCTCCTTCAACAACACGACCATCACCCACGAAGGAACGATCAACGGGGACGAAATCAAGATGAGCACGAAGAGCGACAATGGCGGCATGCCGCCCATGGACATGACGCTCAAGCGCTCCACTGACGCGCCAAAATAATCGGGAAGGGCAACGCCCGGCAGGAACGACAAACGCCCAGGATCGACTCGGATCCCAGGCGCCATCTCGCGTGCGCGCGGCAGTGGACTCGACGTCCGCTGTTCGCGCAGCTCGCGGAACCTCTGTGAATCGGCGCCTCCGGCGGTTACGAACCGCCAGCGCGCCGGCGATTCGTCTAAAGGCTGTTGCCGATGCCGTTGAACTCGTTGGACATCTTGTTGGCGATCGGAGCCATCGCGGCCACCGCGCTCAATGCCAGAAAGGCCGCCACGAGCGCGTACTCAATCAGGTCCTGTCCGCTGTCTTCGATCAGCAGGTTCTTCAGAATGCGTCTGATTTTCATTTTCTGTGCTCCTCGGATTTCGGCTCGCCCCGATCAAGGAGACTTCCCCGGACCGCGCACCATAGTTCGACTGCTGTCACATTGTGACCAGTCGCGCCCGCACTTGCCATTCCATGCAAGTGGTAACCGCTATGGCCTGTACGGTGCCCAGAAACGGTTACCTCGCTCGCGACTGCCGTGCCACATCCGGATGAGTCGTCACGGACCCGAGTTGCGCGAACTCAGGCAGACGGCAGGGGATGCTTCTTCTGGTGGTTGTCGATCGCGGCGCGCACATTGCCGTCGGCCTCCCAGTCAAATTCCGTCGGGATCGTGTCGTCGTCGTGCGTGAGCACCACCAGCGCGATGCCGGTCGCACAGTTTGCGCAGTAAATCCCCAAACTCAAGCCACCACCCTGTTGCCGGACCAGTCTCGCCTCCACTCCAAGTCCCTCAACCATTCCAAGCCTCATCAAATGTCTATGCCAATAGAACAAACTACTGACGAAACAGGGCTTCTGAGGCCGCATTCCCAGACTGTTTGGCTGAAAGATAGGAGAACACAAGGCGAAACTACAACTTCAGATGAATGACGAACGCTATGGGCCGCACTTATTGTCGAAATTGAGCAGCATCACGCGGCATGATCGATGACGCTCACTTGAAAGCCCTCGGGTCGGTCAGGAGCCCCTGAGGGCTTTTCTTTGCGCGCCGGCAGGCGAAGCGAATGCCGGCCCTCCCGCTGCGAGGATCGGCGAGGGAGCGATCGGGACACGGTTCACGACGGGAGTGCACAGAGGGACGGCAACGAAGCGGGCATTGCCCGCGGCCAGTCGCGCTGGGAGGGCTGGAGGGGGCCTGTTAGGGAAAGCGGCAAACCGGAAGAGAGGCTTCCGGCCGCGCCTTCAGAGTTGCAAACGTATCAGAGACTGTTACCAACTTTGTTGAACTCGTTGTCGATTTTGTTGGTGAGCGAGCTCATCGCCCCGACCGCGGCCAAAGCCAGGACTGCCGCGACCAAAGCATATTCGATCAAGTCCTGACCGCTATCGTCGTTCAGGAGATTTGCCAGGAGCCGGATGTTTCTCATCGGAGTCATTTCTCCATCAATTTAGCCTGGGAATTGTCGTTCGAGTGCCCTGGGGGGCATCCCTGACATTTTGAAAAGCGCCAGCCTCCTCAGGTATCCCATACAGGTGGCATCGACATAACCATCTCGTTCTGCGCTGCTCTGAGACTTTTTCGCGGTTCCTGACGTACTCACCCGTCTTCGGCGAGTTTTCCGGCGATTCGTCCGGATCGTCGGCTCGATTAGCCCCCCTGCCGGTCCGGGCAGGGCAGCCGCAACCCCGCCATTCTCGCCGGATTGATCATCCCCCGCAGCGCTCAGCGCTATTCTGGCGGAGCGAGCGAATTCCTCAGGAGGGAAACAATGCAACTCGGAATGATCGGTCTGGGTCGAATGGGATCGTATATGGTGCAGCGCCTGCTGAAAGCCGGTCACACGTGCGTGGTCTACGACACTCACCCGCAGGCCATGCAGGAACTGGTCGCGAAAGGCGCCACCTCATCGGCCAGCCTTCAGGAATTCGCGAAGAAGCTCACCGCGCCACGCGCCGTTTGGATGATGGTTCCCGCCGCGGCTGTCGATGCGGTGCTGGCGTCTCTCGTGCCCGTTCTTGCCCCCGGCGACATCATCATCGANNTACTGCCTCATGATTGGCGGCGAAGACGCGATCGTTACGCACCTCGATCCGATCTTCAAATCCCTTGCTCCGGGCGTTGCCTCCGCGGCGCGGACGCCGGGGCGCACGGGCGAAGCCACTACGGCGGAAAACGGCTACCTGCACTG
>PKVY01000119.1 GCA_003131625.1 Acidobacterium sp. | reverse complement strand
CATCATATGGTCTCGGTACTAGCGCCGATGCCACCAAACAACACAACCGCCATCCAGAACCTGGGCAGCGGCAGGTTAGTATCGGTTACGATCCAATGAATGGCTCTCAAAACGCACAGCACTGCTGCGATATGGAATATCCAGACCGCCTTACGAATATCATGAGGATCGCTCGCTAGCGCCATGGAGAGCCCAGCCCCAAAGAGAGCGCCAAAAGCCACGTCGAAAAAGTGCGCTCCGAACAACCATTGTCCGAAGCGAAGCCACGGCGACGAAGTGGGGTGCGGTTTGTCGCCCATCCCTGTACCTTCGTGTAACTGGGGCACCTCCTGCTCTCCTGGCCGTTGAGGGACAGCCTGTGCTTGGAGCAGCTCCTGCTCACGCATAAGCGCTCTCCGCTGCTTCCTGTTGAGGTGAACAGGAACTTGGGCGTCCGACTTCGACTCTGGCTCTTCAGCCATACCCGCCATCCTCCTCCTGACGGGGGCCTTGTGTCAAGGTGATAATCCTGTTCGCGAATCGCCTCTCGCTAACCCTCTTAAGCTGCCGCAGTACCTTCGTACCCCCGCTCCCGCTCATTTCGCTTGCCCTGTCCCGAACCGTCTCGTAGCCTGTTATTAAGGAATTTTGTCTCGCGAAAAGCCTCACCGTACCCGGTGGGGCTTTTTCATTGCGAGCCATCACGGATCACTGATTACTGTTCACGGATCACTGATCACTGATCACTGATCACTGATCACTGATCGACGAAGGAGACCACCCATGTCTGTCGATGCCACCACCCTCAACCCCGATCCCACCACCCTCAACCCTGACCCCGAAACCCCTCCCCAGTGCCGCTCCCTCACCGTCGAAGGCCGGCGCTGCAAAAACGATGCCCTCGACCACTCCCACCTTTGCTACTCCCACGCCCGCCACCGCCATCCCACCCTCCCCCCCCCCGCCCAGGTCGCCGTCCCCCTCCTTGAAGATCACGCCGCCATCCGCCTCGTCGCCACCCAGGTCATCCACGGACTCCTCTCCCACAACATTGAGACCGATCGCGCCCGCACCGTCCTCTACGCCCTCCAGATCGCCGCTGCCGCGCTCCCCCGTCCCGCCCGCCTCCCCGCCGAACCCGACCCCAACCCCTCCTCCACCCAGGTCCACTCCCTCGCCCTCGATGAAGACGGCCCCATCGCCGCCGACGGCGACCAGCCCGCCCCCAATGCGCACTGGCGTCCCCCGGCTCCCGGTGCCGACCCCCTCGCCCTCCTCGCCGCCGCCACCAACACTTCCCGCCCGGTCCCCCTCTCGCCCACCGATCCCCTCACCCACTGCGACTGCCCCATCTGCCGCGAGCTGCTTACCCTCGGCGCCGACCCCTTCCTCCATCCCCACCTCCAGCCCCTCAACAACCCGCGCTGCATCTTCCGCCACCCCGACTGCGGCGGACCCGAATCCGAAGTCCACTGCCCCGGCTGCGCCCGAGTCCGCAAATTTATGGACCCTCCCCGCCGCAAACGCCATCCCCAACCCGACGGCAGAACCGCAGCCAGCCTCCGTGCCCGGGATACCGCTCCTCCATCTCCAGCCCCGCCCGACGAACCCCTGCCCGATGACCCCCTCGACCTCGAAGCCTCCGCGCCCTGCAACCCGCAACCTGTAACCTGTTCCCCGCAACCTGTAACCTGCCCCAAGAGGGTAATACCCCAGGCCTATTACCCCGCAACTCCCAATAAATCAATCGACATCCATCAGCCCGCCCCCCAGGGGGGGTACCCCCGGGGGCCTTCAGGATCACAGCGATGAGGTTCGTATCAGGGCCCGACGTTGAAGCCGCGCCCCTTCAAAACAGCGACTTGATCGGACATTCCCTAAAATGCCTCTTTGCGAAAATCCTGTCGCGCCAGCGCCATAGCCATGCCCGCGATGCGCTCCGCGGCGTCAGGATGCGCAAGCGACCGCGCGCTCTCGGCCATCTCGCGGAGTTTCCCCGGCTGCGCCAGCAGATCGCTGAGGGTCCCCTGCAACTGCTCCGGTGTCAGATCCCCTTCCAGGAGAACCCGCGCGGCTCCAGCCTGGGCCATCACTTCGGCATTCCTGCGCTGATGATCGTCCGCCGCCTGCGCAAAGGGAATCAGCACCGCGGGTTTTCCTCCCGCAGCCAGCTCCGCGACGGTGGACGCGCCGCTGCGGGAAAGCACCAGGTCCGCCGCTTCAAACCGCCGCGGCATGTCGTCAAGGAACGCCTCCACCTGCCACCGATCCGGCGGCGCCCCGCTGTCCTCGTAAGATGCCAGCGTGGTCTCGGCATGGCGCGCCCCCGCCTGGTGCAGGATGGTCAGTCCCGGAACCTTCTCGATCAGGGCTGCAGCGATCTTCGGCATGACATGGTTCAGCACCCGCGCTCCCTGGCTTCCGCCAAAGACAAGCAGGCGCGGAGGCGCTCCCGCCGGCCGCGGCGCAAGATGGAAAAAGTCCGCTCGCACTGGAATCCCAGTGACATGGGCATTGCGAAAATAGCGCGCCGCGGGCTCGAAGTTCACCGCAGCCGCCTTCACTCTGCGCCCGACCAGCCGATTCGCGAGGCCAGGCACAGCGTTCGGCTCAAACGCCAGGGTCGGAATCCCGAGCAGGATCGCCGCTCCCATCACCGGACCCGACGCGTAGCCGCCGACGCCGATCACCACGGCAGGCCGAAACTGCCGCAGCAGCTTTACGCACTGCATCAGGCCCACGGGAAGATCGATCAGCGTTTTCAGCCGGGTCGCGAGCGAAACATGATTGAGCTGTCCCACGCGAATCAGTTCCAGCCGGTAGCCCGCCTGCGGCACCAGACGCGATTCGAGGCCGCGCGCGGTGCCCACGAAGAGAATCTCGCCAGCGTGCCGCGCTTTGAGTTCGTCGGCAATCGCCAGGGCCGGGATAATGTGCCCGCCCGTGCCGCCGCCGGCGATGAGAATGCGCGTCGTGGATTGCATCAATACGCCATTCTATGGCCCTGGCATTTCCCCACGGTTGTGGTGGACAACCTCGGTGAAGTTAGCTAATCTGTTCTTAGCTAAGGGCACGGTTATGGCAATCAGCACCATCCACGAAGCAAAAACGAACCTTTCCCGGCTGATCGAGCGCGCTGAGCGGGGCGAGGAGATCCTGATCGCGCGCGGCAAGCAGCCGGTGGTGCGCCTGACGCCCCTGAAAAAGCCCGGCAAGAAAAGGAAGCTTGGACTGCATCGCGGCGAGTTCACGGTCGGCTCTGAGTTTTTCGAGCCGTTACCCCCTGAAGAAGTGGACGCCTGGGGACAGTAATTGCGGGTCCTCATCGATACTCATGTTCTGCTATGGGCGGACGCCGAACCGGGGCGGTTGTCGGCCAGGGCGCGATCGCTGGTCGAGTCGTTCTCAACCGAGGTATTTGTCAGCGCTGCCTCGGCCTGGGAAATTGCAACAAAGGTCCGCATCGGCAAGCTTCCCCAGGCGGCGGCATTCTCGGCGGAAATGGCCAGACGCCTTGAAATGCTCGGATTTAGCCCACTGGCCGTCACCCTGGAACATGCCCTCCGCGCCGGGCAATTGCCCGGGCCACACAAGGATCCCTTCGATCGCATGCTCATCGCGCAGGCCCAGGCTGAGAATCTTGCCCTCATCAGCAATGAGCGCGTTTTCGATGGCTACGGCATCCGTCGCATTTGGTAGGCCGCGCTGAACGCTGCACCCTGGCTTCAATCCACTTCTCTGGTGATGTTCAGCAGCACGCCGAGCAGGGCCAGGGTGATGAACAGCGAAGTCCCGCCATAGGAAACAAACGGCAGGGTGATGCCCTTGGTCGGCACCAGCGCCAGCACCACGCTGATATTGAAGAAGGCCTGGATGAGAATCGTGGCCGTGATGCCGAACGCCATGAAGCGGGCAAACGGATCCTGCGACAGAATCGCCGCCCGCATTCCGCGCCAGCCGATAAAGACGAACAGCCCCACAACGATGAGCGCTCCGATCAGTCCCAGCTCCTCGGCAATGTTCGCGAAGATGTAGTCGGTGTGCGGCTCGGGCAGATAAAAGAGCTTCTGCCTGCCGTCCATATATCCCACGCCGCGGAATCCCCCTGAACCCACCGCGATGAGCGACTGGATGATGTGGAAGCCTTTGCCGAGCGGATCCGACCAGGGATTCAGGAACGCGAACATCCGGTCGCGCCGCCACTTCACCCAAAAGAGCATGAAGTAGAGGATCGGCGAAGCCGCCAGAGCCGCGTACCCGAGGTACTTCGTGTTCATTCCGGCGAGCCACAGCATCAGCGCCGTCACGCCGGCACAAACCAGCGCGGTGCCCAGGTCGGGCTCCTTCAGGATCAGCGCAATGAAGATCACGCTGGGCAGAGCCGCGGGGATCAGCGTTCCGCGCCAGTCTTCCATCAGGTGCATGCGGTTCTGGAGGAACCACGCCAGAAACAGCACCAGCGCCGGCTTGGCGATCTCCGACGGCTGGAACGAGAGGATGCTGACACGAATCCAGCGGTGGGTGTTATGGGAGTCGTGCATCAGAAAGACGCCCAGCAGCAGAATGATGGTGACGCCGACCACGGGGAACACAACTGTGGGACGGTTATATTTGCTGATGGGCACGTGCATCAGCAGCGTCATGGCCAGCAGGCCGAGCACTGCCCAGATGGCCTGGCGAGCCACAAAGTAGTAGGGCGAGCCGAAGCGCGGCTCCCCGGCCATCACCGCCGACGCGCTGAAAACCATCGCCAGCCCGATGACCACCAGCACCAGCGCGGCGAAGTACAGCCACTTGTCGACGCCCACTCGTTTCGCCATGAGACTCGCTTCTCTGCTTTAGGTTGCTGTGAGTGCGGCCAGACCGCGCCGCGCTAAAACCGTTTCCTTGAAAACCCGGCCCCGATGCTCGTAGCTCTCGAACTGATCGAAGCTCGAACACGCCGGCGCCAGCAGCACGATCTCGCCCGGCTGCGCCGCCGCGCCCGCCCGCGCAATCGCTTCCTCGAGGGTCCCCGCGCTGACGATGGGTGCCGCACCCTCAATATGAGTGTGAATCTTCTCCGCCGCTGCGCCGATCATGTAGACCGTCTTCACGCGCTCCTGCAGAAGAGGGCGCATCTGCCGATAATCGGAATTCTTGTCTTTGCCGCCCAGGATCAGATGAATCCCGCCGGGAAACGCGGCGATCGCCTTCATCGACGCATCGACATTGGTCGCCTTGGAGTCGTTGTAGTAGTCGACGCCGTTGATCTTCGCGACAAACTCCAGGCGATGCTCGACCGCGTGAAATTCTGTCACCGCTTTGCGGATCGCGGCCGCTTCGACGCCCGCGAGACGGGCCGCGCACACCGCCGCCAGCACGTTCTCCACGTTATGCGCGCCTTTCAGCGGAATTTCCGCGACCTTCAGCACCGGTTCCGGCGCGGTCTGCTCCGAGGCGCGCCAGGTGATGACGCCCTCGTGCACGAAGGCGCCCTGCCGCACCACACGTGTCCTGCTGAACCAGAAGACTCGCGACCTGGCCCGCGCCGCAGCGCGCGACGCGGCATCGTCGTCGGCATTCAGCACCAGAGCATCGTCGGGCGTCTGCTGCGCGAAAATCCTCTCCTTCGCCGCGACATAGTTTTCAAAGGTGCCGTGCCGGTCCAGGTGATCGGGCGTGATGTTGAGGATCACTGCGATCTCCGGATGAAACTCGTAGGTCGTCTCCAGCTGGAAGCTCGAAACTTCCAGCACCGACCATCCGTCGTCGCGCGAAGCTTCCACCAGGGCGATGACCGGCACGCCGATGTTGCCGCCCACCTGCACCGGTACCTTTCCTGCCTCGAGAATCTCTCCGCACAACGAGGTGGTAGTAGTTTTGCCATTCGATCCGGTAATCGCGAGCACTTTGCCGCGCAGATAATGCGCCGCCAGCTCCAGCTCACCGATGATCGGAAGCCCGAATTTCCGCACCTGCGTAAGTTCCGGCGTGTCGATGGGAACGCCCGGGCTCACCACGATCAGGTCCTGGCGCCGGAAGGTCAGCAGCCCGTGGCCGCCCGCCTCGACGGCGATGCCTTCTTCGATGAGCGCCGGGATTTCCTTCGCCAGCGCTTCGGCGCTGCGCAGGTCGGACACCGTCACCTGCGCGCCGTGGTGTCGCAAAAACAGCGCCGCCGCCAGCCCCGACTTGCCCAGACCGACGACCAGTACTTTTTTCCCTTTGATTTCCATGAAAACTCGCGAGCGCCGGCATGCTCATTGTGTCACGCCGGCTCTACCCTTTATCGCAGCTTGAGGGTGGTGAGTGCAAAGAGTGCAAACACCAGTGCCAGGATCCAGAACCGCGCGATCACCTTCGACTCCGACCACCCCATCAGTTCGAAGTGGTGATGGAGCGGCGCCATGCGGAAAATGCGCTTGCCTCCGCGCAACTTGTAGCTGCCCACCTGCAGGATCACGGAGATGCCCTCGATGACGAAGACGCCGCCGATGAATGGCAGCAGCAGCTCCTGCTTGATGACCACCGCGACCGTGGCGATGGCTCCGCCCAGCGCCAGCGAACCCACGTCTCCCATGAAAATCTCAGCGGGATGGGCGTTATACCAGAGGAATCCGATGCTGGCCCCGGTCATGGCCCCGCAGAAGACGGTCACCTCGCTCACCATGGGCATGCGCTGGAGCTCCAGGTAGTCGGCGAAAATCACGTGGCCGCTCACGTAGGTGAGCACCGTGAGGGCGCCGGCGGCGATGATGGTGCAGCCGATAGCCAGGCCATCGAGCCCGTCGGTGAGGTTGACCGCGTTGCTCGAAAAGACGATCACCAGCATGACGAAGACGATGAACGGCAGAAAAGCCAGCACGCCAAGATGCGGGATGTGCAGGAGGGCGGGAATGGAAAGCCGGGGCCGCAGGACCTTGACGAAGGGCACCACCAGCCGCGTGGAGTAGCTGCCCTCGAGGTCCATGAGCACCAGCACAATGGCGATGGCCGCCGCCACCAGGAACTGGTACGTCAGCTTGGCGCGCGCCGTCAGCCCCAGGTTCCGCCGGTGGATCACCTTAATATAGTCATCGGCAAAGCCGATGGCGCCGAAGGCCGCCGTCGAAAACATCACCACCCATATAAAAGGATTCGACAGATCCGCCCAAAGAAATGTCGGCAGCAGGATCGCGATGCAGATCAGGACGCCGCCCATGGTAGGCGTGCCGGCTTTTTTCTGATGCGCCTTGGGGCCTTCTTCGCGGATGTACTGGCCGATCTGGAACTCGCGCAGCTTCTCAATGACGAACGGCCCAATGATGAGCGTGATCAGCAGCGCCGTGAGCGAGGCGAAAGCGGTGCGAAACGTCAGATACCGGAATATGCGAAAGGGACTGAAATAGAGGTAAAGCTTTCGATAGAGCAGCCAATAAAGCAAACTTCCTCCGGCCCACCTGGTGGGATTTCCCGCTTATCTTATCGCGCTCCGCTTTGCGAACCGCAGTCTTTTTCAAGCCTGTACCGCATGCCCACGAACCCAGTCAGCAAAACATGTCGCGACTTCACGAACGCTCCCGAAGGTCTGTCGGCTACACTCCGTCTTAAGGGTCAAGCGGTCTCGACTCGCTGGTGAAACAACATCATCGCCGGACCGCACCTCAAAGGACCCGCCGTATTCGCCCATGTGAGCCCAGACCGAGATTCTCATTTCCCCTACGTCGATGGTCGCTGAAGGCCAACCGAAATATGTGGAGCTTCCTACCAGCCTTACAGTTTTTCCGGGAAAGGTTCCTTCGAACTCACGCATTACTTCACTTCGGAACCTCCTGAGATACACACGGTCAAGAACCCATCCAATCGGCCGGAGGGGTACAGAAAGAGCCCGGAAAACGAACCCAACGATACGCAACCAAATCGGGGCCTGAGGGCTGCGCCGGGGCTTCCAACCTTCCGGCCGCCAAACTCGAATCGGCGTGCTCTCATTCTTTAGCTTGCTTCGCATCTCATATTTCCGACTGTTGCAACGCTTCGAGCGCGCGCTCCAGCCGCACGCCGCGCGAACCTTTGAGCAGCACTGCATCTTCTGGCTCCAGATTGGCGCGCAGCCATTCGCCTGCGGCTTCCGACGTTTCCAGAAACAGCGCCTCGGCACCGCCCTGCTGTGCTCCGTCGACGATATGCCATGCGTTGCCCCGCACGCCGACCACGATGTCGATGCCTGCCTGCGCGGCAGCCTTGCCACACGCCACGTGCAGCGCCGCAGCTTCGGGTCCCAGCTCGAGCATCTCGCCCGCGACCAGAATGCGACGCCGCGCCGGCACACTCGCCAGCGTCCTGATCATCGACTTGAGCGCCTCGGGGTTCGAATTGTAGGAATCATTGATGAGGGTCGCGCCGCGGATCGTCAGCACCTGACCCCGTTTTTCATCGGGACGTAGTTTTTCGAGCGCCGCGCAACACTCCGCCAGCGGGACGCCCGCCTCCACGCCGACCGCGATCGCCGCCACCGCGTTGGAGGCATTGTGCTCCCCAGGCAGACGCAGTTGCAGCTCGCTGTGCTGTTCCCCGGCCCGCACCTGAATCCTGAGCCCTCCTGCACCCTGCAATTGCACGCTCTCGATGTGCGGATCGCCGCACGGCCCGCGGCCGTAATAGACGACCTTGCCCTCAAAATCACGCCCGAACTGCGACACATAAGTATCGTCGCAATTCAGAAAAGCCACGCCGTTCCGCGGTAACGCCGCCACCAGCTCATACTTGGCGCGGGCGACGCCGGCGATGCCGTCGGCAAAACCCTCAGTGTGCGCGTGACCGACGTTGGTCACCACGCCCCAGTCGGGCGCCGCAATGTGGCATAGCGCTGTGATCTCGCCCGCCGCCGACATGCCCATCTCGATCACCGCGACGTCGTGCTCCGGTTCGAGCCGCAGAAGCTGCAGGGGCAGGCCGTATCCATTATTCAGATTGCCCTGCGACTTCAGCACAGCAAAGCGCGTTGCCAGCACCGCCGCCACGGCCTCCTTGGTCGTCGTCTTTCCTGCCGATCCGGTGATGGCGATGACGCGCTTTCCCCAGTGGCGACGCACAGCGGCCGCCAGCCTTTGCAGCGCCGCCAGCGGATCATCCGTGCTCAGCAGCGGATACTTTGTCGTCGCCTCGGGCAGCTCTGCAAGCCGATCACGCGCAATCACCGCCGCACACGCGCCGCGCTCCAGCGCAGACGCAACGAAATCGTGCCCGTCGAAGCGCTCTCCGCGAATCGCAAAGAACAAATCGCCGGGTTGCAGCGTGCGCGAATCGATGGAATACCCGGTAACGGTCGCTGAGTCGGCACCGGCGACGATTTCCGCCGCCGACCAGCGCGCGATCTGCTCGAGGGTCAGCTTCATGCCCGTGCTCCCGCGAGGTCGCGAATCGCGGCGGCCGCGACCTCCGCATCGTCGAACGGAATCGTGCCGTTGCGCAGCACCTGCTCCTTTTCATGCCCCTTGCCTGCGATGAGGACGATGTCTCCCGGCCGCGCCGCTTCGATGGCCAGGCGAATCGCCTGAGCCCGGTCAGCTTCCACCGCAAATTTTGTTCCCGTCGCCAGCAGGCCCGGCAAAGCATCCTGGAGGATCATTTCCGGGTCCTCGCTGCGCGGATTGTCCGAAGTGAGCACCACGAAATCGCTGCCCTCGCCGGCTGCGCGCCCCATCTTCGGCCGCTTGGCCCGGTCGCGATCGCCCCCGCAGCCGAACAGCGTGATCACTCTGCCCTTACCAGTGACATACTCCCGCGCCAGCGCCGTCAAGTTGCGCAGCGCGTCGTCGGTGTGCGCGTAATCCACCACCACGGTGAACGGCTGCCCCGCGTCGACGGTCTGGAAGCGTCCCGGCACGTACGCCAGCGAGGCCGCACCTGTGGCAATCTGGTCGAGGCTTAGGCCGCGCGCGAAAGCTGCACCCGACGCCGCCAGCAGATTGTAGAGGTTCACCTTCCCCGTGAGCCGCGTGAGCACCTCCACCGCGCCCTTCGGCGCGACCAGGCGAAAGCTCATGCCCGACGCCCCCATCTGCGCGTTCTCGGCGCGAAAGTTTCCCGCGGTCAGCCCGTAAGAATCAACCTGCGCGCCGGCCTGTTGCGCAATCGCCGCCAACTTCGCGCCGCAGGGGTCATCTATATTAATGACCGCAACCCGCGGCGGCGCACCCAGCTCTCCATTGAACAGCGCGCGCTTCGCGGCAAAGTAGTTCTCCATGGTGCCGTGATAGTCCAGATGATCCTGGGTCAGATTGGTGAAGATCGCAACATCGTACGGCAGCCCATAGACGCGCCCCTGGGCCAGCGCATGCGACGAGACCTCCATCACCGCCTCCGTCGCTCCGGCGTCCACACCCTCGCGCAACAGGGCCAGCAGGTCGCGCGACTCAGGCGTGGTATGCGGCGCGGGCCGCACCGCTCCCGCTACATGGTTTTCGATGGTCCCCACAAGCACGGTTCTTCGACCGGCAGCGTTGAGCATCGCATCCAGCAGAAACGCAGTCGTCGTCTTGCCGTTCGTTCCGGTCACGCCGGTCAGCATGATTTGCGTTTCGGGGCGGCCGAAGAAATTTGCGGCAATTGCCGCCATCGCTCGCCGTCCGCCGCCCGCGGGAACTTCGGCGACACCGACCTCGGCATAGCGCCTTGCTGTATCCGCAAACGCAGCGGCAGAATCCGTCACCACCGCTGTCGCGCCGTGTGGGACAGCTTTGCCGACGTAGCGATTGCCATCCGTGGTTTCGCCCTGCATCGCCAGAAACAGCGAGCCGGGAGCCACGCGTCGCGAGTCGTACTCGATCGCTCCGATTGGTGGATCGGGACCGGCCCTCCGCACCACTTCGACTCGGTTCAGCAGCTCTTCAAAGCGCATGACAAGCTGATTGTAAGCGCGGATTCCCAGCCACGAGAGAGCCGCCAGCCCAGTCCAGGCTTATTGTGCGAAGCGCACGACGATCTCGGCTCCTGCCGGAACCAGCGTCCCCGCCGCGGGAGCCTGGTCGCGGGCGATGCCCGATCCGACGACCTGCACGCCCAGGCCCACATCGCTCGCCTGTACTACGACTTCCCGCAGCGATTTCCCCGCAAACGACGGCACGGACACACGCTGATTCGGAACGGCCACAGAACGGTTGCGCCCGTTTGGCGTTGGCATGGGAGTTGATGCACTGGGAGGCGCGGGCGGCTCCGACTTTGCCAGCGTCGTTGCGCCGCTTTCCAGGGCTGGATGTTCCGCAGGATTGTCAGCAGCCTGCTGTGAAGTTCCCGTTCCAGGCTCTGGTACGCCGGGCTCTGAGCTCTGTGCTCCGAGCTCTGCGGAATCCGGCAACGGATTCCGCAATGGATCGTCCGCAGGCAGGTGATTCACTTCCGCAAACAGCGACGCCAGGGCCTCCGCATTCTCCTGCGGTGCTGCCTCCTGCTGCGCGGGCTTGCTGTTCCTGGCCAGAGCATTTTCCGGCTTCAGATCCTGATCGTGGGGCACGCCCAGGTACTCGAGAATCTGCTGCGCCAGGTCGTGAAAGACCGGCGCGCTTACCGCCGTGCCGAAATACGATCCCTTCGTCGGTGAATCCATGATCACTGCGATGGTGACGGCGGGATTGTTGACGGGCGCGAAACCGACAAACGACGCCACATACTTCGTCTTCGAATAGGTGTGAGTTTTCGGGTCGATCTTCTGCGCTGTCCCCGTCTTGCCGCCCGCACTGTAGCCATCCAGCTGCGCAGGGCGCCCGGTGCCAAACAGCACCACGCCCTCCATCATTTTGCGCATCTGCGCCGACGTCATCTCGGAGATCACCCGATGCGCCCCCGCGGGCAGCGGGTTTGGCAGCTCATCTCCCGGACGAAACGCCGTCGCCTTCAGACTCGCGCTCCCCTTCATCTCCGGCGTGCTCTCCAGCACGATGTGCGGCGGCAGGTAGACCCCGCCATTCGCGATCGACGAGGCCATGGTCACCAGCTGGATGGGCGTGACCGCGATCTCCTGGCCCATGGGGATCGACCCAATCGTCGTCGGCTGCCAGCGCGCAGGCGGCTTCACCAAACCGCGCGTTTCGCCGGGCAGCTCGATGCCCGAACGCATGCCGAATCCGTAACCGTGGATGTACTGATAGAAGCGATCCGGCCCCATCCTTTGCGCCAGCTGAATCGCCGCCACGTCGCTCGACTCCTCCAGCGCCTGCGTCGTCGTCAGCACGTTGCCGTGTGCAGCCTCGTAGAGAATCGCGTCGCGGTCGTCGTGCACAATGCGCCCCGCCACGTCGATCTGCCCGCCCAGCGTGCGAATCGGGGCTTCAGGAGTCGTCACATGCTCTTCGAGCGCCGCCGAGTACGTCACCAGCTTGAAGGTCGACCCCGGCTCGTACACATCGCTCACCGCGTGATCCTTCAGCAGCGAGGGATCGGTATGCCGGAATTCGTTCGGATCGAAGGTCGGCCGGATGGCGAGCGCCAGAATCTGCCCCGAATGCGGATCCTGCACTACGACCGTGCCATTCACCGCGCCGGTCCGCTCCATGTTGCGATCCAGCGCCTGCTCGGCCATGAACTGGATGTTGGCGTCGATGGTGAGCACCAGGTTCTCGCCCGATTCAGGATCGCGCTCCTCGCTGTCCAGCACATGCCGCCGCGCGTCAATCGCCGTCAGCATTCGTCCTGGCGTGCCGTGCAGTTCGCGGTCGCGATCTTCTTCCACGCCGGCCAGGCCATCGTCATCCATGCCCACGTAGCCGAGCACCTGCGCCGCGAGATGCTGATCCGGATAGAAGCGCTTGAACTCCTTCTGAAAGTAGACCCCCTTCAACTTCATCGCCTGCACGCGGGCGATGACCGCCGGGGTCTGCTTGCGCGCCACCCACGCGAAATTGCGCGAGTCCATCAGCCGCGCCAGAATCTGTTTCTCCGCGGTGAATCGATCTTCGGGATCGGTATGGACGACCTTCGCCAGCGCCGCCGCCGTTTTATCCTTATTCGCGCCGATCTCGGAGGGAACCGCATAAATCGAGTCCGCAACCACGGTCATCGCCAGCTCGTGCAGATTGCGGTCGTACAAAATGCCGCGCCGCGGAGCTACTGTGAAGGTGCGTTCCTGCTGGCGTTCCGCGCGTTCCGCCCATTCCGTATGCTGGATGACCTGAAGCCACACCAGCCGTCCCGCGATCAGCACGGTCCAGCCGAGAAAAATCCCCAGCACCGCCAGGATGCGCGTCTGCCGCATCGGCGTTACGAGGAAGGGTTTGCTTTTGAAGCGAAAAGGAGAATCCCCATCGCGTCGATCATCGGCGTGATGGGGAGTTGTGGGCGTTGGATCCCATTCGCGTTCGCTGCCGGCGCGGTGGGGTGACGAGGAGAACGCACGAAGATTCACAGCGAGAACCGTCTCCTCCCTGGGGGAAACTTAGTGAACGGCTGGGACGGCGGGATGATTCTCCGCCATCGCCGGAGTGTTGGCGTCGCCCGCCGCATTCGGATGCACCACCTGTCCGGGGTGCGGCGCCGACAATCCCAGGTTGCGTGCCATGGCGTCGATGCGCTCAGGATCGGCCAGCTGCGCTTTCGTCAGCCGCAGTTGCCGGTTCTGTTCGTCCAGCTGCTGCATCTGCTGCTTCTCCGTCTCGATCCTGTAGCCGCATTCGATGGCGCTGAAGTGTTGCCATCCATAGACCATGATCAGCGACAGCAGGAAGGCCATGGCGTAGGCGAAGCTGCGCATCTCGCGACCACGCGCCGCGTCAATGGCCTTCACCAGACGCGAATTGTCGATGCGCTTGGGAAACAGCGCCTCCGGAGTGGGACCGCGCCGGCCGCGCCGCTGCGCCGCCAGCAACAATGCGTTATGCTCCGCAACCCATTCCGTGCCGCGACCCAATCCACCGATGACCGGTGCCGCTATCGCCTGTGTCGCCATCGTTCGTCTCCCTCACCCTGCCTGAAAAAAATTCGCCCTGCCTGTCCCTAGCCCGATCCTCACCTGAGGTGCGAGCGCGTACGGCGTAAGGTGCGGCGGCCCGAATCACTCACCAACGCAATGGCCACACCCTACCCCCTGCGCGCTTCCCCTGCCCTTCTCTCCGCGGCCCTCAGCTTCGCGCTGCGCGCCCGCGGATTGCGATCCGTTTCCTCCGCTTCCGCCGTCAACGGCTTCCGCGTGAGCACCTCATAAATCCCCTGCCGCGCTCCCTCGCGCAGCGCATCCTTCACGCGCCGGTCTTCGAGAGAATGAAAGCTGATCGCCACCAGCCTTCCTCCCGGCTTCAGCACTTCCGGCGCCAGCCGCAGCAGCGCGTCAATCTCGCTGAGCTCGGCGTTCACATAAATTCGAAGAGCCTGAAAGGTTCGGGTCGCCGGATGGATTCGCTCCGATTTCATTGCTCCGAGCGCGCCTGCAACGACTCGGGCCAACTGCACCGTCGTCGTTACGGGCCGCGCCCGGACAATGGCTCTGGCGATTCTCCGCGACCTCCTTTCCTCTCCGAATTCGTAAATCAGATCGGCGAGTTCTTTTTCCCCGGCCTGATTTACCACTTGTTCGGCGGTCACCCCTTCGCGCGGATTCATCCGCATATCCAGGTTGCCTTCCGCCTGAAAACTAAAACCTCGGTGCGCCTCATCGAACTGCATCGAGCTGACTCCGAAATCCGCCAGCAGCCCGTCGACCTTCTCGCCGGCCAGCATCTCACCAGCCTGCGAAAACTCCACATCGTGCAGAACCACTCGCGGCATCTCCGCTCCCAGTTCCTCGCGCAGCGCTTCGAGCCTCTGCTTCGCCAACTCCATCGCCTGCGGGTCCCGGTCGAAGCCGATCAGCGTTCCCTCCGGCCCCAGCCGCCGGGCAATCTCGCTCGCGTGGCCTGCATTGCCAAGGGTCGCGTCCACCACGACGCCGCCCCGGCGCACATTCAGCATTCGGATCGCAATTTGTAAAAGAGCTGGCACATGCCGCATTGATTCCGTCATGTGCTCCCCCTGGGGGGTCTTCGCTACTTACAGGTCGTACTTCGAGAGCTCAATCTGGTCTTCCGGAGTTATCGGATTGCTGGCCAAATCGCGCTCGTACTGCTCATGGTTCGAAACCTTCAGGTGCACTTCGCTGCCATGCACCACGACTTCGGCGATCAGGTTTGCCTTCTCCCGCAGAACCTGTGGCAACAGCAACCGGCCCTGCCCGTCCAGCTCCGTCTCCTGCCCGAAATAGTTAAACCGCATCAGCAGCTTCTGCTTCGCCGGGTGCGAACTGGGCATTGCCGCCAGCTTCTTCTCGTATTGCTCCCATTCCCGCATCGGGAAGATCTCGGCCGTCTTTCCGTCCCGGCTGGTGATGTAGAACGGGTCGGCCCCGTACTCCGCATCGATCTGCCGCTTGAACTCGGCCGGGAGTTTGAGTCGCCCCTTCTCATCGACCCGCGTAATGTGGCTGCCACGAAACATCGAACCCCGTACCTAAAGCGGAACCCCCGCAAATTCGCAGGCTCCCGGCTGCCCAAAAGCTGTTAATGTTGAGCGCTGGGACGCCAAAGAGGAGGGTGCGAGTGCTAAAACGGCTTTGGACCACCGTTTACCACTTCCTCCCACCGACGAATGTAACCGACATGGTTCTCCCTGCATAGTGGAAAATCGCGGCAGTCGCGATTCCAGTCGCAGCCCTAAATCCCACGGGCAGCGCAAGTTACAGTAAAAACCTCACGACTTGGGTGTTTTCTAGCTTCCGACCACAAGATGTAGTGGTTATCGGGAGAGATACCCCGGTACAAAAGTTCTGCGCCGAGCTCTTGCAAGGAAGCGGGACTCGCGCTAGAGCTTTCGCCGAATATTCGCCTACCGATAGAATCGGACTTTTACCGGCTGAAACTCCATGAACGGCGTTCGTCTCGACAAATGGCTTTGGGCCGCGCGCTTCTTCAAGACGCGCACGCTCGCCGCGAAAGCGTGTGAGCTGGGCCGGATCGTAGCCAATCATCAGCCTGCCCGCTCGGCCCGCGAAGTGCGGATCGGCGATCGACTCTCCATCAGGAATGAGGGCGGGGACTTCGACGTCGAGGTTCTTGCGCTCAGCGACGCTCGCGGGCCGGCGTCTGTTGCGCAGCAACTCTATCGGGAAACCGAAGCCAGCCGCGAAGCGCGCAAACTATTTGCGGAAGAGCGCAGGGCGGGATTGCACTTTGCGCCCGCTCCCGCTGGCCGCCCCTCCAAGCGCGATCGCCGCCGCATCATCCGCTTTCGTGACGACGGCGACTAACCACGGCGAGTGGATCCCAGGACCACAAATGGTCTGTCCCTGCCTGGCGTTTTCTTGCCGCCTGGGGAAGACTTGCCGATCGCTTTGGCGTGCAGAAAAAAATCATGGCGGAGCACGAAGCCCAAAACTGCGCTTCATGCCCCGCCCCTGGCTGACCGCACTGCAATGTCTGGCCAGTTCCGCAGGATTCGTATCAGCAGCGACTCGTCAGCGTGTTCGAGCCGTTACGGAATCGTCGCGGTATACACATTCGAGGGTCCGCTTTCCACCCCCGATGCATCTACACTCCTCACTTCGTAGTTGTAGTTCGCCCCGGCCTGCACAGTCGTATCTGTGTAAGTCGTTGGTGTGTTGAGAGACGAGGTCAGCAACGCATACGACCCGCTGCTCGCCGCCCGGTAAACGTGGTAGCCGGCTACAGGATCGCTGGAGCCCACCGGCGCATCCCAGCTGAGCTCGACCTGATAGCTGGCCGCAGCCGCTTCGCCGGTGCCGCTCAAGGCGACCGTCATCGTTCCGCCCATCGAGCAGTTGCTGCTCAGCGCCACCGTGCCCGTCGTTGCGCCCGCTGCTGTGGGATCGAACTGCACTTCCAGGGTCGACGACTGCCCCGGGGTCAGCGTCATCGGGAATTTGGCTCCGGGAATCGTGAATCCCGCGCCACTAACCGATCCCGCGCTGATGGTTACAGCACCCGTGCCCGTCGACGTCATCGTCACCGGTTGCGTCGCCGGAGTATTTACGGTGACCGTTCCGAAAGCCACGTTGCTGGTCCCGAAGGTCAACGTGGGCGTGGTCGTGCTCAGCGTCAGAGCGAAGGTCTTCGAGATTCCACCCGATGTAGCCGTCAAAGTCGCGGTTTGTTTCGAGGTGACGGCGGTCGCCGTCGCCGTGAAGCCGGCGCTCGACGCCCCCGCCGCAATCGTCACCGACGCCGGTACCGTCACCGCGCTGCTGCTGCTCGACAAGCTCACCGTAGTTGCGGTCGTCGCGGCCGAAGTCAGCGTTACGGTGCAGGCGTCTGTCCCCGTTCCTGTGAGCGAACTGCTGCTGCAGGAAACAGCGCTCAGCGTCGCCGGAGCCTGCCCGGTCCCGCTCAGGCTGATCGCCGCGCTGCCAGTCGAAGCGTTGCTGCCGATCGCCACCGATCCGCTGAACGCCCCTGCCGTGGCTGGATCGAAGCGGATGGTCAGTGTGGCCGTCTGTTTCGGGTTCAGCGTAATCGGTGCGCTGATGCCCGACTCGGCAAAGCCCGCTCCCGTGATCGACACGCCACTGATCGTCAGCGCAGCCGTTCCCGATGAGGTCAGCGTCACGGTCTTCGTGCTGGTCGTATTCAGGGCGTCGGTTCCGAACGCCACGCTGGTGGAGCCAAGGCTCAGAGCCGCGGCCGTCGCATTCAGCGTCAGAGAGAAGGTCTTCGAGACTCCGCCCGACGTTGCCGTCAGGGTTGCGGTCTGATTCGTGCTGACCGCGGTCGCCGTCGCCCCAAAGGTGGCGCTCGCCGCCCCAGCTGCAATCGTCACCGAAGCGGGCACCGTCACCGCGCTGTTGCTGTTCGACAAGCTCACCGTGGTTGCGGTGGTCGCGGCCGCGCTCAGTGTCACCGTGCAGGAGTCGGTCGCCGCTCCGGTCAACGAACTGCTGCTGCACGAGACCGCACTCAGCGCCGCCGGCGCTGCTGACGACGATGGATTCAATTGCAGGGTGGTCGTCTCCGAGATGCCGTTTGACGTCGCGGTGAGCGTTACCGTTTGCGTTGCGCTGACGGCTGACACCGTGGCCGTGAACGGATCGTTGGTGTCCTGGGTCCACACATACATGACCGAGGGCACCTTGACCGACGCGCTGCTGCTGCTCAGGCTAACGGGCCGGATGCCGGACGTCTTGCGGTTCATCGTGACCGTGCAGGTTGTGGTGCCGGCCTTGCTGAAGGCGCCTGGGCTGCACGACACGCCCGAGAGTACCGCTGAAGAACCGAAGGAGGCCAGTGGCAAACAGGCAAACAACAGAGTCAGCAGACCGGCCCGGCGCGATCGCCGGAAACCACGTTGACGTCTGGCCAGGGGAAAGCTGCTGGAAATGGTTGCGTCTTCCGCGCGATCGCGGCCGAAGGGGGGAGGAACAACGTAGTTATGCATCAGCGGCACCTCGGAAAGCGTCTTCGCACACGCCGCCCGTGCACGCTCGCACGTACTTTGCGAGCACGCTGACCTAAGTCAGATAGAAGGTGGCGAACGAAGTATCTTGACGCTGAGGCGATCATGATCGAACGCGCAGAGGTACTCTGTGAGAGCGGTCACAATAGTGCCCGGCACAGGTTACTTATGAGATAGGAAGGAAGAATTCCCGACGAGTAGTTCCATTTTGGAACAGGCGAGTGTCGTTTCCTAACTTAACCCGACGGCACACATAACATATAGGTTGACGCCGCAGAAGTAGCCCATAGCGCGATGGCATGGCTCATGATTACTATCGAGCCATTCCGACAGGGGAGTCGGTACGCGCCGCGCACAACCGCATCCGCTTCGAACCATGGTTACTTCCGGATGGAACGCGACGCGGATAGCTCAGATTCTTCCGTCGCCCCATTCCTGGTGCAATGATCCTGAGCCATCCGGCGCGCGCGGGGCGAACCATGCACCATCGTCACCGCATGGCCCGCTCCGCACTTGAAATTCCCTCAGTTACCAGCTTAGGGAATCGTCGCAGTGTAGACGCTGGACGGGGAGCTTTCTACGCCCGAGGAATCCACACTGGTGACCTTGTAGCTATAAGTTGACCCCGCCTGCACCGCAGTATCGCTATACGTGGTCGGCTGAGTGGCCGACGAATTCAGCAACGTATACGAAGAGCTGCCGCTGGGCGCCCGATAGATGTGGTATCCCGACACGGTGACACCCGAACTGCCTGGCGCGTCCCAGTCCAGTTCCACCTGATAAGCGGCTGTACTCGTGCCCGTTCCGCTCAGTGCGATGGTCGCGGTGCCTCCGCTGGAAGCATTGCTGGTAATGGTAGCGGTCCCGGTGTCCGCGCCCGCTGCCGTGGGGTCGAACTGCAGATCCAGCGTCGCCGTCTGGCCTGTGCTCAGCGTAAGCGGCGTCGTCATCCCGGCCATGGAGAAGCCAGTCCCCTTGATGGCCGCCGCGCTGATGGTCACGGAGCCGGTGCCGCTCGACGTCAGCTTCACAGTCTGCGTCGCGGGCGAGTTGAGGTTGACGTTTCCGAAGGCCACACTGCTCGATCCGAGCGTAAGCCCAGCCGTGGTCCCGGTGGTTCCGGTCGACGCGGCCTTCAGCTGCAGGGAGTATGTCTCAGAGTTGCTGCTGTCCGAGGCCGTCAGTGTCGCCGTCTGGGCCGAACTGACCGCTGAAGCCGTCGCCGTGAATTTGGCGCTCGACGTACCCGCCGCCACCGCTAACGACGCCGGGACCTTCACCGCACTACTGCTGCTGGCCAGGCTCACCGTCATGGCGCTGCCGGTCACAGCGGTCAGCGTGACCTGGCACGCATCCGTTCCTGCTCCCGCGAGCGATGCGCTGCTGCACGTGAGCGAGCCCAATGGGTGCGAGCCCCGGACTCCCCGGTGCTGCCCGAGCATCAGACCAGGCGCGCAGCACAGCAGGGTGACCATCCCGGCCGCTCGCCAGGTTTTGAACGCGCTTGATCCGCGCCCCTTTCCCGATCGTGCCTCGAACTGTGAAGAGTGGTTGCATTGCAATGCATCGTCAGCCGCAAGCGCGCGGCCAAAGGAGGAAATGAGCCTAAAATCCATTTGCTGGCACCTGGTAACGCCAGGACACACGCCACCTGTACGCGCGCGCAGTGCTCCCGCGGCGCGGAGCCTTCCCGCAAAGAGAAAGGGCAGCAGCTAAGTGCCGGGCGTTGTCTTCCGCAATCAGGCCCTGCTAAGTCTTCGCAACAAACAAAGACTCACAGCGGCTCCGATCGAAGCGAGACACTACCTTTCTCTCTCAGACTGAGATACAAGGGCCGGAAATCAAATTTGGGGGGGACCCTGCGACTCTGGATCAATCGCGGCTACTGCTCGAAGGCGGATAGTTCGTACAACGTGGTGACAACTGACAGCGTGGTGATACAACGTGGTCACTTCTGAGCCCCTACCTCACAATGAAAAACAGTGAAGAGTTACGTCTTTCGAACCTCCTTGTTTGGTTCTTTATCAACATAGTCGTACTCCCGATTGACCCTTCATGCAACCCCTGAAGCGCAATTTTCTGAGGAATTCCGCGTGATTCCCCGTCGGGCCCCTGCCACCCCTTCAATTCGAGCAATTTCTGCCGTTTTTGCGGGGATTTCCATGCAATTTCTTCCGGTCGGGAGGTTGCGGCGACCGCGCCAGGTCTGCCGCCGGCTCCATCGGAGCGTATACAAACTTCCTCATGACGAGGCGCGACCAATCCTGTACCCTGTCGTCATGAAAAGTCAGGTCATCGGCACCACCATGCCCGTTCTCGAGTTCCTGCTCGAGCCCAACGACGCCGTCATCTCCGAGGCAGGCGAGCTTTCCTGGATGTCGCCCAACGTGCAGATGACCACCCACACCCAGTTCGCTGGAGGCGGCGGCCTTCTGGGCGCCTTCAAGCGCGTGGTTGGCGGCGGCAGCCTGTTCATGACGGAATACCGCGCCATGGGCGGCAACGGCGAGCTGGCTTTCGCCACGCGCGTGCCGGGCCACATTGTGCCTGTCGAGGTCGCGCCCGGCTACGACTACATGATCCATCGCCATGGCTTTCTTTGCGCAACGTCCGCCATTCAGATCAGCGTCGGATTCCAGCAGTCCCTCGGCGCGGGCATCTTCGGCGGCAGCGGCTTTTTGCTGCAGAAGCTCAGCGGTCAGGGCACCGCATGGCTCGAGCTCTCCGGCGAGCTCATCACCCGCGATCTGCAACAGGGCGAGACGCTGCTGGTCCATCCCGGCCATGTCGGCGCCTTTCAGGCCAGCGTGTCTTTCCAGATCACCATGGTGCGCGGGATCAAGAACCTGATTTTCGGCGGCGACGGGCTGTTCCTCGCGGTGCTCACCGGTCCGGGACGCATCTGGCTGCAGACGCTGCCCATCTCGCGGCTCGCGCATCAGATCCAGGAATACCTGCCCAGAGAGCAGGCACGCCAAACCACCGAAGCCGGAGTCCTCGGCGGCATCGTGGGTTCGGTGCTCGACGGCATGAACCGCTAGCCGCGACGCCCGCTTGAGCGCGATGTGGATTTCTGCCCTTCGTGTGAAGGCGGGCCTTTCCCTATCCGGGCATTCGTCCCATTACTTAAGTGAACGACGCCATGCGTCGTAATCTGTATTTTTTCGCCAGCCCACCTTATTTTCGAACTTCCACTCGGTTGTCTCGCACTTTTCTGTCTGCGCCATGTCCAGCCACTCGCCCATGCCGGATTACCCGCTGGTCTCCGCCATTATTCCCACGCGCGACCGGCCGGCACTGCTGGCCTGCGCGATGCGCAGCGCGATGCGCCAGACCTGGCCCAATCTGGAACTGATTGTCGTGGTGGATGGCCCGGATCCGGCCACGGCAGCGTATCTGGAAACCTGCAACGATCCGCGCCTCCGCGTCGTCTTTCTCGACGAGCGGCGCGGCGGATCCGATGCCCGCAATGCCGGCGTCCGCGCAGCCTGCGGGGAGTGGATCGCCTTTCTCGATGACGATGACGAATGGCTCCCGGAGAAGCTCGCCCACCAGATGCGCGCCGCCCATACCATGCCGGACTGGTTTCCGGTCGTCTCCTGCCGCCTGATCGCCCAGTCCCCGACAACCAGCCGCGTTCTGCCTGTCATAACCTACAAGAAACCGCAACCCATCGCCGATTTTCTCTTTTGCCGCACCAGCCTGCGTGACCCCGGAGGGGTCATGCAGAGCTCCACGCTGCTCGCCCCGCGCGAGCTGCTGATCGCTGTTCCCTTCCGGTCAGGTCTTCCCATCCATCAGGACTGGGACTGGCTCATCCGCGTTGCAGCGCACAAGGGCGTCGGTGTCGCCATGGTGCGCCAACCCCTCTGTATTTGGCGCACGGAAGACGCGCGCGCCACAGTTGGCCGCAACGCCAACTGGAGCTTCTCGTTGTCGTGGATCCGGGAGATCCGCAGCGTCATTTCACCTCGCGCCTATTCGTGGTTCATCGCCATTCAGTGCGTCTGGCGTGCGCGAGCCAGCCACGCCGGCCTGCGCGCCTGGCTCGGTCTCCTTCGGGCCTTCTTCTTCGAAGGCAGCCCCGAGTTCCGCTCCTTCCTCAGCTTTTTGATTTTTGCCCTCGTCCCCGCTCCCCTTCGCCGATCGATGCGCAAGGGCTTCTGGAAAACGCCCGACGGTGCGACGGGATTGCGGCTGGTTTCCGTGCGCGATCCCGCCGTCCCTGTCCTGCGCAAGTCCTCACTGTGATCCGGAGCCGACTGTGACCACCAGCGACTACACCGCCGCGTATCTCGCCGAAGTCCGCGAGCTCGCCGCCCAGATTGACCCGGCCGTCATCGATCGCATGATCGAACTGCTGCTCGCGATACGAGCGCAGGACGGCCGGGTCTTCTTTCTCGGAGTGGGCGGCGGCGCGGGTCACGCCGGGCACGCGGTCAACGACTTCCGCAAGATCGCCGGGATTGAGTGTTACGCCCCCACCGACAACGTCTCCGAGCTGACCGCGCGCATCAACGATGACGGCTGGGACTCCTGCTACGCCAACTGGCTGCGCGGCAGCCATCTCAGCGCGCGCGACGGGGTCTTCGTCTTCTCCGTCGGCGGCGGAAATCCGCAGCGCCGCATCAGCATGAATCTGGTCGCCAGCCTCGCCCTGGCACGTCAGGTGGGCGCGCGCATTCTGGGCGTCGTGGGCCGCGACGGTGGTTACACCGCCCAGGTTGCCGATGCCTGCCTCATCATTCCCACCATCTCCGCCGCAACCGTAACCCCGCACACGGAGGAGTTCCAGGCCGTCATCTGGCACCTCCTCGTCTCTCATCCACGTCTGCGCTCCAACGAGATGAAATGGGAATCGGCAACTTAATCCGCCCGGTGGTCCGGCCCGCCGTTTTTCTGGACCGCGACGGCGTCCTCAATCCGACCGTCCTCAATCCCGCCACCGGCCGGATGGAATCCCCCTTGTCCCTGCGGGATTTTCGTCTCTGCGATGGAGTGATTCCGGCCCTGCTGCAAATCCAGGCTGCCGGTTATCCCCTCATTCTCGTCTCGAACCAGCCCAACTACGCGCTGGGCAAGTCAAGCTACCAGACCCTCCGTTCCATCCAGCACAAACTGGAGACGCAGCTGGCTTCGGCGGGCGTTCACTTTACTCGTTTCTGTTATTGCCTCCACCACCCCAAAGGGCTCACCCCCGGCTACTCCGGAAAGTGCAAATGCCGCAAGCCTTCCCCCGGTTTTCTGCTGCGCGCGCGCGATGACTTCGCCATCACTCTTTCCCGGTCCTGGATGATCGGCGACCAGCCCACCGACACGCAATGCGGTCACGCTGCCGGCGTCCGCACCATCCGCATCGCTCCACCCGAGTCACGCGTGCGGCCCACCCTCCAGGTTTCCGACCCCTGCGCCGACTACCTCGTGAGCAATCTCCCCGAGGCCGCCGAGATCATCCTCAGCCGCGCGGTTCATTGATCCGCCGGGGTTGCCTGCAGCCGCAACCAGGCAACTCGTGTCGATCTGGTAGGCCGCCATGCGCGCATCGCGGTGAAACATCTCCACCGTCTCCAGCGAATACGCCGCCAGGTCCTTCCCCACCAGATCCATCTTGCGCAGGATTTCCGGCGGCACGGTGATGATGTCGCATCCCGCCTCCTCCGCCTGAAAAACATTCAGCAATTCGCGCGGGCTGGCCCACAGGAGCCGGGCTCGCGGGCGCCACCGCAGAATCCGTTTGGCTTCGGCCATCATCGGTACCGGATCGATCCCCGTGTCCGCGATGCGCCCCGCGAACACGGACACGATCGCCCAGGTCTCCGGCGTGAGCGCCTCCGCGACCCAATCCACCTGCTCCAGCGTGAGGATCGCCGTCACGTTAAGGGCAACGCCCGCCTCGGCCAGCCTGCGAATCAGCGGGCCCATGAACACGCCGGCGCGATTCGTCACGGGAATCTTCACGTTGACATTCGCACCCCACGTCGCGATGGTCAGCGCCTGCAGCTCCATCTCCGCTTCGTCGTCGGCAAAAGCCTCCAGGGAAATGGGCCGGTCCGGCACCGCTCGCAGCAGCGCCCGCGCAAAGGCCTCGTAGTCCAGCACGCCCGCTTTGCGCATCAATGTCGGATTTGTGGTGAATCCTCGAATCCAGGGTTTCTCATACATTTCCAGGATTCCGGCCAGATCCGCGCCGTCGCTGAACAAACTGATCCGCAGTTCTTCAATCCTCTTCATGAGTCGCTCCCGCTGCCGGGAAGTTGCCGGCTTTCGCTGCGACGTGCCGCCGAATGAATCGCCACAGGCGCTCGATCTTCGTGCCCGCCCATTGCCGCATCACCAGCAGGACAAACTGTGTGTTCCCGATCAGGTATCGTCGCCATAAGCGTCGCGGCTCCATCAGCAGGCGGTAGAACCACTCCAGAGCGATTTTCTGCATCCATTCCGGCGCGCGCCGCCGCAGGCCCGCCTGAGTGTCGAACGCCGCGCCCACCGCCAGAATCGCTCCCACATTCAGCTGCGAGCGATTCTCCTGCATCCAGATTTCCTGTTTCGGCGCTCCGAAGGCGACACACAGCAAATCGGGGGCAGCGTCGGCAATGGTTTTCAGGATCCGGGCCAGCTCCGCCTCGTCCGTTTCAAAACCTCGCGGCGGGCAACACATTCCGCAAATTTCCAGTCCCGGATACCGTTTCCGCAGATTATGCGCGGCCATCACCGCTGCGCCCGGCAAGCCTCCCAGAAGAAACACGCGGAACCCATAGCGCGCGGCCTCCGCACACATCCGCTCCATCAGGTCGCCGCCGGTGACGCGCTCCGGAATCGGAACGTCCAGCACCCGCGACGCCATCACAATCGACACTCCATCGGGAACAGCGAGGTCCGCATCCCGCATTGCCTCCGCGAAACGGCTGTCCCGCCCCGCCAGCGTCACCAGGTGGGCATTCGGTCCCACAACCGTGAACGGAGGCAGTTCACCCCGGTGCAGCAGCGCCTCCACCATGAGCACCGCGGCATAGTCCATCGAAATGCGGTCCACCGGTATTTTCCCCAACACAAATCGCGGCGGCAGGGGCAGCCGCGCAGATGAGGCGATCTCCTCGTCAGCACTCGCGGTATCTTCCATCAGGTCCACAACACGTCCTTTCTTTCCCAAAACAGGCGCGGCGCGACGCCATTGGCGATCGACGCGTGCCAGAATTCATCCCGCATCCGCCGCACAACGTAGCCTGGCGATGCCCAGGTTGCCTTTGCCAGCGCAGCCAGTCCGCGCAGGCGCCGCCTTTGCGCCAGATGCATGTTGAGGCGCCGCAGTGAATCTTTCGCCCTGACCGCCGAAGGCTCAAGAAAGCCCAGCAACAGAGGACCGACTTCCGCCTGAGGGCGCGGGGGCAGTCCCCACAGCTCCGAGAGCAGCAGATACTGCACGTAGAGCCCGGCAAGCTCCTGTTTCCCGGTGTCTTCCGCACTCAGGCTCGCCGCGTGCTGCCGAAACCCCACCAGCGGCTCCGGGACGCAAGCAATCTCGAATCTCCGCGCCATCCGCCACCATAAGTCCGCATCCTCGGCGAGGATACCCTCTCTGTATCCCCCCGCAGCCCGCGCTTTCTCCACATGCAAAGCGACGGTGGAATGGCAGAAAGACAGCAGATATCCCCGCTCCACAACCGAGCGCAGCTCCTCCGGAGTTCCACGCGAGCAGCGGAACTGGCCGGCACAGCGCTCGCGCGGGTGGTAGTCGGCCAGCGAATAAATCAGTCCCGCTTCGGGATGCGCCTGAATCGCCGCCTGCAACTTCGCGATGCGGCTCGGATAAGACACGTCGTCCGCATCCATGCGGGCCATCCAGGGCGTGCGCGTTTCCTTGAGCAGCCGGTTCAGGGCTGCCGTCAGGCCCGCATGCGCCTGCTCCACCACCCGCAGCCGGTGATCGCGCAAAGTCCGCAGGTACTCCGTGCTTCCATCCGTCGAGGAGTCTGCGATCACCAGAATCTCGAACGCTTCCGTGGTCTGGTGGAAGAGGCTCTCCATGGCCTCCGGGAGCCATGGCATGGCGTTCCATACCGGCATGCCCACCGTGATCCCGGATTCTGTTGTTGTCATACGTGGCCTATGCCGGCACACGCGGGGAGGCTCTGCAGCGCCACCGCCGGCATCCATTTCCCCTGAGTGTCCTGAAACTTATATCTCGCCCTCCGGGGGCCGGTAGTGTGATTCTCGTAACTTCCCTATCACAGGTAATGACGCCGACAGGCCATAACTATGCCATTAACCTGACTTGCGTAACTACCCGCACAACGGAAAAGGTTGCCATTCCTCAGGCTATCCCTCAAGCATAGAGAACATAGTTTCATTCTGGGCCACAAGCCCCAGCCAGTTCCTAAATCAGTTTTCGCATTACCCGCGTGTAGTCGGGCAGAGGAATCGCCGATGCTGCTTTCGGAGGGAAGTTACTTTATCATTGGGGGCGCCGGTTTCATCGGCAGCCACTTCGCTGATGCGCTGTTGGCGTCGAAGAAAACGCGCCGCGTCACCATCTTCGACAACTTTTCGTCCGGACGCGAGTGGCATTACGAAGCGCACCTCACCGATCCCCGGCTCAACATCGTGCATGCCGACGCCAGCGACGTGGGCGCGCTCACCGCCACGATGGAGGGCCACGACTGGGTCATCCACCTGGCCTCCAACCCCGACATCGCGCTGGCCGCAGAGCGCCCGGAAGTCGATTTCTACCGCGGCACGCTGCTCACCAATAACGTGGTTGAAGCCATGCGTCGCGCCAGCCTGCACCGTCTCCTGTATGCCTCCGGCAGCGGCGTCTATGGCGACGCTGGCGATCGCTTTTTGACCGAAGATTACGCTCCGATGGTGCCCATCTCCACCTATGGAGCCAGCAAGCTCGCGTGCGAATCCCTCATTGCCAGCTACTGCTCCATGTTCGGGCTCCACGCCTGCGTTTTCCGTTTCGGGAACGTCGTTGGTCCCCGCCAGACCCACGGCGTGGGATTCGACTTTTTGCGCAGCCTTTCCGCCAAACCCAAAAGTCTTCGCATCCTCGGCGACGGCCAGCAGAGCAAGCCCTACATCCACGTCACCGACGTGGTCGAGGCGGCGCTGTGCGCTGCGAAGAAAGCTGTTGCCCCGTTCTCCGTCTTCAACGTTGCCACCGACGATTCCGTCACCGTTACGGAAATCGCCGACCTCGCCGTCGAGACCCTCGGGCTCTCGGCCCGGCCCGTCTTTGAATACACCGGAGGCCGCCGCGGCTGGCGTGGCGACGTCCCGGTCGTTCGACTCGATTCCACGCGCATTCACTCTCTCGGCTGGTATCCGAAACGGAACAGCCGCGATGCCGTGCGCCAATCCCTGCAGGAGCTGACCGCCGATGAACGCACACTTAGCAACTGACTTCGCCCTTTCCCCCCCGGTGATGTGCATGACCGCATCCGGCGCCGGGCCTTTTTTCGAGGAAGGCACCCGCGAACCGCGCCTTCCCGAAGAATGGGGTGAATCGCGCTGGCCTCCGCGCCTGGCTCTCCTCGCTGGTGGCCTCGCCACCCGCCTGCGTCCGCTCACCAGCCTCATGCCCAAGTCGCTCATTGAGGTAGCGGGCGAGCCTTTCCTCGGACATCAGCTCCGCCTCATCCACGCTGGCGGCATCCGCGAAGTGGTTCTCTGCTGCGGATTCCTCGGCGAGCAGATCGAGGAATTCGCGGGCGATGGCAGCAAGTTCGGCCTCTCCATCACCTACAGTCATGACGGACCTGTTCCGCTGGGCACTGGTGGCGCTCTGCTCGCAGCGCTGCCGCAGCTCGGCCGGCGCTTCCTTGTCATGTACGGAGACAGCTGGCTCACGGAACCCGTCGAGCCCATCTGGCGCTCGTTTGTCAACTCCCACAAACCGGCGCTGATGACCGTGTTCTGCAACCACAATCGCTGGGGCGCCAGCAACGTCGAGTTTCGCAAAGGCGCCGTCGTGCGCTATGACAAGCGCCATCCCTCCCCCACCATGCACCACATCGACTATGGACTCGACGCGCTCGACGCCAGTGTTCTCGCGCACTGGACGGTGCCGGTCTTCGACCTGGGCGATGTCTGGTCCGGCCTCGCAGCCTATTCCCTGCTCGCCGGATTCGAAACCTCCGACCGCTTCTACGAAATCGGCTCTTTGCCCGGACTCCGCGAAACCGAAGCGGTGGTCGCCGCTTCTCCCCGGGTTCGCCGCATTCTGTCGTTCGCACGATCCAGTGGCCCTCCCCCGCAACGAGACACGCAGGTGGTGTGAAGTTGATCATGACTCGCACACCCCTGCGTATCTCCATTGGAGGAGGCGGCACCGATCTGCCCTCGTACTACCGCGAAAACGGCGGCGGCTTCGTCATCTCCGCCGCCATCACCAAATACGTCTACATCACCGTCAATCGCAGTTTTCTTCCCGGCTACTTTCTCAAGTATTCCGAAACCGAACACGCCGATACCTGCGACCAGATCCGCCACCCGCTCATGCGCGAGGCCATTAACCTGCATCACGCCCCCTCGCCGCTGGAAGTTGTCAGCGTCGCCGACGTTCCCGCCGGCACCGGCCTCGGGTCGTCAGGGACGTTTTTGGTCGGCCTGCTCCATGCGCTCTACGCCTGGCAGCGCGAACCCGTCACCGCCGAAACCCTGGCCCAGGAAGCCGTCGAAATCGAAATGAACCGCCTCGGCGAGCCCGTCGGCAAGCAGGACCAGTACATCGCCGCCTATGGTGGCCTTCTCTGCCAGGAATACCTGCCCGACGGCGAAGTCCGCGTCACCCCCCTGCACATGGCCGAGGAATCCCTGCACGAAATGCGCGACTCGCTCATGCTTTTCTTCCTCGGCGAACTCCGCAGCGCCTCCTCCCTGCTCGGCGAACAGAAGCGCCTCTCCGAAGCTCACGATCCCGCCATGCTTGACAGCCTGCACTTCGCCCGCATGCTCGGCCGCGANNGGCGGCGCCACCGGCGGCAAGCTCGTGGGCGCGGGAGGCAGCGGCTTTCTGCTTCTGCATACCCAGAATCGCCGCCGCCTGCGCGACACCATGCTCCGCGCCGGCCTAAGCGAAATGGATTTCGGCTTCGACTTCGACGGATCGGTGGTGCTGCTCCGCAATGCGTGACCTTACGCTCATCCCGCAGGCCCGGCCATGAACTCGACCGCCGCCCTTCTCTCGCACCACCGGCCCCTCGACCCGCCCGTCGAGTGGACACTGCTCGATTTCGCCGCCATTTTCATCCGCCGGCGTACCTGGTTTTTTTCATCGCTCGCCGCCTGTTTCGCCCTGGCGATCCTCTACTGGGCCTCTTCCACGCCCCACTATCGCGCCACCGCGGTCATCGAGATTCAGAAGGAATCTCACGGGGCCTTCGGCCTCGAAACAACTACCAGCGACCGGCCACCCACGGCCGTCAGCGACCCCTTCGACGACAACCTCACCCTCCAGACCGAAGCCGGCATCCTCCGCTCCGATGCCCTCACCCTCGAGGTGATCCACCGCACCGGACTCGAGAACACGCCGGACTATTTCGCGCCTCGCCCCCACCCATTCGCCACCCTGCACAAGCTATATTTCTGGCGCAAGCCCCTCGAACCGCTCTCCACTCCGCTCGCCGAAGCCCCCAACCGCCGCTTCATCGCGCTCAAAATCTTCGCCCACCTCAGCAAAATCGCGCCCGACGCCGGCACCCGTCTCGTCACCATCAGCTATTCCGATCCCGATCCGGCCCGCGCCGCCCTCGTCGTCAACACCATCGTGCAGTCCCTCTCCGACTACGGTTTCCAGTCGCGCTCCTCCGCCGCCGCGCAGTCTGCCTCCTGGCTCTCCGCCCAACTCACCGGCCTCCGTCAGCAAACCGACGCCCTTGACGCACGCGCCGCCGCCATGGACCGCGTCTCCGGCGCCTATGGCGACGACGATGCCCACAACGTCGTCCTCGCCCGCCTCGATTCCCTCAATGCCGAGCTGGCCGCCGCCGAGTCCAGCCGCATCGTCCGCGAGGCCATCTGGCGCGCCGTTCAAAGCGGCGACCCCGAGACCCTCTCCGGCCTCGGCGGGAATCCCGCCGCCGGGACCAACACGCAAAACTCCTTCGCCCTGCTGCAGGCACTGCGCGCCCAGGAATCCGCAGCCAAATCGCAGATCGCCGAATCCGCCAACCGCTACGGCGACAACTGGCCGGCGGTCGCCGAGCAGCGAGCCCACTTGGAAAACGTCCAGGATTCGATCCAGCAAGAGGTCCATCGCCTCGGCGAGCGGGCCCACAGCGACTATGAGGTTTCCCTGCAGGCGGAGAACGCCGCCCGCGACGCATTCCAGCAGCAAAAGGACCTGGCTTCGGGACTTACCGGCACCACGGTTGCGCTGCGGTTCGCTCGCCAGGAGGCCGACGAGAGCCGCGCCCTCTACACCAGCCTTCTCGGCCGTCTCCAGCAAACCGGCATCCTCGAGGGCCTCCATTCCGGCAACTTCGCCGTCGTCAGTCCTGCGCTCATTCCTCCGCCCGATCACCCCACCAGTCCCAGCCTGCCCTGGCTCACCGCGCTCGCGCTCACTGCCGGAACCATCGTCGGATGTTCAGCCGCCGTCGCGCGAGAGCTCACCGACACTGCGGTCCGCACTCCCGCCGACCTCGAAGCTCTTCTCGATGCGCCGGTCTTCGCCGTTGTGCCGGAATATTATCTTGCCGAGCCGTGGTACCGCCGCTGGGTGCCCAATTCAACCCATTCTTCGCTGACGCTTCAGGCCAGCGCCGATTCCGATCTTGAGCTTCCTGTTCAGCAGTCGCCTTTCGTCGAAGCGCTGCAGTGCCTGCGCGCCTCTCTTCTGCTTTCGCATAGCGGCCACGCGCCTCAGATCATCACCATCACCGGTTCCACCCCGGACATTTCTCAACCCCGCAGCTCCCAGCCACAGGGGCCCCCTCTGGCTCTCAGCCTCGCAGCCGTGCTCGCGCAACATGGCGCTTCGGTGCTCTTTGTCGACGCGGATCTGCGCTCCGCCCCCGCCGCCTGCGTCTCTGGCGAGCCAGGCCTCACCGAGATGCTCTCCAGCTCCGCCATTCTGCCCTTCACCCAATCCATCGCCGGACTTCCGCTGCTCTCGGTCGTTCACGCCGGCGCTCGCCCGCCCTGCCCCTCCGAACTGATCGCCTCCACACGCATGGCCGGCCTGCTCGCCGCCTGGCGCGATGAGTTCAGTTTCATCGTCATCCACAGTCCCGCAGCCGTTTTCGCCGACGCGCTCGTGCTGGCGCAATTGTCTGACGCGGTTTTGGTGACTGCCCACGCTGGTCAGACAAAACGCGATGAAGTTCTTCCTGCATTCCACGCCCTCAGCCGCCAGGTCCCGGATCACGCCGTCCTCGGCGTCATCCTTCAGGGCGTTACTCATGGAGTTGCCTGTGCGCAAGCCTGACCCTCTCCGGATGGCCCGGGTCTCGACTTTGAGACCCGGGTTCACACTTCCCTATTTCATCGGTCGATTCGTCTCTCGTTTCATTCTCGCCGCGCTGCTCTGCTGCTTCCTCGCCGCACATGCGCAGCAGCCCGCCTCTTCCGCGCCACCCGACTCGGTCCCATCTCCCGAAGAGCCGCTCGCCACTCCACCGGCCGCGACGGACGCGCGATCCCCAACTCCGGCAACCGCGGATCCCAACGCGACGCCCGAGAGCCTCCTCATCGGACCCGGCGACCTCCTCCGCATCACCGTCCTCCGCGAATCCGAACTCGACCAGCGCACCCGCGTCCTCGACTCCGGCGAAATCACGCTGGCTCTGGCCGGCAATGTCTCCGTTCAGGGACTCACGCCCGCAGCGGCCGCGGCCCGCATCGCCGAAAAATATCGCGAGGGCAACTACCTTCTCCACCCCGAAGTCTCCGTCTTTGTCGAGGAATACGCTACGCAGACCGTCACCATTCTCGGCCAGGTGGCTCACCCTGGAACCGTGCGCGTCACCGCGCCGCGTTCCCTCATCGACGTGCTGTCTCTCGCCGGAGGCCTCACCGAATTCGCCGACCGCCACATCGTCATCGAGCGCGGAGGCAAAGCGGGCGAGCGGATCCGCGCCTTCCTTCCCAATCGCGCCGATGATGCCCTCAACGCGGATATCCTCGTCCGCCCCGGCGACACCGTCATCGTGCCCAAAGCTGGCATCGTCTATGTCCTTGGCGACGTCGCTCACCCCGGCGGCTACGTTATGCAGAACGATTCACAACTCACTGTCCTCCAGGCCATTGCCCTCGCCGCCGGAGCCTCGAAAACCGCCAGCGAGAAGAGTGTTTGTCTGGTGCGCAATATCGATGGCATCAGCCATGCCGCCGACTTGCCGCTCCGCGATATGGAGCGGGGACGCGACCCCGACGTCCCGTTGCAGGCCAACGACATTCTCTACGTCCCCTTCAGCCTCATGAAGAGTATTTCGCTGGGCATTGCCGACATCACCGCCGCCGCCAGCTCAGCCCTCATCTACGCCGCGCACTGATGACCCCTCGCAGTTATTCCGCACGTCTCTCGCAATTCCACTTCCTCCCCGTTGAAGACCTCGCCTGCGCCATTCTTTTCGTATTCTTCGCAATGCAGGGATCCATTCCCGGCATCGCTCCCGCGCAGGCGCTCGAGATGACGGCCTCGGCTCCCAATGGCCTCACCACCATCGGTGGCGTCGCCTCCCAGGCCATCGCCTACACGCTCATCCTTGCCCTCATCCTGCGCCGTCCGCGCCTCGTCCTGCGCCAGACTGCCCTGGTCCCCTGGGCTGGCCTCCTTGCCATTCTCGCCGTCGCCTCCACCGCCTGGTCGCTCGACCCTGTGCTGACCCTCCGCCGCTCGCTCCCTTTCGCTCTCGCCGGGCTGTTCGGACTCTGGTTTTCCGCGCGCTTCACTCGATGCCGTCAGCTGGCGATTCTGCGTCTTGCGATGATTGCTCTCGCTCTGACCACCATCGCTGTCGTTGTCTTCGCCCCGTCCATCGGACTCGACCACTCCCCCGGGCACTCGACTGACTGGCAGGGCGTCTTCACGCAGAAGAACGCCTGTGGCCGCATCATGGTCCTCGCCACCGCGGTCATCCTCTTCGGCGAGCGCCTTACGGCCTCGCGGCTCGCGGCCTTCGCCCTGTTTCTCTTCGTGCTCATCATGAGCCGCTCTCGCGCCGCCTGGTTGATCGAAGCGGCTCTCCTGCTCCTCTGGCTCGTGCTGGCCATCGCCCGCCGCGCCGGTCCGCGATTCCGCCTCGTCATGGCTGTCGCAGCGCCACTCGCGTGCGTCGCCCTCGGCACTGCGATGGTCCTCGGCTTCTACCGGCTCGCTGCGCTCCTCAGCCGCGACCCCACTCTCTCCGGACGCACCGCCATCTGGGTCCAGGTCGGACACTTCATCGTCCAGCATCCCCTCCTCGGCTATGGCTACGACGCCTTCTGGCGCGGTACGACCGGCCCATCTCTCCAAATCGACAGCGCCGTCCATTTCTTTGTCGTGCACGCTCACAATGGCTTCCTCGAAATCGCTCTCGAACTGGGCGCAGCCGGACTCGCCTTGTTCGTCCTCAGCTGGCTGCGCGCCTGGCGCAAGCTAGGGCCCCTCTGGCGCCGCGGAGAGATCGACCGCATCGCCTGGCCGCTCGCCATCGTCATCCTCATCGCGCTATACGACCTCGACGAGAACACCCTCCTCCTCTACAACGGCCTTTTCTGGATCCTCTACGTCGCCGCCCTCGCCGGAATTGAAAGTGCCTCGAAGCCTGCCCTGAGCGAGTTCGCGCAGCGAGCGAGTCGAATGGAGCCTGCCCTGAGCGAGTTCGCGCAGCGAGCGAGTCGAATGGGTGATCGCCATCACACCCTCGCCCCGCAGGCTCATGAAATCCTGACCGCATACGCAAAAGGAGCCCGGAAATTCGCAGAAGCCGCGGCTCGGGAGCCCTCGTGAACCCTGCCGTCCTGATCTACCGTTCCGATCTCCTGCCCCCATCCGAGACCTTTGTCGCCGCACAGGCCCACGCTCTGCGCCGCTTCTCTCCCTGCTTTGCAGGCCTTCGCCTCGTCCCTGCGGGGCTGCCGCTCGATCCCTGCGAGACAGTCGTTCTCACGCGCAACGACAATCTCTCTGACAAACTCCGCCGCCGGCTCTACTTCCACACCGGCATCGCTCCGCAGTTCGTTCGCGCCCTCCGGCTCCGCCGCCCCGCTCTCCTGCACGCGCACTTCGCCATCGACGCCGCTGCTGCGCTTCCCCTGCAAGCGCAGCTCAACATCCCCCTCATCGTCACCCTTCACGGCTACGACGCCACCAGCACCGACCACGCCCTACGCCGGAGCGCGCCGGGCCGCGTCTATCTGCGCCGCAAAGCGGAGCTCCGCGCCCGCGCACGCTTTTTCGTCTGCGTCTCTGAACACATCCGCCGCCAGGCTCTCGAACGCGGCGTGCCTGAAGCGAAGCTCCGTGTCCTCCCCATCGGAGTTGACCTGAACTTCTTCATGCCCGACCCGCTTCGCTCCCGCTCCCTCGACCCCGTCGTCCTGTTTGTCGGCCGCTTAGTCGAAAAGAAAGGCTGTGCGCATCTCATCAGCACCATGTCCCAGGTCGAGGCCCGTTACCCCACGGCAAAGCTCCTCATCGTCGGCGACGGTCCGCTCCTCGATCCGCTCCGCGCCCAGGCACGCGAGTCGCTCCGCAACTGCACTTTCCTCGGATCGCAGCCACCCGGCGTCGTCCGCGACCTCATGTACCGTGCCAGCCTGCTCGCCGCGCCCAGCATTATTGCTGCCAGCGGCGACAGCGAAGGGCTGCCCATCACTCTGTGCGAGGCCCAGGCCATCGGTTTGCCGATCGCCGGGTTTCGCGGACCCGGCGTATCCGAAGCCGTCGTGGAAAACGAAACTGCCCTGCTCGTCTCGCCGGGCGACGAGCGCGCTCTCGCCGAGGCAATCTCCGGTCTTCTCGCTGACCCCGCTCTCGCCGGCCGTCTCGCCGCCGCCGGCCGCCGCCGCGCTGAAGCCCACTTCAGCCTCGAAGCACAGACCGCCCGCCTCGAAGACCTCTACACTGAGGCTCTGGAGTAACCGCCCAAAATGCCCGAAGAGTCCCTGCGCCGGGGTTCCCTGTGGATGATCTCCGGGCAGGCTGTCGCCATGGCCGCGCAGGTCGTCTACTTCGTCCTCATCGGCCGCGCCCTCGGCAGCCGCGAGTACGGCGCCTTCGTCGGCGTCGCCGCATTGGTTGCCGCCCTCAGCATGTTCAGCACCCTCGGCATGGAGATGATCCTGGTCCGCAACATCAGCCGCGACCGCGCTTCCTTCTCCAGCACATGGGGCCACGCGCTCGTTATCACGTCCATCGGATTTCTCCTGCTCCTCGCTGCCGCCATGCTCTATGCGCACTTTGCGCTGCGCCCCGAACTCCGTCCGCTGGTTCCGTGGATCGCGCTCGCCGACGGCTTCCTCGGCAAGCTCGTTCAGCTTGCCGCCCGCGCCTTCCAGGGCGCAGGCCGCTTTGCCTGGACCGCCCGCCTCATGGCGCTCATCTACGTCGGACGCGCCGTCACCGCCGCCCTTCTCTTCGCCTGGGCCCGCGCCCACTCCATCCACGCCACCGCGCTCGTCTGGGCAAAGGTCTACTGGCTATCGACCTTCGTCGTTGCCCTCTTCGCCCTCGCCCTTGCCACCCTCCGCCTCGGGGGCCCACGCTTCGTGCGGATCCGTCGCGTCGATCTCACTGAAGGCCTCAGCTTTTCCTGTTCCTCTTCGTCCATCTCCATCTATAACGACATCGACAAGACCTTCCTCGTCACCCTTGGCCAGACCTGGGCCGCCGGCATCTACTCCGCCGCTTATCGCGTGGTCGATGCTGCCAGTGCGCCCATCTACGCCGTTTATGCCGCCGCCGCTCCCCGTTTCTTTCGCGAAGGCGCCACCGGTGTCCGCCCCGCCCGCGCCTTCGCCCGCACCACGCTCAGCCGCACCCTGCCTTATTCCATCGCCGCCGCTGGGTTGTTGTTTCTCTGCGCGCCGCTGCTGCCGATGCTCTTTGGGCCGTCCTTTCGAGGATCGGTCGAAGCTCTCCGCTGGCTCTCTCTGTTGCCCGTTCTGCGCGCCCTCCATTACGCGTGGGGAACCACCATCACCGCCTCCGCTTCGCAGTGGAACCGAACCGCGACGCAGTTCGGCGCAGCCGCCCTCAACCTCTGCCTCAATTTTCTTCTCATTCCGCGCTGGTCCTGGCGCGGAGCTGCCGTCGCCAGCCTTCTCACCGACGGCGCTCTCGCTCTCGCCAGCCTCTTCGTCGTCAAGCGCCTGATGCGCCGCGAAGATTTTGCTGCTCAGAAAGCGGTGGTTGTCTCCGCCGCTGAATTCTGAGCCTCAATCACGTTCAGTTGCCGGAGCAAAAACGCGTAATCCAGCGCAATCTCCTTCAGATAGTCGTATCGCCCGGAAGCCCCGCCATGCCCCGCCGCCAGATTAGTGTTCAGCACCAGATGCCGTCCGTCGGTCCTCAGAGTCCGCATTTTGGCAACGTACTTTGCCGGCTCCCAATACATCACCTGGCTGTCATGCAGCGAGGTCTTCACCAGCATCGCCGGATATTCCTTCGCTTCAAGATTGTCATACGGTGAATAGCTCAGCATGTACTCGAACGCCGCTTTCTCATTCGGATCGCCCCACTCCTCGTACTCCGGCACGGTCAGCGGCAGCGTTGGATCGAGCATCGTGTTCATCACGTCCACAAACGGCACGTGCGCGACAATCGCCCGGTACAAATCCGGCCGCAAATTCGCGATCGCTCCCATTAGCAGCCCGCCCGCACTGCCGCCCTCTGCCGCCACACGGTCCGTCGCTCCATACCCCTGCGCCACTAAATGCTCCGTGACGGTTACAAAATCGGTGAACGTGTTCCGCTTATGCATCAGCCGCCCGGCATCGTGCCACGCCTTGCCCATATCTCCGCCACCGCGGACATGCGCGTACGCCAGCACAAACCCGCGATCCAGCAGGCTCAGCCGGTTGCTGCTGAATCCCATGGGCAGCGAGTAGCCATACGCCCCGTACCCATAAACCCAGAGCGGATTCTTTCCCGCTTCCCGCTTGTCCTTGCGCCACACCAGCGAAACGGGAACTTCTACGCCGTCCGCCGCTTTCGCTAAAATTCGCTCCGATTCATACCGCGTCCGATCGAACCCGCCCGGCACTTCGACCTGCTTCAGCAACTTCGACGCGCCTGTCGCCACGTCGTACTCGAACACTGAAGCCGGCGTCACCAGCGACTGATACGCGTATCGATACTTCCCCGTCTCGTACACCCGATTCGCGTGCGGCTGCGTGCTGTACACCGGCTCCGGGAATTCAATCTCATGTCCATCACGCATCTCCGGCCCAGGTCCGATAAAAGGCATCGCCCGCACGTGCTGCAATCCCTGCCTGCGCTCCCACACCATCGCGTGTCCGGCGAACAGATCCACCTCCTCCAGCATCGCCTCCGGCCGCTGCGGGATCACCTCCGTCCAGTTCTCGCGCCCCGGCGCTTCTATCGGCGTCGTCACCAGCCGAAAATTCCTCCCCTTATCGTTCACGCGGATATAAAGCCGCCCGTTGCGATGATCCGCGTAGTACTCGATCTCGTCGCGCCGCTGCTCAACCAGCCGCCACTCTCCCCGTGGCTCATTCGCCGGCAGAAACCGCTCCTCTGTGGTCGTGTGGCTCGCGCTCTCCAGAATGATGTATCGGTCGTCGCGCGTGCGCCCCGCGCCGATGTTGAACCGCTCGTCCTTCTCCTCGTAAACCAGTTCGTCTTCCGCATGCGGAGCGCCCAGCACATGCCGGTAGCACTGGAACTGCCGCTTCTGCTCCTCGTCCTCCACCGTGTAAAGCAGCGTCCGATTATCCGCCGCCCACACCACGGACCCCACGCGATCCACCTGTTGCGACAACAATTCTCCTGAGCGCAGGTCCTTCACGTACAGCTTGTATTGCCGAAACCCGCGGTTATCGCACGAATACGCCAGCAGATTCCCGTCGTCGGAAACCACCATCGTGCCCAGCGCCATGAACGACTCGTTCTTCGCCATCTCGTTCACGTCCAGTAGAATCTCTTCCTCACACTCCGGCGCCTCCACCGTCCCGCGCTTGCGGCAGTAAATCTCGTACTGCTTCCCCTGTTCGGTCCGCGAGTAGTACCAGTACTGCCGGTCGCGAAACGGCACCGAGACGTCGGTCTCCTTGATGTGGCTCAGCATCTCGTTATAAAGCTGCTTCTGCAGATCTTCGGACCCCGCCATCACTGCGGAACACCAGGCATTCTCCGCCTCCAGATACGCGAGCACCGCGGGATCGTCTTTCTCCCGCAGCCACGCATAGTCGTCCACCAGCGTGTGCCCGTGGACCGTCCTCTCCGTATGCTTCCGCAAGGCCACCGGCGGCTGTACGCCCACACTCGTGCTCTCTGTGCTCATGCACTCTCTTTGTATAAGGATTTGGGGCTCGTGCCTGGATCGCAGCGAAGTTGCCCCTGCTCTGTGCTCTGTGCTCTGTGCTCTGTGCTCTGTGCTCTGTGCTCTGTGCTCTGTGCTCTGTGCTCTGAAGCTACCGCCCCACTTCCGCCTGATCCAGCATCGAGTACAAATTCTTGAAGTCCGTAATCTGCTTGTACCCGTGCTGGGTCACGACCCACGCCGTCGGCGTTTCACTGATCCCAATCCGGTTCGCCAGCGCCGCATCCGCCTTCACCTCGGCCGTCAACGTCCCCTGTGGATCCATCACGAACGGCAGCCCCACCCCGTTTTGCTGCGCAAATCTCTGCGTGAATTTCTGCAGATCGTCTTTCGACTCGATGCTCGCCTGGCTCGCAAACACCGCATTGCGATAATCGTCTCCCAGTTTCTTCGACTTGGTATCGAACCAGCGCGCATTGACAGCCGCCTGGAAGCTCCAGATGTGCTGCGGCAGCGGAAAATCATGCCGCACCCAAGCCACGTGGTACTTCTCCACCGCCTGCAGGATCACGGGATTCTCCATCCCGCACATCGGGCACTCCATATCCGCAAACTCCACAATCGCCACCTTCGCCCCGGGCGGCGGATGCAACGCCGACGTATCCTTCGGATGGATCACGTCCTGCTGCGCAGGCGCCGTTACCGCGATCAGTAAACCCATCCCGAACAAAGCAATCTTGCGAATTCCAGCCATATTTTCGAGTCTACCGAATTACCCCACATTTCCGAAAATGCCAGGGCGCCCCACGGGCAGCGAATGCCGGCGCACCCGCCGAAGATGTTCAGGATCTGGAGATTAATTCGCCGCGCGCTTTGCAGCCCGCCACTTCACCGTCACGTACGCCAGATACGCCAGATGAATCACAATCGTCGCCGCGTACGCGATCACCAGATGCCGATGCCCCATATCGCCCATGACTATCTCCCTCCCGCCATCTGCGTTGGCCCGGGCGCGAACTCCAGCGACTTCAGCGCCTCTGCCTGCTCCGCGTTCTGCGCGCGATACTCCGACACATACCGCAGGCTCGCCACGAAGATTCCCCACATCAGCCAGCCCGCCAGGTTCCACCACACCGCCGGCATCATGCTCGGATCGATCCCCGATCCCGGCGCGCCGCCAAACACCGGCGCCGGATGCTGCGTCCGCCACCAGCGCGTCGACATATACACCAGCGGCACGTCCAGATACCCGAAGATCGCCATCACCGCCGCCAGCGTCCGCATCTGCGGCCCCGCCGCAAACCGCCGCAGCAACAGGTACGCCACGTAAATCAGCCACAGCACCAGCGTCGAGGTCAGCCGCGCATCCCAGGTCCACCAGATGCCCCACACCGCGCGTCCCCACAGCGACCCCGTCACCAGGCCGATGAAGCAGAACACCACGCCCATCTCCGCCGACGCCACCGCCAGCGAATCCGCCTTCATCGCCAGCGCCTGGTTCCGGTTGCGCACCGCCAGATACACCAGCGAGCAGCCCAGGTTAATCGCGAAGAACAGCCCCATCCCCGCCCACGATGGAATGTGGTAGTAGAAAATCCGCTGCACGTCGCCCTGCGCCGAATCCGAAGGCACCACAAACAGCGCCACGCGAAAGCCCTCCGCCAGCACGCCCAGCGTCACCAACAGCCACAACCATCGCCACAGCTTCATTCCTTCTGCCTCTCGCCGAAAATTCGGCTTCTCCGCCTGTGTCCAGGCAAACGCAATCCTTCAACGGGGCCTGGGCGCCCCCATCGGCGTTTGGCTGGTGGCAGGGGCGCCTCCGTTATAGACAAACGTAAAGCGCACCTTCACCTGCTCCACGCTGATCCCATAGGGATAGGCGCCGTACGGAGCCGACCCGGTGATCGCCGCCCAAGCTGCCCGATCCAGCGCCACTTTCCCTGACGGCTGCTCCAGCATCATGCCGGTCACGCGGCCATCCGTATGGACCCAGCAATCGATCTTCACCATGCCGGGCGTCGACTGGGGCGGCTTCGCCAACGCTGGCAGCGCCTGGACCCACCGGCTCCGCGTCCGGGCTTCCACGCCCGTCCAATATGCCTTCAGGTTCGACCGGTCCACCGTTAGGAGGTTGCTCACAACCTCCACCGCCAGCGTCTCCTGATCCGCCGCCGCACCCGCACTCGGCGCTCCCTTCGCCGGAGCGGGGGGATTCTGCGCTCTCCCCAACGGCGCCCCGATCATCGTCGCCACAAGCGCCAGTCCCAGTAATTCGCCGTGCATACGCTTCATTCCCCGACCCTCCCCACTGCGGAGCATTGCACCATCCCGTGCAACCGGCTCGTACCCAAAACCTTACTCCCAGCCACCCCGCCTTGCCTCTTCCCGCATCCACTCCGGTTAGGGTAAAAAGGTAAGACCATGGCATGGACCACCCTTATCCTCGGCGCCCTCCTCATGGCCATCGGCATCGGCGGCCAGATTTTCGGCATCCGCAAAACGTCGACCCTCGCCCCCAGCGACCGCCGCGCCCGCAACTGGATCTTCACCGTCGGCTCGCTGGTTGTCGGCCTGTGGGTCGTCGCCTTCTCCGCTGCTCGCTTCCTCCATCACCACCACTAGCTCGGATCACAAGCTTGCCATCGTAGCGCCGAGGACGCGCTGTCTTCATTCCGCGTGCAGAATCACTTCAAACAGCATCATGCAAACCGTCGTAAAAATCACGTCGTACGCCCCCAGCATCTTGATCCACAACACTGCATCGCCCTCTCCCGTCAGGATCGCCGTCGCCGACATCACCATCCCCAGAAGCGCCGGAATAAAAATCGGAAACAGGATCAGCGGCAGCAGCAATTCGCGATTCCGCGTCCGGATCGACAGCGCAGCAAAGAAAACTCCGTTCACGATCAGCGCCCACGTCCCCAGCGGCAGCACCAGCACGAGCAGCCATGCATTGCCCAGCGCGTGCAGGTTGTAAAACATCACAAACACCGGCGCCAGCACCACCTCCACCACCATCACGAACAGAAAATTTGCCAGCGTCTTCCCCAAAAACAGCGACGCCGCCGGAGCCGGGGTCATCCGCAGCGCGTCCAGCACCTGGTTGCGCAGCTCCCGCGCCCACGCCTGATTCAGCGCGCTCACCGCCGCGAACATCGTCGCGACGCACAAAATTCCGCCCGCGATTTGCCGGCTCACCGCCCGCGTCGGATCGAACGCCAGGCTGAACAGCACTACCACCAGCAGCGCAAAAAACAGCATCGAGTTGATCGCGTCCTTCGACCGCCACTCCAGCTGCAAATCTTTCTTCAGATGCGTCACAAAATATCCAGACCTCATGCGGATTTCTCCTGCCGCACATCCTTCGTCAGGGCCGCCACCGTCGCCTTCGCCGCCCGCACATAATCCGTGGGACTCAGCACCACCTGCACCCCGCGCGTCCCCGCCGAAACCGACACGACGTCAAACAACTCCACCGTCTCATCCACGTAGACCGGAAAATCCTTCTTCGCCCCGAACACCGTCACGCCGCCGCGCACGTAGCCCGTCAGCGGCTGCACGTCTTTGAGCGAAACCATCTCCGCCTTGCGTGCCCCGGCCGTCGCAGCCAGCTTCTTGAAATCCAGTTCCGCGTCCCCCGGCACGACCGCAAACACATGCTCCCTATTCGATGTGACGCACAGCAGGGTCTTGAACACCTGCTCCGCCGGCAGCCCAATCTTCTCCGCCACCACAATGGCCGAAAATTCCTCCAGATCGACCGCGTACTCGCGAATCTCGTACACAATCCCCAGGGAATCCAGGAACCGCGCCGCATTCGTCTTGTGCCCCGGCTTCGAGCTCGTCGTCATCGAACCGACCCCGCCGCTTCTGTCGCCCCCAGCGTCAGCGCGCCCCGCTTCGTATACGGCCCTTCTTCCAGGCTCACCACCGCACCCGCCTGCAGCGTCAGCACAAAATCCGCCAGCGGCTCCGCCAGCTCCCGCTGATGGGTCGTCAGCACAATCGTCCTGTGCTCGGTCCTGAAAGTCTCCAGCAGCCGCAGCATCTGGTGCGCGCTGCCAATGTCCATATTGGAGAACGGCTCATCCAGCAGCAGCAGCTCCGGCCGCGAAATCAGCACCCGCGCCAGCGACGCCCGCTGCTTCATCCCCTGCGAATACTGCCCCACCGGCCGCGGCAGCTCCGGATCAAGCCCAACGCTCCGCAGCGCTTCTTCCGGCGTCACGCAGTCCCGGCCCCGATAGAGGCTCGCGAAATACCGCAGATTCTCGACGCCCGAAAACTCGTCATACAGCATGGTGGCGTGGCTCATGTACCCGATCCGCTCCCGCGCCTCCATCGGATCCTCCGCCTGCCCCTCTGCCCCAAACACCCGCACCTTCCCGTAACTCGGCCTCAACAACCCGGCCAGCGTACGCAGCAGCGTCGACTTCCCCGCCCCGTTTTCCCCCAGCACCAGATAGCACCGCCCGCGCTCCAGCCGCGCCGACACTTTGCGCAGCGCCGCGAACGTGCCGTACAGCTTCGATACCTCCTCGCACTCGGCGATGATGCTGGTCATAGTTGCTTTCCAGGCAGTCTACCTCACGCCTCGCGCACACGAATCTCGTAAGCACAGGCATGCGGAATCTTTGCTGACCCGCTCCCTGCACCCTGCGCCCTGTGCCCTGTTTTACTGTCCGCCGGTCGCCATGGCGGTCGACTCCGCCGCCCCGGCCGTCTTCTGCTGACCCGGCTGCGCAGGCGCGTACTTCGACGCGCACTTCGCCTGCAGCTGCGTCGCGTGGAACACCCCATCCCGCCCAAACGTCCCAATCGCCAGCGCCTGGCTGTTGTCCTTGAAGGTGTCCGGCGGCGGCTCTTCGCCGGTATAGGAAACCTTCAGCTTGCGGTCCAGCTCCACCAGCGTGAACGTCGCATGCGATCCGTCGCGCGCGATACTCCCCGGCGCCACGCTCCCCGCCACCCGCAGGTTCCGCGTATAGGCCTTCCCGCCCATCGACTGCAGTTCCTGAATCGTGACGTAGTAGCTCTTGTTGGCCTCGACCCCGGTCACTGCCAGGTACGAAATCGCGCCCACGATCACCAGCACCGCTACCGCAATCCGTACCGTCTGCTTGTTGCCGCTTTTCATGATGACCCTATTGTAAGCAGTCCGCCCGTAACCGCGCATGTGACATATATCACCATGCGCCAGCGGCCCATTTTCCGGCCCGGAACGTGAAAACGCCCGGCTCCAGGGCCGGGCGTCCCATGTCCAACAGTCTCTAGGCCGTAACCGGCTGCTCCGCCGTCACCCGCACCGGCGTCAGCCAGCCAAAGCGATCCGGCTTCAGCCCGGACGCAACACCCATGTACTCGTCCTTCAGCTGGTTCGTGATCGGTCCCGGATTTCCGTCGCCGATCTGAATCCGATCCACCGACCGGATCGGCGTCACTTCCGCAGCGGTTCCAGTGAAGAACACCTCGTCCGCGATGTAGATCATCTCCCGAGGGATCTGCTGCTCCACCACCGGTATCCCGAAGTGCCGCGCCAGCGTCAGCACCGAGTCGCGCGTGATGCCCGACAGCACCGAACTCGACAGCGGCGACGTATAAATCACGCCGTTCCGCACCAGAAAGACGTTTTCGCCCGACCCCTCGGAAAGGTAGCCGCTCACGTCGAGCGCAATCCCTTCCGAATAGCCGTTGATGTCGGCCTCCATGCGGATCAGCTGCGAGTTCATGTAGTTCGCGCCGCTCTTGGCCAGCGACGGCATGGTATTCGGCGCCAGGCGGTTCCACGACGAAATGCACACGTCCGCCGCATCGCCCGCCACATACTTGCCCCACGGAAAATTCGCGATGTACACCTCGATCGGCACCCCCTTCGGGTTCACGCCAATCTCGCCATAGCCCCGCATGGCGATGGGCCGGATATAGCACGGCGCGATGTTGTTCGCCTCTACCGTCTCCACCACCGCCGAGCACAGCTGGTCGAGCGACCACGGCAGCGCCATGCGATAGATGCGCGCCGAATCCAGCATGCGCTGCATGTGCTCCGGCAGCCGAAACACAGCCGCGCCTTCCGGCTGCGCGTAGCAGCGAATGCCTTCGAAAACCGAAGACCCGTAGTGGATCACGTGGCTCATCACGTGAATCTGGGCCTTCTCCCAGGGAATCAGATTGCCGTTGTGCCAGATTTTGGCGGTTGGCTGGATGGGCATGAGGCTGCCATCTCCTTTCGGCTGCAAAGTATCGATTATATCTGCTCGAACGCGGATTGCTGCGGTGGGAATCGATCCCGGAAATGACGCGAAAGTACCGGGATTCAGGCCCACAGCAGAAACGGATTGAAGTCCGTCCCTCGGCCGAACGTGTCCCACCCCTCGGCTCGCTTCAGCCACGCCACCACCGGGCATCTCACCGGGGGTTGCTAGCGTTTCGCAGACCCTGTCGCACCGCCTCGGTATTGAGCATCTGGCTACGCGCCGTGCCGGAACCGATGCTGTTTTGCGTAGCAATGCCATGGCCCTGTGGTATCTGTCAACCAGCAGCTTCTGCGTCATCGCAGATCGGAGACTGGATGCTAACGCCCCTGAAGCGTCTGCTTGGCTGGATCTTTGGCCCTTTGTACGCGCTGGCGATCGTGCTCGCGGTGTATTTCTTTGAGCGCAAACTGCGGCTGGAAATCCGGCGCGATCCGGCGTGGCGATCGCAATAACAGCTTTGACTTTGCCCGGATCGCCCGTTAAAGTCAGAGATGGCCTACGCTGCGGTCTGCGCCTCTTCAGGCCCCCGCCATCCCAGCGTCCCCGTCGTCTAGCCCGGCCCAGGACACCGCCCTTTCACGGCGATAACACGGGTTCAAATCCCGTCGGGGACGCCAACACTGTTTCAATGAGTTACCGGGATTTCCCCAGAAACTCGCGGTACAACGACGGTACAACTTGGTTTC
>PKVY01000145.1 GCA_003131625.1 Acidobacterium sp. | reverse complement strand
TGAAGTCGTGCCCTGATACGAACCTCATCGTGGTTCCCACAACGTTCGTCGCGCTTCATGCGAGATTAATGCCGGGAGCTGAGGCCCCTGCGAGCGCAGTTCCCCGTGCTGGAGGCCGGGGATTTTACCCCACTCGACTCGGTAGCTTGCACAACCTCGCTCAGGGCAGGCTCTATCCTGCTTCGCAGGACCCCTGGGCTATTTCTTAGGGTAGCCTTGCCAGAGGTATTCGAGGGCTTCGGGGAGGGTTTGGAGTTTGCTGGCGTGGTCGACGTGGCCGGCGTTTTTCGCGAAGACGAATTGGTAGTGGTAGTGTTTGGCGGCCAGGGCGGCGGCCATTTTTTCGTTGGCGAGGACCCAGTCGTGCATGTCGTCGTGCATGACGTTGGGGTTGTAGAGGTCGCGGTCGCCGACCTCCATCCAGATGCGGATGGGTTTGCGCGGGGAGTTAGGGACTAAGTTGTCGACGAAGCCCCAGGCGCCGTGCGGGGTGTCGGGATTCCAGGGCCACTGCTGGTTGATCCACGTGCCGGAGTAGGCGAGGACGCGGTGGTACAGCTCGGGGTGATACCAGGCCATGATGAGCGAGACCGCTCCACCGGACGAGCCACCCATGGCGGCGCGGCCGTTAGGGTCGTGGGTGAGGGTGACATTGCACTTGGATTCGACGAGGGGGAGGACTTCGTTCTCGACCCACTCGGCGTAGTGGCCGGACATGGTGTCGTACTCGAGGCCGCGCTCGGAACCCTGGGCGTCGCCGCCGCCGTTCTGGATGGAGATGGCGATCATGACGGGGACTTTGTGCGCGACGATTAAGTTATCGAGGGCGGTGAAGAGGGCACGGTCGGGGCCGTCGGCTCCAACGATGAAGGGGGCGGCGGCGCCGGGGACGTATTGATGCGGGACGTAGACGGTGACGGTGCGCGTCCAGGGATGAGGATGCGAGGTGGTGAGGATGAGGCGCTCGGGATGGTCGGGGTCGGGCGTGCCGAACGTGCCTGGATCGCGGGCGATGCCGGGGTAGAACTTGCTGTCAGCCGAGGTCATAGTGATTTCGGTGACGGTGCCTTGAGGAACGCTGGGGTTGGCCGTCATCTCGGGCGCGGGCGGGTGCGTGGGCCCGAGGATGAAGTTGCCGTCTTTGTTGGCCGGCGGGAGGGTCGCGTCGGGGAGCGAGGTGGCGCGGACATAGCCGGGAGTGTGGGGATCGCGCGTGGGGGGTGTGGGGCGGGGTTGCTGGGCGGTGAGGGGAAGCAGAGTGGCGAAGCCCAGGGCAAGCAGATGCGGAGCGCGGATGGTCATGGCGTCTGCGGCTGATTGTAGCGGAGGGGAAGCCCACTCAAGCCAAAGGCAGGGCTTGAATGGGGGCATCCCTGGATCAGGACGACATCAGCAGCGCGTCGATGGCGTCGTAGCCGGTGGGGAGTTCGATGCCCTGCGTGGTGGCTCCGGCAGCGAGGAGGGCGGCGACGGAGTCGGGTTGGCGGCGGCGCTTCCAGTAGGCGTCGATGCAGGCTTTGACGGCGAGCTGGAGAGGGGTGCGGCCGTGTTCGTCGGTAGCATTGACGGGCGCGCCGCGCGCGATGAGCTCGCGGACGATGGCGTGCCAGGCGCGCCATGCGGCGTAGTGCAGGGCCGTGGAGTTCTTTGGCGTGTCGAACCAGGGATCGCCTTCGGGCCAGAGCGCTCCGGCGGGGATGCCGAGGTCGAGCAGGACGCGGAGGCCTTCAAGGTTGGCGGCGCCTGCAAATCGGGCGAGGAGAGAGCCGCCGATTTGTAACAGTTGCGGTAGCAATTCGGGGTCCTGGGCGATGAGGGCCTGGACGCGGGGCATGTCGGCTTGCGCGCAGGCGGCCGCGACTTGATCGAGATTGGCGGTGGGACCGTCGAAGGTGAGAGCGAAGCCGCGCAGCTCCAGGGCGGAGAGGATGTCGCCGCGTCCGTGATATGCGGCCATCTGGAATCCGTTGCGGCCGTCGATGGCGTTGCGGAGGTGCGGGTCTGCGCCGTGGTCGAGGAACATTTCGATCATGACGAGGCCGTTATCGCGGCGGATGGAATGCTGGAAGGGTGTATGGCTCCACTGGGTCATGTAGTTGGGGTTGGCGCCGCCGTTGAGGGCGAGGAGGAGGCCTTTTTCGTCGTGCCAGTCGGCTTTGCGGGCGGCAAGCCAGGCGAGGGAACGCTCGTTGCAGCGGCCGGAGTGGATGAGGATTTCGACGACGGTGTTGTCGTAGGTTTCCGGGGCGTGGTAGCAGGTCTCCTCATCGTTGGGATCGGCGCCGTATTCGAGGAGGAGGCGGGTAAGGCCGGGATGCTGCGCGAGACCGGCGGCGGCGTAGATGACGGTTTCCTGGATGGGGCGGGGAGGGTCGTCGATGTATTCGGTCCACCCGGTGTTGGCGCTGGCTCCGGCGTCGAGCAGCGCGCGGGCGGTGGGGACGAATGCATCGGAACGGGATTTGTCGAGGCGGAGATAGCGGGAGAAGGCGAGGTAGGTGAGGGCGTCCCATTGGTGCGGACCGCCGGTGGCGGTGGCGAGGGTTGGGTCCTGGGTCAGGAATTTGCGGACGGTGGCTTCGTCGGCGAGGATGGCGGCGGTGTAAATGTTGGCGGTGGCGACGTGCGGGTAGCGGGCGAGGATGAGCTCGGCGTGCTCGAGCGTGCCGGAAGCGTGCCAGCCGTGGCGCGGGACGACGGCGACTTCGATGAAGGTGTTGACGGGGTTGGGCAGGTCTTCGAGGGAGCGAATGATGCGGAGATTTTCAAGATGGGCGGCGAACTGGGTCCACGAGGGGAAACCGTGTTCGCGGGCGAGGACGAGCTGCGCGTCGGCGAGGGTAATGGTGGGGAGTTCCTGCTGATTGCGGAGACGGGGGTGGTGGCGGCGGATGCGGTCGAGGGCCGCGGGCATGCGCTGGGCGCAGTCGCGGGTTAGTTCTTTGGCTTGTTTCTTATATTGTTCGAGGTTGGGGCGGTCGGGGATTTCCCGGTCAGGCATACGAAGCTCCTTTCAGTGTCCGCAAAAAGCGGGTGCGCCTCGGGAGTCCGCATGTGGTGAGGCTGAAAGAAGATTCGTCAGATTGTGAACAGCTAAGGTGGGCACGGCCCTTTCCGCGGACTGGATGCGCCCTTCGCGCTTTCCAGAAGATAAGGGGTGTCGTCGGGGCAAGTCAAGGGAGGCCGGCAGGCAGAGTTTAGAGTTTAGGGATTGGAGTTTAGCGGGCATGGGGATGGGTTCGAAATTTGCGGGGGTCGAAGCGGGGCTGGAAGGCGTGCTCGACGAGCTGCGGCGCCGGGAGCCGATTTTTCATACGAAGGAATTTGGAATGACGGCGGCGGAACGGGACCGGGTGGTGGCTCCGGAGTATTGGGAGGTGGGTGCGTCGGGGCGGCGCTACAGCCGGGAGTTCATTTTGAAGGGGCTCGAAGAAAAGCCGCCGGTGGATGCTGCGGAGGCGGGGTGGTCGTGTAGTGAATTTGGATTGCGGCGGGTGGGTCCGGAGATTTATTTGCTGACGTACACGCTCGATCAGGCGGGACGGGTGACGCGACGGTCGACGGTGTGGCAGAAGACGGGCGAGGGATGGAGGATCTTGTTTCACCAGGGAACGATCGTGACGGGGGAGGATGACACGATGCCGGGGGAACAGTGATCAGTGATCAGTGACCAGTGATCAGGGGACAGAGCGCCCACTCGGCGCGCCCGCTTGCAGGGCAGGCTCCGCGAGGATGACAGCCGCACAAAAGTGTTATGTCTCCGCGGGAGGGCGGTGGCTACACTGACGACACTTCGCTGGCGGGGTGGAATGGCCTGAATTCCGGGAGTCCGGCTGTGGCAAAACGGTTTCAGCTGGCTGCGTCGGTGGCCGTGCTGGTGGTGTGTCTCGCGCTGCTGAGCATCGTGCTGTTTCAGAATGCGGCGAACCGCGATTTTATCTGCTACTGGAGTTCGGCGAAGCTGCTGCGGGCGCATCAGAACCCGTACGCGGGACAAGCGGTTCTGCGGATTGAGAACGCGGCGGGAGCGGGTTATCGCGAGCCATTCATTATGCGCAATCCGCCGTGGGCTTTGCTTCTGGTGGCTCCGCTGGGGTATTTCCGTGCGCCGGTGGCTGGATTCCTGTGGCTGCTGGCGCTGATTGCCACGGCTCTGCTGTCGATCAAGTGTCTGCGCATGGGGCCGAGGCCACCGCCGCTGGTGGTGTATCTGTTTGCTCCGATTCTGGGCTGCGCGATGGCAGGGCAGACGTCGATCTTTCTGCTGGCGGGCATTGCGTTCTTCTTCAAGTATCACGACCGTTTGCCCTATTGGTCGGGGCTGGCGCTGATTTTGCCGGCGATGAAGCCGCACTTGTTTCTGCTGTTGTGGCCGGTGATTCTGATCGCCTGCTGGCGGAAGAAAGAATGGCGGGTGCTGGCGGGATTTGGCGCCGGGCTGGCGGCGGCAGCCGTCGTTCCTTTGTTTTTCGATGCTCACATCTGGACGGACTATTTTGCGGCGATACGCGGGGAGCACATTGACCAGCAGTACCTGGCGAATCTCTCGTTTCTGCTGCGATTCATGGTGCCGGGGCATCCGGTGTGGGTGCAGATGGTTCCGTCGGCGCTGGGGATTGCGTTTTGTTGCCGGTATTACTGGCGGCGCCGGAATGTGTGGTACTGGCGGGCGGACGGGGCTGCGCTGCTGCTGATTTCGACGATGGTCTCGCCGTATTCGTGGCCGTTCGATCAGCTGCTGCTGCTTCCGGCGATCATCCACGTGTGCTCGGCAAGGCGGTCGGCGAAGGCGGTTCCGGCGCTGGCAGTGGCGAATGGGGTGGCGGTGCTGTTGCTGTTGATGACGATTCCGCTGAGTTCGCCGGCCTATGCATGGAGCGGGACGGCGTGTTTGATCTGGTATGTGTGGGCGCGGAGGAAGGCGGGGCTGGCGGGGGTTCGCGTGGTGCGGACAGAGTTGGTGACGGCGTAGGGCTGCAGCCAGCAGGGCGCGCTTCGCGCGACGCCCACATCTGCCAACGTCGGGCAGAGCCATTCGACTCCCCTTCGACGCGCTTCGCTTGCTCAGGGTCGCTCAGGCCAGGTTGTGGGGCACCCGCCTTTGTTTCACCACCCGCTCAGATTTCGAGGATGACGGGCATGATGAGGGGGCGGCGGGAAGTATTTTTCTGGATGTAGCGTTTGAGGTCGATGCGGATTTTTTCCTTGATGACGCCGTAGTCGGCTTTTTCTTCCGCGCTGGAGGAGTCGAGGGTCTGGGTGACAACGGCGCGCGCGCCTTCCATGAGGCCGGGTTCGGCCCCGACGAAGCCGCGGCTGACGAGTTCAGGCTGGCGTTCGACTTTGCCGCTCAACTTATTAATGGTGAGGATGGGGAGGACGAAGCCGTCTTCGGAGAGGTGGCGGCGATCGCGGATGACGAGGTCTTCGACGACGTCGGTGGCGGAGCCGGAGTCGATGCAGACGCGGCCGGCGGTGACTTTGCCGGTTTTGCGGGCGTTGTCGCGGTCGAGCTCGAGGATCTCGCCGTTTTCCATGACCACTGCGAGGTCGATCACGCCGAGGCTCTGGGCGATTTCGGCGTGCTTTTTGAGATGGCGGTAGTCGCCGTGAATGGGGACGAAGAATTTCGGGCGGAGCAGGTTGATCATGAGGCGCTGCTCTTCCTGGCTGGCGTGGCCGCTGACGTGGATGAGGCCGGAAGCGCCGTCGTCGTAGATAACGTCGGCATCGCGGCGGCAGAGGTGGTCGATGACGCGGAAGATGCTTTTCTCGTTGCCGGGGATGACGCGGGAACTGAGGATGACGGTGTCGCCGGCGGCGATGCGGGCGTGCTTGTGGTTGTCGACGGCGGCGCGGCTGAGGGCGCTCATGGGCTCGCCCTGGGTGCCGCTGATGAGGACCATGATCTGCTCGGGGGAGTAGTCGTTGATCTGGCCGGGGTGGATGATGAGTGAGGAAGGCAGGTCGAGGTAGCCGAGGTCCTGGGCAATCTCAGAGGATTCGAGCATGGAGCGGCCGACGATGGCGACNNGGCGATGCGGATGCGGTAGATCGAGGAGGAGAAGCAGCTGAAGAAGAGCTTCTTTTTTGTGCGGGAGAAAATCTCGTCGAGGCGCGGTTTGACGGCCCATTCGCTGGGCGTGTAGCCGGGGCGGTCGACGTTGGTGGAGTCCTGGAGAAGGGCGAGGACGCCGCGCTTGCCGTATTCGGCGAAGCGATGGAGGTCGAAGGCTTTGCCGTCGGGCGGGGATAAGTCGATTTTGAAGTCGCCGCTGTGGACGACGACGCCGACGGGGGTTTCGATGGCGAGGGCGACGCAGTCGACGAGGGAGTGGGTGACGCGGATGGGCTCGATGGTGAATGCGCCGAGGGTGAACTTTTCGCCGGGGACGATTTCGATGAGCTCGGAATCTTCGAGAGCGTGCTCTTCGAGTTTGCCATCGACGTAGGCGAGGGTGAACTCGGTGCCGTAGACGGGGACGTTGAGCTCGGAGAGGATCCAGGGCAGTCCGCCGATGTGGTCCTCGTGGCCGTGGGTGAGGATGATGGCGCGGACGTGCTGCTTGTTCTCGACGAGGTACGAGATGTCGGGGACGACGATGTCGACGCCGAGGAGCTCGGACTCGGGGAACATGAGGCCGGCATCGATGACGATAATGTCGTCTTTATAGCGGAGGGCGAGGCAGTTCATGCCGAACTCGCCGAGTCCGCCTAAGGGAATGATTTGTAGTTTTGCGTCAGCCATGGTTTCGGAGTGCGGTGCGGAAACAGGCGCCTCTCGGCGCAGGGGTGGGCGTGGAAGAAGTTTGTCGACTCAGGGCAATAGACAGAATACCAGCGAAAGCGCAGGACGAATGAGGTTGCCGACGATGTGGATGGCGCCGATGAGGGCGGCTATTGTACGGATGCGGTTGGATAGTAGCCCTGCTTGGCATCGATCTGGTACCCGGGCAGGCCTTCGAGGTGCACGTCGATCACATGGTACTTGCCGCTGATGGTGGGTTGGTGACTGTCATAGATGAGGGTGTAGGCGGAGCGGACAGAATCGGTGATCTTGACGAAGGCGTTCTGGATGGCGTTTTCGGAGAGCTCATGATCGATGTCGCCACCGGTAGCGATGGCGTAGCGAGGCAGAACATCTTCTGGCTGGAGGAGGGGCAGCTTGAAGCGGTCGAGGTAGCCAATGCCCCACAGAGCGGAATCGCCGACATTGGTTCCGTAGACGGAGATGTTGTTGGTGAGCAGATACTGGACAACTTCGCCGTATTTGGCTTTGCTGCGGGAATTCTTGCCATCGCTGATGACGTAAATGATGCGGCGACGGCCGCGGGGCTGGCTGGAAAGCTGCTCGGCAGCGTAGAGAATAGCGTCGTTGAGGGGATGGACTTCTTTGGGCAGGTTGAGAAAGCCGCTGGCATTGCCGCGCTGGGGGGCAAGGGTGGGGTCGGCCTGTTGGCCGTTCACGATGGGACCGCTGCCGAAGGGACCATCGACGATGGGAACGCCAGGCTGCTCACCGGGCTTCTTCGCAATCTGGAGGGCAGCGGTCAGGCGCGGACCCTGGGCAGCGGTGAAATCCGTGACGAGCTGGGGCCCGGTGCCGGCATAGCTTATGACGGCGACGGTATCGGAGGGGGTTAATCCATTGGAGACGACCGAAAGGCTTTGGTTGACCTTGTCCATGATGTCGGCGGGCAAGGTGGCGTCGATGACAAAGGCAATGGAGAGCGGATAAGCGCTGGTGGTAAACCAGACGATGCGCTGCTGGACGCCATCCTCATAGACTTTGAAGCGCCACCAGGGCAGACCCGGGACGAGATTGCCATGCTTGTCCTTGACGGTGACCGGGACTACAACCTCAGTGACGCCGACCGTAATTGTGTGGACAGGCTCCTGGCTGGCGGGGCCGGTTTCGGGCGGGGCTTGTTGAATGGCATCGGGCGGAGGAGCCTGTTGCGGGGCCGGGGCACCCACGGTGCCGGAACTGGTTTGGGGTGCGGGCACACCGGGAGGCGGGGCACCCTGCTGATCGGGCGAAGCGCCTTTGCCGGGGGCGACCTGGTCCTTCAAGTCAGGGAGGGATGAGGGTTGCGGGGCGGGAGCGCTGGGAGGAGCGGATTGACTCTGGGTTGCGGCCTGGGGAGCGGGTGCATCGGGAACATTCTGCTGCGGTTGGCCGAGGGCCGAACAGGCGACGACCACTGGAGCGAACAACGAGAAATACCAAACCGCCCGCATTCTGCTGGAACCCCCTGAAGCCTGCAAAGCATCTCCCTTTCGCGGCCGTTCCGATCCTGCCGGCTGAACCGTATGTCCGGGAACGATACGCGAGCCTTTCACCGAGTTAGGATGCGCCGTGGAGGCACTGGACTCCTCGGGCGTATGCTCAAGATTAGCAGAGCGAGAGGCGCGCTGTTCTGAATAACCCATTGACGAACCGATCCGTCTAAGGAGACATGGTCTTGCGCTGGCTGCGTGTTCTGAGCATCCCGGTCCTGTGTGCCGCCGCTATCCCTCTGATGTGGGGGCAGTCGGCTCCGTCACCCGACGCTCCGCCGGTGAGCACGGTGCCGGCGGATAATTCGGCGACGGAGGAGACTCCCAAAGAGACGCTGAAGGTGACGTCGAACCTGGTGAGCGAGTACTTCACGGTGCGGGATAAGAAGAATGCACTGATCCCGTTCCTGACGAAGAACGACTGCAACGTTTTCGAGGACAAGCAGCCGCAGAAGCTGACGAGCTTTGTGGCGGAGGCGAATCAGCCGCTGACGCTGGGGATTCTGATCGACACGAGCGGCAGCCAGTACAACGTACTGCCGCTGGAACAGCAGTCGGCGTCGGCGTTCCTGAAGCGGATCCTGCGAGAGAAGGACGAGGCGTTCCTGGTGAGCTTCGACGTGGGAGTGAACCTGGAGCAGGACTACACGAACAATGTGCGCGAGCTGGATCGGGCGATCGCGAAGGTGCAGATCAACACGGCGGCGGGCGGCGGCTCGGGCGGCGTGCCGGGAATCGGGCAGGGCCCGGTGCCGACCATTGGGGCGCCGAAAGGGACGCTGCTGTACGACGCGGTATTTGAGGTTTCGGACCACAAGATACGGTCGGAGACGGGGCGCAAGGCGCTGATCCTGCTGACGGACGGTGAGGACGAAGGCAGCGTGACGAAGCCTAAGTACGCAATCGAAGCCGCGCAGAATGCCAACGCGATCATCTACGTGATTATGATTGCGGATCGCGGATTCTACGGCGGCTTTTCGATGGGCTATTCGGGCGACATGCAGATGCGGGCGCTGACGGAAGCGACGGGCGGTCGGGTCATCAATGTTGGGAATAACGGGAAGAAGCTCGAAGACGCCTTCGACCAGATTGAGCAGGAGCTGCGGACGCAGTATGTGGCGCAGTATGTTCCGGCGAACAAGACGATGGACGGGAAGTTCCGCAAGGTGGACATCTTCTGCAAGGATACGGACGGCGATTTGAAGGTGCAGGCGCGGAAGGGGTACTTCGCGGTTGGGGACGATGACTAGGAACTTGTTGAAATTCG
>PKVY01000101.1 GCA_003131625.1 Acidobacterium sp. | reverse complement strand
ACATCTTCATCTGCTCGATGGTGGTGTTCTGCGCTTCGTCCATGATGATGAATGCGTCATTGAGGGTGCGGCCGCGCATGAAGGCCAGCGGAGCGACTTCGATCACATTGCGCTCGAGCATCTTGTCGACGCGATCGGGCTCGAGCAGGTCGTAGAGCGCGTCGTAGAGCGGGCGGAGATAGGGGTCGACCTTTTCCTGGAGAGTGCCGGGCAGGAAGCCGAGGCGCTCGCCTGCTTCGACCGCGGGGCGCACCAGCACGATGCGGCTAATCTTCTTGGCCAGCAGGGCAGCCGCAGCCATGGCGACGGCGAGATAGGTCTTGCCCGTGCCGGCGGGGCCGATGCCGAAGACCATGTCGGCCTGCTCGATGGCTTCGACGTAATGGCGCTGGTTGAGCGAACGCGGCTGGACCATGCGCTTGATGCCGGCAGAGCGCTGCTTGCCGCTTTCGGCCAGGGTGCGGAGGGAGACCGACGGATCGGCCGTCACCAGGCGCAGCATGCCGTTCAGCTCGCCGTTTTGGAGCAGAATTCCCTGGCGTCGCAGCGCTTCGTAGTCCTGGAAAATGCGCTCGACGCGGGCGATGGCTTCGTCGGACCCCTCGACCATGACGGCATCGGATATCAGATCGATGCGCGCATGGAGAGCATCCTCCATCAGTCTCAGATTTTCGTCGCGGGTCCCGAACAGGGGCTCAAGATTGGGTGTGATCTCGAGATGTTTTCTCATCAGGTGAGGAAAAAACCTCCGAACGCGGCTCGGCGCACGCCACGCGGGTGAAATTGAATTGTGAGAGGGAATGCCGACGTCCGCAACCGATTTCGCTCCACGCTGATTAGATGCTTCAGGCGGGGCGAACGGACCGGGTTGGCAGTCGGCAACAAATGAGTTGAAGTTGGGGCCAGAGTAGCCCGTGAGGATTCGGCAGTCAATGCCTAAACAGTGAATATTTTTGGGTTTCGAGCCGAAGTGGTACAGGCCCATTTCGGCTGGTTCCGTCGCTCTACCGAGCCGCCACAGCCGGCGTTGATCTGGCTGCAAGGTGCTCATTCAGCACGGTTAGGAACTTCGCCAGCCACGCGGGATGGGCGGGCCAGGCCGGGGCCGTGACCAGGTTGCCATCTATTACTGCAGCCGTCATCTCGACGGGCGCGTAACTGCCACCGGCCAGCTCGACTTCGGGCGCGCAGGCGGGGTAAGCGCTGACTCTTCGGCCCTTGAGAACGCCGGCGGCGGCGAGGAGCTGAGCGGCGTGGCAAATGGCGGCGATCGGCTTCTGTTCTTTTGCAAAATGCCGGATGATTCCCAGCACGTTTTCATCGAGCCGCAGATATTCGGGCGCGCGGCCTCCTGGGAGGACCAGGCCGTCGTAGTCCTCGGGACGAATCTCGGCGAAGGTCGCGTTCAGCGTGAAATTGTGGCCGCGTTTTTCTGAGTAGGTCTGGTCGCCTTCGAAATCGTGGATGGCGGTGCGGACGGACTGGCCTGCCTTCTTTCCTGGGCAAACGGCATCGACGGTGTGTCCCACCATCTGCAGGGCCTGGAACGGGACCATGGTTTCGTAATCTTCGGCATAGTCGCCGACGATCATCAGGAGTTTAGCGTGGGCCATGGGTTTTTCTCCTTCCATTGACTCCGACGAAGCATGCTACCGCGCCGATGCACGTTTGTCGTCCCAGGCGCAGCAAAGTGAGCGATGGCCGGTCGCGCAGCTACTGAAAGAGAGCGAGGTCGATCGCGTCGGCCATCGCCTGATAGCCGTCATCGTTCGGATGGAGACGATCTTCGGATGCGAGGCGGGGCATCAGCCTGCTGGGATGATCCGGATCGCGCAAGACCGCATCGAAGTCGATGACGCCGTCGAAAGCGCCGCTGGTTCTGATCCAGTGGTTGACAGCCTGGCGGGTGGCTTCCTTCGCATCCGAATAGTAACCGGGAATGTCGACGCCCTCACAAGGCGTCATCGTGGAACCAATCAGTTTGACTCCACGGGCGTGGGCGCGGGCAATTAACTGGCGATAAGCGCCGATGAGATCGTCTGGGCTGGGCAGGTCAGCCGGATCGGCGAGCGAGAGATCCCCCAGCCTGGCGCCGGGAAATCCAAGGTCATTGATTCCTTCCAGCAGGACGATGTGGGTGACGCCGGGTACGGACAAAGCGTCGCGGTCAAAACGGGCCAGCGCACTGACGCCGAGGATCGCAACTGGCCCATCGGCTAACAGGCGGTTGCCGGCGATGCCCTCATTGACCACCGCCAGGGTTGCGGCGTTGGGCGTCTTTCCGATCCGGCGGATCAGATCGCTCGGCCAGTTGCGGCCGGCATCGACGGTTGATCTGTCGCCATCGACGATGGAGTCTCCGAGGGCCACAACCAGGCGCTGCGATGTCTGCACAGGAACGAGCACAGCGCTGACGAACACTAAGCTCGACGCTTCGGTTCCGCCCTGAATCCTCTGGGCTCGAGTATGGTCGCCCAGGGGCGACACGACGGCGCGCCTGAGCGCAAGAGCATGCCAGGTTGGGGTTGTAACCTGGTTTGGCAGGTACAGGCTGATGCTGATCTCTGCTCCGTAAGCCACAGTCAGGGCGACTGCATCGCTGAGGGCCGGCGCACCGGCCGGAATTGCGATCGATTTCTTTCCACCAAAAGTGACGGTTCGGATGGAGCCTGGTTTGACGCTCGCCGCATCTTCGGGCACAGCCACAGTAACTTCACCGACGACCAGGGGTGAGGACCCGAATTCGTTGGACAGACGAAGCCGAATCCGAGAGCCGCCGACGGATGTGCGCACACGCTCCCGCACCGTCTGATCGCGGAGATTCAGAATTGGCTGGTGTGGATCGGGATTGGAAGATTCAGGGCTGGCTGCCCAGGTGGCCACCCAGCCCGCTTCCTGGGTTGCGGCCACGGGAGAAACGAACAGAAGAGAACAAAAACAGAAACAAAGGAAAACGCAACTGCGAAGCGCGTTCATGCGAGTCCATTGCTCCACAGGAGCTACTTCATTGCCGAGTAATCGGTGGGACGCATGTACACGACGTCGACATCGAAGGCGCCGTTGACCTGCCGAATCAAAGGTTCGGCGGCCTTGCGGTAGGGCAGAAACTCCGGATCGGCATGGAGGGCCTTCCAGTTCGCATCCGCTGCGTCGCGGCTGGGATGAACGACCAGGTAGACAAAGGTGTCTTTCCAGGCGGGATCGTCGTTGGGAACCCAGTAGCCGACCACGTTCAGGTTGTATTTGGTCTGCAGCTTCGAAACATCGCGAAAGACCGATTCAAGGTCGGGACTTTTGCCAGGCACGGTGTGATAAATCATCACCTGGAAGACTCGATTGCTGTCCGCCCTCACTTCGGTCAGGTGAGTCAGGCGTGCAGTGCACAGCGACCCTGCGAGGAAAGAGACCAGGGCGGTAGCGAGGATGGATCCTTTGAATTTCCAGCGATCGAGGATGGGCTGCGCCGGTTTGAGAAACGTTTTCATGGCAAGCGTGCTCCTGCGAAGTGAATTGAGGGTCGGGAACCGGAGTGGCCAGCTTAAACCATAGGGCGAGGGTCGTGAAGGCGCGCCGATGCACTTTGGCCGTACTTGTTTCCAAACCGCGGCCATCATGTATCGTTTCTGGAAGGTTCGAGGGGCGGGATGAGTTTGTCCACACTGTGGGCTTGGCTGATGTATGGCTGGGCGGCCGGGGAGATCCTGCTGGCCGTGTTTGTGAGGGCTCGCGGCGGCCGAACCAACATTCAGGATCGAGGAACGCAGTTCATCCTGTGGGGCGTGATCTTTGGGTCCATCTTCGCCACCGAGTGGGTTGGTCACGTGTTTCCCGGCAGTATCCCAGGCGGGCATTGGCTGAGGGTTGCCAGCGTCGCCCTGATGCTGATCGGGCTGACGGTTCGCATCACGGCCATCGTCACCCTCGGCAAATTTTTCACCGTCAACGTCGCCACCCACGCCTCCCAAACCATCCAGCGCCGCGGCCTCTATTCCGTCGTGCGTCATCCTTCTTACCTTGGGCTGGAGATTTGCTTTTTGGCCGTGGGCCTGCATTCCCGAAACTGGGCTTGCCTGGCATTGATGCTGCTTTTGCCCACGCTGGCCGTGCTGTACCGGATCCACGTGGAGGAGCAGGCGTTGCTCGGCGCCTTTGGCGCTGAGTACGCCGAGTACAGCCGCACCACCAAACGTCTGATCCCCGGCGTTTATTGATCTGCGCATTTGGTCACTTCGTCTGAGCAGTTCAGGTTCCGAGGCACTATAATCTGCGTTTCCCCTGAGTCTGAACTGATTTCCGTTTTCCCCAGGAGCCATGAATGCTTAAATCGACTCGTCTGCTGGCGGTATTGGTCGCTGCCGCCGTTACGTTGTGTCCTGTTTTTGCGCGCGCTGCCGTGGATGACAAGCCCGCCGACAAGTCTGCTGAGAAGCCGGCGGAAAAGCCGGCGGAGAAACCCGCCCAGGAAGTGACCACGCAGGGTGCTTTGGATGCCGGCGGCCAGCACATCCTTTACAACGCGGTAGCGGGCACCATCACGGTGGGTGCGACGGATGGGGAGGATGCGCAGCTGGGGACGGACGGCAAACCGCTCTCCGATACGGATCTGGCGGCAACGGTGGGCGCGGCCAAGGACGCGACCCAGGCTCCGGCGGAAGCTCGCATGTTCTACGTCGCGTATTTCAAGCGCGATGCGAACCTCGAACAGCGGCCCATCACGTTTCTCTATAACGGAGGACCGGGGAGCTCGACCGTCTGGCTGCACATGGGGTCGTTCGGACCGAAACACGTGGTGACGGACAGCGACACCCATCTGCCCGCGGCGCCTTACCGGCTGGTGGACAATGTCAACTCGCTGCTGGACGTGAGCGATCTGGTGTTCATCGACATGCCGGGCACGGGTTTCGGCCGCCTGACCGGCAAGGATGCGGGCAAGGCTTTCTGGGGCATCGATGAAGACGGACACGCCTTTGCGCGGTTCATTGCGCGCTTTCTGTCGAAGTACAACCGCTGGAATTCCCCAAAGTACATCTTTGGGGAAAGCTATGGAACGACGCGTTCCGCGGTGCTCTCGAACATGCTGGAGAACGACAAGGACATCGACCTGAACGGGGTGATTCTGCTGTCGCAGATTTTCAACTTCACGACGGACATCGATGCGGCCCACGCGAATCCGGGCATCGACCTGACCTATGAGCTGGCGCTGCCCACCTATGCGGCGACCGCGCGCTACCATAAAAAACTGCCGCAGGAGCATCCGGACCTGGATGCATTCCTGAAAGAGGTCGAAGAGTTCGCGATGGGAGACTATGCGCATGCCCTGGCGAAAGGCACCGATCTGAGCGCAACCGATAAGCGAGCAATTGCCGAGAAGCTGCACGAGTACACCGGGCTGTCGGTGGACTATCTGGTGAAGGGCGAGCTGCGGATCTCAGGCGGCCAGTTCGAGAAAAACCTGCAGGACGACACGGGCGACACCACAGGCCGGCTGGATACGCGGTTCAGCGGACCCTCGCTCGACCCCCTGAGTGAGGGCTCGGATTACGATCCGCAAAGCTCGGCGATCTCATCGGCCTACGTTGCGCTGTTTAACCAGTATGTGCGCCAGACGCTGAAATACGGCGAGGGGCAAACCTATCTGCCGCAGGCGGACTTCAGCGGCGGGTTCAACTGGGACACCAAACACAACGGCAATCCCCTCACTATGAACGTGAGCCAGGATCTGGCCGCGGCGATGACCATGAATCCGAAGCTCAAGGTAATGGTGAACGGCGGCTACTATGACCTGGCGACGCCCTTCTACGCCGCCATGTACGAGGACAAGCATCTGCCGATTGCCGACAAGCTGGGCAGCAACATCGAATACGACTGGTACGAGTCGGGCCATATGGTGTACGTGAAGGACGACTGCCTGAAACAGCTGCACGATCGGGTGGCTGCGTTTATTAAAGGCACCGACGCGGGGAACCAGTAAACCGCGAATGAGGTTGAACCCGTAGACTGAGGGGGAACATGTCGGAGTTCCTCCTCTTTCACGGCGTCGCCATCGTGGTGCTGATTCTGGCGAACGGCTTTTTTGTGGCGGCGGAGTTCGCGCTGGTCAGCGTCCGCGAAACGCGCATCGAGCAGCTCATCGCGGAACACAAGCCGGGCGCGCGCATTGTCCGCCGTTTGCAGGAGAACCTCGGGGATTTTCTGCCCGCCGTCCAGCTTGGGGTAACGCTGTGCAGCCTGGCGCTGGGCTGGATCGGCGAGCCGGCCATCGCGGGCATCTTCGAGCAGGCCATGGGCCCGCTGCCGCACGCCCGCCTTTATGCGCATCTGGCCGCGGTGCCGCTGGCCTTCGCGTTCATTACGTATTTTCATGTACTGTTGGGCGAGCTGGTGCCGAAGGCGCTGGCTTTGCAGCGCGCCGATCAGATTTCCGTCGCCATTGCCGGACCGATGGAAGTCTTCATCCACCTGGCGCGGCCGGTGGTGCGGCTGATGAATCGCTCGGCGGCTCTGGTGCTGCGGCTGTTTCGTGCTCCGCTGACGACCGAGGGCGCAGTCCATTCACCGGAAGAGCTGAAGCTGATAGCAACAGCCGCACGCCGCATGGGCATGCTGCCGGAGTACCAGGAGGCTTTGATTCATCGCGCGGTCGAGGTGAACGAAGTCGTGACGCGCGAGATCATGACGCCGCGGCAGAGAATCTTTTCGCTGCCCGCCGACATGCTCATCGAGGATGCCAGCGCGCGCATCGTGGAAGAACAGCATTCGCGAATCCCGGTCTATGACCCAACGCGGGGTTCGGAGTTTATTGTTGGCGTCGTGTACTCGAAGGACATCAGCCGGCTGATGCACTTCCGCGCCACGGCCTCCACGCGCTTCTCTACCGCCCCTCTGACCGAGGTGCGCCTGAACCAGGTGATGCGGGAAATCCTGGTGGTGCCGGAGACGAAGCCTGTCCTCGACCTGTTGCATGAGTTCCAGCAGCGCCGGCGGCACATCGCCATCGTCGTCGACGAATTCGGCTCGACGGTCGGGCTCGTCACCGTGGAAGATGCCATCGAACAGCTGATCGGCGAGGTGGAAGACGAGTTTGACGTGGGCGCTCGCGCCGTGCTGGCAACCGCAACCGGCGGTATGGTTCTCGATGGCAGCGTGAGCCTTCGCGATCTGGAGACGCAGATGAACTGGAGCCTGCCGCGCGAGGGCGGAGTGGAAACGCTGGCCGGATTTCTGCTGACGCGCCTGGGCAGGATTCCTAAGGGGGGCGAGTCCATTGAATATGAGGGCCGGCGGCTGACCGTGCTCGAGATGAGCGGAAGGCGCATCGGCAAAGTGCGCATCGAGCAGCTGGAGCCCGTCGCAGAAAAGGTACAAGGATGAAAGTACGAGGATGAAAAGGCTGCTGCGATCGCTGCTGACGCGCCTGGGTTACACGCTGCCTGTGCTGTGGCTGGTCGTGTCCATCGTCTTCCTGCTCATCCACATTGTGCCCGGCGATCCCATCGAGCAGATGCTGGGCGAGGGCGCGCGCCCTGCTGATATCGTTGCGCTGCGCCACGCATACCGTCTCGATCTGCCGCTCCACACGCAATACGCGCTCTACTGGCGCGGCGTGCTGCACGGCGATCTGGGACGATCGATCCGGCTCAACGACTCGGTGACACACCTTGTGCTCGCGCGTTATCCCTTCACCGTGGAACTGACCGCTGCGGCTCTCCTTCTTGCTTTGTTGCTCGCCATTCCGGCGGGCATCAGCGCGGCTTTGCACCGTGGCCGAGCGCGCGACCACATCCTGAGCGTCGTGAGCCTGCTGGGCCTCTCGTTCCCGTCCTTTGCGTTGGGGCCGATTCTGATTCTGCTCGTTTCCATCAAGCTGGGATGGCTGCCCGTCTCCGGCGCGGGCGACTTCTCGCATTTGATTCTGCCTGCTGTGACCATGGGCGGCGCTCTGGCCGCGATTCTGACGCGTATGGTGCGCACTTCGATGCTCGAGGAACTCGGCCAGGACTACATCCGTACCGCGCGCGCCAAAGGCCTGCCGGAACGGACCGTGGTTTACAAACACGCTTTGCGCAATGCGATGATTCCGGTGCTCACGCTGATCGGACTGCAATTTGGCGCGCTGCTGGCTGGGGCCATCGTCACGGAGACTATCTTTAGCTGGCCGGGTATCGGGCGGCTGACCGTCTCGGCTATCTCGAACCGCGACTATCCGCTGCTGCAGGGCTGCATTCTGGCGGTGGGACTGACCTACGTGTTAGTGAACCTCGCCACCGACGTTCTGTATGTCGTCGTCAATCCACGGATCCGGTCGTAGCTGCGATGAAGTGGGTTAAAGGCGTTGCCGGATGCGTGCTGCTGATCGCTGCAGCATCCGGGTTTAGCCAGCGGACTTACTTCGGATTTGACAAAAACGGTTACCCGGGCGACGATCTTCTGTCTGCACTGCGCCGGACGTTCGCCTACACTGGTTATTGGCTCAATAATCCACCCGGCATGAGTAACAATCCGTGGGCAGGGAAGCGCGAAGTGGTACGTGCGGCAGGCTTCGGCTTTCTCGTCTTGTTCAACGGCCGGCTGGATGCTCAACTGAAGGACCGCGACGCAGCCGGGCTGGGGAGCGAAGATGCGTCGTCTGCCGTCGCCACGGCAAAGCAAGAAGGATTTCCCGCGGGAGCGGTTATCTTTTTCGATCAGGAAGAAGGGGGCAGCCTGTTGCCCGAGCAGGCTGACTATATCGGTGCATGGATTGCCGCGGTCGGTCGCTCAGAATATAAGGTTGGGATTTACTGCTCGGGAATCGCTGTGCCATCAGGTTCAAAGACGATGTCGACGGCACAGGACATCGAGGGTCGCTTCCCGGAGGCAAAGCTTTGGGTGTGGGACGACCGGTGCCCTCCGGCTCCGGGGTGCGCCGTGCCAGCGAAAGGGCTTGACCTTGCGAAAAGCGGTTTTGGCCGGGCCATGGTATGGCAATACGCGCAATCTCCGCTGCGCCCGGAAGATACTGCCGCTTGCCAGCAAACCTATGCTGCCGATGGGCAATGTTATGCGCCTGGGTTACCGCATTCCCCACCAACGTATATTGACATGAATGTGAGCCGCTCGCCGGACCCTTCGCATGGGCGATAAGGCTCAGGTGGGTGGGGTGGTTGAGTTACTTCTATGATGGGGACGATGTTATGCCACGATACCAACTCTCGGGTAACCTGGCTAGCGGGCTTCCAGAATTTCCGCCTGTTTCGGCCCCAGCGATACGGTAAGTTCCGACCCGGTCGCGTGAAGGACGGCCGATGGTCCAATCTTTCCGGTGAAATCGCTGCAGCCATCGAGGGCGGTGTGGCTGAGCTGGAGTTTCAGTTCGCGGGGCTGATCGGAGGAGTTGAGGGCCACCAGGTAGTGTTCGCCGTTCCCGGCGCCGCATCCCTTCTGCAAATTCGCTGTGCGCACGAGGACGAGGGCCGTCGGGTCCACAAATACATCCTGCTGCTCGCCATTCGCCATCGCAGGGTGATGATCCCGGAACTGGAAGAACGATGCGACCCAGTCGTGGACTTCGGCCTGCTCCGCCGTTCTTCCCGAAACCGCGAACGCATTCTGCGTGTCGCCGGGAAAACCGCCGGGGAAATCGTGGCGGTTGTCAGGATCGCCGCCGCCGCGCATCGCGACTTCGTCACCGGAGTAGATCTGCGGCATGCCGCGCAGGGTGGCCAGCAGAGCGAAGGCGAGTTTGAGATCGGCCACGCTCGCGCCCGGCTGCGAGAGAAAGCGTCCGGTGTCGTGGTTGCCGATGAAGGTCACGAGCCGCTCAGGGTGTGGATAGAGCCAGTCCTGGCGCAGCACGTCCTCGAGCGTCGCCATGCCGTCGTGGTCCGCCCGCCCGGCCGCAGACTCATCATGATGGGAAAGCGCGTCGCGCAGCGCGAAATACGCCGGAAAGTCGAAGGGCGTCGACAGCCCGGTATCGATGCCTTCCCGGACCACTCCTCCGGCGAAATACGACGTGACGACGGGACTGCCGTTGAATACTTCGCCTACGGTGGTCAGTCGCGGGTAAAGCTCATGCAGTTCCTGATCGAGAGCCTGCCAGAAGGAGCGTCCGACGTAGGGGAAGGTGTCGTAACGAAGCCCGTCGGCGCCGGTGTTTTCCACCCACCAGATCACATTCTGAATCAGGTATTGCCGGACGAGGGGATTCTCCTGGTTGAGATCGGGCAACACGTTGGCGAACCAGCCTTCCGTGACATCCCGGCGTTGTTCGGGAGTCGCGTGGGGGTCGAGGACCGACGGAAATCTGTCGCTGGCGACACGATGGTCGGCGCGCGTTCCGTGGAACCAGTCTGCCATCGGCGGATCGGCCGCCCACGGATGCATGGCGCCGACGTGATTGGGCACCGTATCGAGGACCAGCTTCATTCCCCGCCGATGCAGCGCGTCGGACAAATGGCGCAGGTCAGCCATGGAGCCGAAATGGGGGTCGGTGCGATAGAGATCCGTCGCGCTGTAGCCGTGGTAGGCCTGGGTTCCGCCATCGTTGTCATACACGGGCGTAGTCCACAGGGTGGTGACGCCGAGCTGCTGGAGATAGTCAAGATGCTGCTCAACTCCGCGAAAATCCCCGCCATGCCAGCCGCGCGGGAGATCCCGCTCTGAAGGCTGGGGATCGTTCGACAGGTCGCCATCGGCGAAGCGATCCGTCATGAGGAGGTACATCACGTCCGACGCGGAGAATCCGGCATGTGCAGCCGGCATGCGTCGCTCGAGACGAAACGGCGCTGCGGTCGATCCCGCGGAGGTCGTCACACGAATGCGGATGGGCTGCGGATCGGCGCCACGGGTGGCCAGCCAGAGAAAGGCGTAATGCCCGTTCGCCATGACCTCGGATTGAGTGATGGACACGCCTTTGCCGGCGATCGAGAACCTGGCCCGGCTCAGGTGGGCGCCATGCAACAAAAGCATGGGGGAGGGCAAGCCGATCCACCAGTTCGGCGGATCGACTTTGTCGATGCACGGTGCGCTGGCCGCTTCAGCCGCGGAACAGGGCGGCAGCGCGCCTTCTACTCCCTGCGCAATCGCCGCGGGGGCCGATCCGGCGCAGGCCAGCAACAGCGCAGCAAGAGCAAGCAGCCTGTCGAAGGCCTTCATGGCGTCACCTTTCGCTGGTTCAGGCTAGCAGTTTTGGAAAATGAGCGGAAAATCTGCGCCACGGCGGGAGGCCCGCACCGTGGCGCATCAGGCAGTACGACTCAGAACGTCACGCGCAGAGCGAGCTCGAGCTCGCGGTTGGTGGGTGAGAGGCGAGGATTCAGCAGCTGGCCGAAGTCGCCGTTGTTGTAATTGGTATCCGGAAACTGGAACTGGGGCGTGTTGGTCAGGTTGTAGACCTGGGCGCGAAACTCTGTCGTTACCCGCTCCGCGATGGGGATGCTCTTCACCAGAGAGGTGTCCCAGGTGTGGGTGCCCGGTCCGGGGAAGGAGTTACGCCCGAGGTCGCCGACCAGCCCAGCCGGAGCCGTGAACGCTGCCTTAGGGCAGGTGATCCAGGTATTCCATGCCACATTGGTCTTGCATCCGCCGTGATAGTCCGGGCGGCCGTTGGGGCTGTTGGGCGCGCCCTCGATGTCCATGGGCGTGCCGGTGGCCAGCAGAACGACGTTGTTGAATTGCCAGCCGCCGACCACGTAGTCGAGCGCCTGCGGCATGCTCTTGCCCAACATCCTCCCCCGGCCGAAGGGCAAATCATACAGAGCGGCAGCGCCAAACAGATTGCGCTGATCGTTGTTCGAGTTGCCGCGCTGGTATTGCAGCAAGGGCGTTCCGTTGCTTCCTACCAGTACGCCGGTGGGCGCATTCGCCAGGATGTCATCGGCATTGTCGATGGCATGCGCCCAGGTGTAGGACGCGTTCACCTGGAGCCCGTCGGCCATTCTGCGAGTGAGTTGCGCCTGCAGGCCGTTGTAGGTTCCGCTGCCGATCATTTCATAGGCGTTGATCTGGCCCACACCGCTGGAGTTGATGGCGCCTCCGGTCGGGAACCAGCTTGTGGTGGTGCCCAGCGCGTTTTCATTGGCGTTGAACTGGGTCGCCAGATTCCCCATGTTCGTACCGACATAAGCCAGGTTCAGCGAGGTGTGACTGTCGAGAGCCTGCTCGATCTGAATGTTCCACTGCTGTATATGGGAGTTCGGGCTGTTCTTCGGATAATAGACAAGGTTATCCGACGAGTTGATGGCAGCGGGGTTGACGCCGGTCTTGGAGGGGAGCGATGCGGTTGCGGCGGTCGGATTGTTGCTTCCGTTGGGCGCTTCGCCGCTGAGCGTGAAGCGATAGCCAGTGCCGCAGGTGGTCGCGGTCGGGCACGCGTAGTAGGTCTGCGTACCGTTCCAATCCGGGTTCTCAGAAAGTTCCTCAGCGACGCCGCCGCGATTCACGAAGTAGAACAAGCCGTAGCCGCCGCGCAGCACGGTTTTGCCATTGCCCCGCAGATCCCAGGCAAATCCGATGCGCGGGCCCCAGTCGTTGTGTGGGGTGTTGACCAGCGCAGCGGGCCAACCTTTGGTTCCCGCTTCGACCAGCTCGCCGGTGGCGGGATTGAAATTGGACATGTGGTTGTGGGCTTCGCTCGGCCAGCTCAGGATGTCATAGCGCAGGCCGAGATTCAGGGTCAGTTTGCGATTCACCCGCCATTCATCCTGGCCAAAGAAGCCGTTCTCCCAGCTGCGCGTGTCGTAGTACCCGGAAAATGCGCCAGCCTGGTAAGCGCCCATGAAACCAGCGAGCAATTCAGAGGGTTCATAGCCGGTAAAGGTTCCGTGGGCGGAGGTGGGGGCGGGCATGCCACCGTAGTTGCCATCGTCGATCCAGAAGTAACCCTTGGCGGAGTTGCCCTGATCGAAGTTGACATCGCGATGGATAATGCTGGCGCCGAACTTGAACGTATGTTTTTGCCGGGTCCAGGTGACGGCATCGGAAAACTGGTTGGTCGGCTCGATGATCAAATAGGGACCACCGTCCCCGACATAACTCATGTTGCCGTACCATCCGCCGATGATGGGCATGCCGCCCAGCAACGGGGAGGTGTTGGCATTCGCGATGCCTAATTTCTGGGCCAGGGGAACGCTGGCGTCCGGCTGTTGGTATCCGGAAAGATCCCGAATCCAGCCGTAGTGGAATTCGTTGATGGCCGTGGCGCTGAAGATATGGGTGTAGCCGACCGCGACCTGGCGCGGATGCGATGGATTGGTGCCATTGCCAGAAGGCAGGAAATGCGTGGCGTCCTGCAGATAGGGAATGTTGTCGAGGAAGTCATCACCGAGGCTGTAACGGGCGAAGACGCTGTCTTTCGAGGTCGCGACCCAATCCAGGCGGGCGTCGTAATCATTCATGGTCTCGACGTTGTACACCGGACGCGAGAAGTTTGGAGAGTTGGTCGCGTTATTGGCTCCGGAAATATTCGGATCGGGAAACGCATTCAGGTAGGCTAAGCCGGCCGCAATCTGGCTGGATGCCGGAACGATATTGATGTTGGAGCCGGGGGTGTTAGTGGATGAGTCCCAGCCGAAAGGCAGACAGGTTTGAGGGTTGTAGACGTATCCATAGCCAGCGGCAAATTGGGGCAGCACGGCGCCGCCGGAACCATAGAGGTTGGGGCAGATGGCCTGAATGGGCACGCTGGTCGCCGTTCCCGTTCCGGTCGAGCTGAGCAGTTCGGTGAAATTACCCTGGCGCATCAACGCCGTGGGCACGCGGGTGGTGGTAATACCGGCCGGCAGGTTCTGGCGCCAGCCCTGGTAATCCACGAAGGCGAACAGCTTGTTTCTCCAGAACGGTCCGCCCAGAGAGGCGCCGAACTGGTTGCGGCTCAGTTCCGGGGTCGTTTGCGGAGAAGATGTGTAGTTGAAAGTATCCGCAGCGGCGACCTTGGAACGGTTGAATCCGTAGAGAACTCCGTGAACCTGGTTGGTGCCGGATTTAGTGGCGACCTGCACGACGCCGCCGCCGGAGCGGCCAAACTCAGCCGGAGGAGTGCTGGTGGTGGTTTTGAACTCGGCGATGTCTTCGATCGCGGGGAAGATCACGATGGTGTTGACCAGCGACTCGTTATTGTCAATGCCATCGAGCATGAAATTGTCGGACTGAGGGGGCAAACCGTCGACCGCCAGGGCCGCGGCGCCGGAATCCGCGTTGCGCCAGGTTTCCGCATTGTTTTGCGGAGCGCTCGCGTTATCGGAGTACTGGCCACGGCTGACGCCGGGAGTCAACAGAGCCAACGTGGTGAAGTTGCGGCCGTTGAGGGGAAGGTCGACAATCTGGCGTCCTTCGATCACTTCTCCCGCCGACGAGCTCTCGGTATCGACCAGCGGGCTTGCACTGGTGACTTGCACCGTCTCAGTGCCGGATCCTACGTGCAAGCTGAAGCCAAGCTCCTTCACCTCGGATATTTGCAGAGAAAGCGTGACGGACTCAGCTTTGAAGGCCTGCCTGGCTGCTTCGACCTTGTAGTTGCCAATCGGCAACGCGCTCACGACGTAGGTTCCGTCGGTTTGACTCTGGACGGAGACCACGCGGTTCGTCGCCAGGTTGGTGACCTTGATGGTGGCATCCGGGATGGCCGCTCCCGTGGAATCGGTGACCGTGCCGACAATGCTGCCCGTATCGGACTGTGCGAAGAGGTGTCCGGCGAAGAGAGCGGTAGCGGCCACCATGAGCAGCAAGCTGAGCCAGCGTCCGCGGGACCGGATATTTCCGGAATTCTTGTTTTTCGAAGTCATTTGTTGCCTCCCAAAACCGTGTTGCTGCCCCAGATTCGGACTTGTCGTGACGAAACACCCTGGGGTCCAGCGTGAACTAAACTCGCTTGCCGCACCCGCCCGCAATGCACAGCAAGCCTTTTTTCGATCAAATCTCGATCAACAGGCAAATCACTAAGTTTGAGAAACATACAGCGATGTTTCATCGGCTGCCAGATGACCTCCGTGCATTGACCGCCGTCGCTCAACGGAGTAAAACGTAATGTCGCCCAGGCAACCGAGGACCTTCTTATGCCGGCCCCAGTCGAGCATCAGGAAAAGACGGCAACCAAATTTTGCTTCGGTCTCTTCGAGGCAGATTCCGAATCTGGAGAACTGCGCAAATCCGGCGTTCGCATCCGCCTGCAGGCGCAACCCTTCCACGTCCTGATTTGTCTGCTGGAGCGCCCCGGCGAAGTGATCACCCGGGATGAGATTCAGCACCGGCTGTGGGGCGACGACACAATCGTCGACTTTGACCACAGTCTGGGAACGGCGATCAACAAGCTGCGCGAAGCTCTGGGTGATTCCGCGGAAAATCCTCGCTTCATCGAGACTCTCGCGCGCCGCGGGTATCGCTTCATCGCGCCGGTCACCGTCGTCGGCGCCGGGCATGAGGAGAGATTCGGCCGGATTCTGGAGTTGGACGCGAGCGCACAGGGAGCTGTGGAGCAAACCGCGGCGGGGCCCTCGCCTGTAAAGGCTGGCGCTACACAGCAATCATCGCGCCTCCGCATCGCTGTAGCTGCGATCGCTGCCATCCTCCTTGTTGTGGGCGGCTTTGTAGCCGGTTCGCGGCTGCGAACCTCGTGGACCGGGCCGCCGCTCGTCAGCCAGGTTACGTTCTCGGGGCGTGTCTCTCCCGGCGATCCGCTCTTTGAAAGCTTTCCGGGAACAGCAACCGACGGCTCGCGCATCTATTTCCCGCAGATCGAAAACGGCCGCGGCGTGCTGGCCCAGGCGGCGATTGCCGACGGAGAAACCAGCACTTTGCCCCTTCCAGAAGAGCTGGCCGCTCCCTCGCTGGGGGATATTTCCCCTGACGGATCGCGGCTGCTGCTCCGCAATCATCTGGCCACCGCGGCCGAGCAGGCGCTCTGGATCGTTTCGACCATCGGGGGGTCGGCGCGACGCATCCCGGGAATCTTTGCGCATGACGCGACCTGGATGCCGGACGGGCAACGCATCCTCTACGCAACGGGCGACGACCTTTATATTGCGCGCGACAACGGGACAGAAAGCCGGAAATTTGCGACCCTGCCTGGCCGCGCCTTCTGGCTGCGCTGGTCGCCGGATGGCGCCCGCCTGCGCCTGACGCTGTTGAACAGCGAAACTCATACTTCGACGCTGTGGCAGGTGGGTAGTGACGGCAGCAGCGCGCACATGCTGCTCGATAACTGGAACAGCGCGCCTCCTGCGGAATGCTGCGGCAGCTGGACCGACGATGGCCGCTACTACGTCTTTCAATCGGCGCGCGCGGGCAACAACAACATCTGGGCCATTCCGGAACATGGCGGCCTCTTCGGAAGGCCGGAGAAGCCGATTCCCATTACGAACGGGCCGCTCGATTACCGGGCGCCCATCATCGAGCGCGGCGGACGGCGGACCTTCTTCATCGGCCTGAACACCCAGGCGGAGTTACTGCGCTACGACCGCAGCGCCAGCATCTTTGTGCCGTCGGGCACCGGACTGGCTATCGCCCGGCGCGTGGAGTTCTCACGCAACGGCGCGCTGATTGCGTGGATTCGCCAGGACGACGATTCCCTCTGGCGCAGTCGCGGCGATGGATCGGGACGCCTCCAGCTGACCGGCCGCCCCATGCAGGTTTTCATGATGCACTGGTCGCCGGACGGCCGCCAGCTGGTCCTGATGGGACGGCAGCCGGGCAAGCCCTGGAAGGTCTACACCATGGATGCCGACGGCGGACACCTGCAGGAAGTGCTGAACGAGGAGCGCAGCGAGGCGGATCCTGACTGGTCGCCGGACAGCAAGATGCTGGTCTTCGGGCGTCTGCCGGACCTGATGGCTGAGGCTGCGCGCCCCAAGGCCATCTATCTGGTGGACCTCGCGACGAAAGCGACGACGAAACTGCCGGGATCCGATGGCCTGTTCAGCCCGCGCTGGTCGGCTGACGGCAAATACATTGCGGCGCTCTCCATCGATCAGAAAAAGCTGATGCTCTTCGACGTTGCCGCGAAGACCTGGCGTGTCGTCGCGGACGGGAATATCGCCGATCCGAACTGGTCGCATGACGACGGCGCCATTTTCTTCCACGATTTTGCCGCGGCCGATCAGCCCATCTATAAGGTGACCGTGAGGACCGGAAAAGTGGAACGCGTCGCCGATCTGCACGATCTTCGTTCCGCCAACGTCGTTGACTACCGATTTGCGGGACTCGCCCCCGGCGATGTGCCCCTGGTCAGCGCGCGCATGTCGACGGCGAACATCTACGCGGCGGAATTACCGCACTGATCTACGGTTCAGCGGAGCGGGCGCCGGTCGGGATTGTTCTCCACGGATAAAATAGAGCCACGATGCCGCCTTCCCGGGCCGTTTCTTCCGATCTTTCGATCACCGACGACCTGCTCCGCAATGCCGGGCGTGCGCCAGCTCGTCGTTCGCGGAACGGCAGCGAACGGGATCGATCAGCGCAGCGAATCGCCCCTGCGGAATTTCACCCGCAATCGGCGAAACGCGTCGCAAAATCGCGCGTCGAGGTTGTCCGAGCCGGGGGATGGGATGCCTGGCCGTGGCTGCTGCACGGTTTCAGCACCCGTACCGGGGGCGTGACCACCGCGTACCGGCCGGCGCAGCGCAGTGGCGAGCTGAACCTGGGATTCACCGCGTCCGACACGCGCGAAAATGTGCTGGAGAACCGGCGGCTTTTTCTGGAGGCCCTGGGCGCGCCGGCGTCGATGAAGCTGGTCACGCTGAAGCAGATTCATTCCTCCAGCGTGCGGCGCGTCGGCCGTCGCGACGTGGCGGCTTCGGAACCCTGCAGGGGAGACGGCCTGATGACCAGCGAACCCGGCGTTCTGCTCGCGATTCAGACGGCGGACTGCATTCCCGTGCTGATCGCCGACGTGAAGAAGAAAGTTGTCGCGGCGTTTCATGCCGGATGGCGCGGCACCGTGAATCGAATCGTCGAAAACGGCGTTGGGAAAATGCGCGTCGCGTTTCGCAGCCGTCCTGAGGATCTGATCGCCGCCATTGGCCCGGGGATCGGCGGCTGTTGTTACGCGGTGGGCGAGGAGGTGCGGAGCGAGTTCGCCTCGCAATTTTCGTATGCTCAGGATTTATTTCGCGAAGTCTCGGATTCCGACCCCATCCGCGAAAAATATCCGATGCTTTTCCTCACGCAGCGCCCCCCGGGGCACAGCAATATCGGACCCTCTCTGCACCTCGATCTGATGGAAGCCAATCGGCGGCAGCTGCTCGACGCGAGCCTGCGGGCGGAAGCGATCACCGTAATCGGCGACTGCACGCGCTGCCAGAACAACCGCTATTTTTCCTACCGCGGCGAGCAGGGATTCACCGGGCGCATGCTCTCGGTCATCGGTATTCGCAGTTAGTCTCGGCACCGCCGCGCTGCAAATGTGGCCCCCGGCCACACGCTACATGCGGATCTCCGCCCTGTGCCGGATGCTGAGCACCGGCGATTTCGCCTGAGCAATGATGCTGTAGACGGTGTCATCGCCGTGGATCGGCCAGAAGGAAACATCGCTGTTCACACCCAGCACGATCAGGTCGGCGTTGATCTCCGCCGCGACGTTCAGCACCTCTTCGACCACATCGCCGATCTCCACCTGAACCGCAATCTGCGTCCACAGCGGCGCTTCCTCGGGGATAATGCGCTGCATCTCCGACCGGGTCCATTCCACCACGCGATCGCTGTCGGGCTGACTCTTCACATTGCGCCCCAGCACATGCAGCAGCGTAATGTCCGCGCGGTAAAACTGCGCCATCTCGATCGCCATGCGGGCGCTGTCCTCGTAGCCCGCGCACAGCGACACCGGATGCAGGATCCTGCGCGGCGCCCCAAACGACGAAGCCTCGTGCGCGTGCGGGCCGATGGTGCAGACCGGTACTTCGGCGCTGCGAAGAATCTCGTGCGCTACCGAACCGAGGAGGAATTTCGTCAGATGCCGGCGGCCGTGGGTTCCAGCAATCACGCGCCCCGCCTTCACTTCTCGCGCCAGCGCCGTGATCTGTTCGCGTGGATTCCCTTCCGTCACGATGACGTCGCAGGGGATGCCGCTCGCGTGCGCCTGAGCGGCAACGCGCTCCAAAGTCTGCTCCGCCTCCTGCTTCATTTCCGTGACGTCGAGATACGGAATCGCGCTGGCATCCAGTGGGATCGCCTGTCCTGGGGGAATGACATGCACCAGGGTCAAAGCGCTGCCACAGGCGCGCGCCTGCGCTACCGCATGCGGAATCAGATACTCCGTGTCCGCCAGGTCCGTTGCTACCAGGATCTTCTCCGGAACCACAAAGTTGCGGTTTATGGAAACAATCTCGTCGAGGGTTTTCATCGCGAAAAACCTCCTGCCGGAGAGTCTCCCGCCACTCTATTGATGGGTCTGTGACTGCGGGCACAACCCGCTGTGACGGCGATCACGAGCGAATCGTCGCCCCCTGTTGCTTAATGTCTGAGGCCGGATTGGGAGTCGGAACACCGCTCCTGTGATGGCAGTCACATACAAGCGTTTTTGTTCAAAGTTACGGTCTGTCTGCGAAACCCCAGGGTCCCGAAATGCAGGCAGGAGGGCCGGAATGGCCATAGAAGAATCGGTTCTGGAGACATGTAGACGGCGCGGCATCTCGCGCAGACGCTTCATGGAGTTCTGCGGCACCATGGCCGCGACTCTGGCGCTGCCGAAAGCCTATACGCAGACCATCGCAGCCGCGTTGAGTCAGAAGCGCAAACCCGTGATGGTGTGGCTGGAGTTTCAGGATTGCGCCGGTAACACCGAATCCATGTTGCGCTCGCCGCATCCGGCCATCGAGGACATCGTCCTCGAGACGCTTTCGCTCGAATACCACGAGACCATCATGGCCGGCTACGGCAAGCACGCCGAAGCAGCCCTGAAGCGCGTGGTCGATGAAGAGAAAGGCAAGTACCTCGTCGTGGTCGAAGGCGCGATTCCTACCGCGGACGACGGCATTTACTGCACCATCGGCGGACGCACCGCTCTGGACATCGCGCGCGAAGTTTGCGGCAGCGCCGCTGCCACGATCGCGGTCGGCGCCTGCGCGTGGGACGGTGGCCTGGTGCGGTCGAATCCCAATCCTACTGGCGCGGTCGGCCTGCATGAAGCAGTGCCTGGCATCAAAATCGTGAACCTCCCCGGCTGCCCGCACAATTCCGTGAACACGGCTGCCGTGCTCGTGCACTACCTCACCTTTGGCGAGTTGCCCGCCCTCGATCCGGAGAACCGGCCGCTCTTCGCCTACGGCCAGCTCATCCACGATCAGTGCGAGCGCCGTGCGCATTACGACGCCGGCCGCTATGTGCAGGCGTGGGGCGACGAAGGCCATCGCAAGGGCTGGTGCCTCTTCAAAATGGGCTGCAAGGGTCCCGAGGCCAACTACAACTGCCCGACGGTGCGCTGGAACAACGCCACCAGCTGGCCGGTGAAAGCGGGCCACGGCTGCATCGCCTGTGCCTCCTCGCGGTTCTGGGATACGAAATCGCCCTTCTATGAAAGGCTGCCGCATCCGGCCGGTTTTGGCGTGGATGTCACCGCCGGCGAAATCGGCTGGACCGTGGTCGCCGGTGTTGCAGCGGCTACTGCTGCCCACGCGGTTGGACACGTCGTCCGTGACCATTTCCACCCCGGCGACGGAGACGGCCCTCCCCCCGAAGAAGCCAAGGCCGAAAAACCCACGACGGAGGTGCACTGAGATGGCACGCGTCGTCATTGATCCCGTAACCCGCATCGAAGGCCACCTCCGCATTGAGACGGAAGTCAACGGAGGCCGCGTCACCGACGCCTGGAGCTCCGGCACCATGTTCCGCGGCATTGAGCTGATCCTGCGCGGTCGCGATCCACGCGAAGCGTGGATCTGGGCGCAGCGGATTTGCGGAGTTTGCACCACGGTGCACGCACTGGCTTCGGTGCGCGCGGTCGAGAACGCTCTCGGCATCGATATTCCTGACAACGCCCGGCTCGTCCGCAACATCATCGCGGGCGCGCAGAACGTCCAGGATCACGTTATTCACTTCTACCATCTTCACGCGCTCGACTGGGTCGATGTGACCCTCGCCTTGAAGGCCGATCCGGCAAAGACTTCGCAGCTTGCGCAGTCGATCTCGGAGTGGCCTAAGTCGAGCGCTACGTATTTTAAGGGAGTCCAGGACCGCGTCAAGGCGCTGGTCGCCAGCCGGCAGTTGAGCCTCTTTAGCAGCGGTGACTGGGGACACCCTGCTTACCAACTGCCGCCGGAAGCGAACCTGCTTGCTGTCGCGCATTACATCGAAGCGCTTGATATGCAACGGGACTTTATTCGCATCCACGCGGTCCTGGGCGGTAAAAATCCACACCTGCAGACGTATCTGGTGGGTGGGATGTCTACCGCAATCGATGGCAACGAGCCGGAAGCGGTGATCAATCCGGAGCGCATCACGCTCTTCAATGAGCTTGCGGCTCGCGCCAAAACTTTTGTCCAGCAGGTCTACGTGCCCGACGTCCTCGCCGTCGCCAGCTTCTATAAGGAGTGGTTCGGCTACGGTGAAGGCCTCGGCAACTTCATGGCCTATGGCGATTTCCCCTCCGGCAGTATTAACGACCCTTCGGATTTCTTCTTTCCGCGCGGCGTGATCCTCGGCCGCGATCTCGCCACGGTGCATCCGGTCGATCCCGGCAAGATCGCCGAATACGTCACGCACTCCTGGTACGAGTACTCGGTCGGCGACCAGGCCAGCCGGCGCCCCGCCGAAGGCGAAACCAGTCCGAAATACTCCGGGCCGAAACCGCCCTACCTCGTCCTCGACACCGACGCGAAGTACTCCTGGCTGAAGTCGCCGCGGTACGACGACAAGCCGATGGAAGTGGGTCCGCTGGCGCGCACGCTGGTTGCTTATGCTTCCGGCGACGCGCAGGTGAAGAAATCCGTGGACGCGGTGCTGGCGAAGTTCAACGCTCCTCCCACGGTTCTTTTCTCTACCCTCGGCCGCATCGCCGCCCGCGCTATTGAGGCGGACATCATGGTCGAAAAGCTGCCGGAATGGATCGCGCAGCTCGACGACAACATGGCTCACGGCGATGTTCGTATCCACAACGGCGACAAATGGGATCCCGAGAGCTGGCCGAAATCCTGCGCCGGCTTTGGACTCGAAGAAGCGCCGCGCGGCTCGCTCGGCCACTGGGTCGAAATCGAGAACAAGAAAATCGTCAACTACCAGTGCATTGTTCCTTCCACCTGGAACGCCGGACCGCGCGATGCGCATGGCCAGCGTGGCGCTTACGAGGCCGCACTGCTCAACACGCCCATCGCCGACCCCGAGCGCCCGCTGGAAGTGCTCCGCACCGTTCATTCCTTCGATCCCTGCCTGGCCTGCGCTGTGCACGTGGTCGACGGGAAGGGCCGCAGCTACGGCCGTGAGGCAGAGGCTGTGCCGGATTCGGAGGGAACCACGTCGCTTCCTGCCGATTCCGCGGCTCTGTACAAGGCGGCGGTGCAGGGAGGCCTGTGATGGCCACGCTCGTTCGTCCTGCTCCTCCGAAGAAACACGTAGCGGCCGGCGAAGAACACCTCGTTCCCGTTTACGTCTGGGAGCTGCCCGTCCGCCTGGCCCACTGGGGCATCGTGGCCGCGGTTACGGTTCTCACCTGGACCGGCCTCTACATGAATCACCCGTTCCTTATCTTTCCTGGTCCGCGTTCCTGGACCATGGGGACGGTCCGTTTCATCCACGAGTTGGCCGGTTTTGAGCTGATCGGCGCGCTGATCGTGCGCTTTTATTGGTTCTTCGCCGGCAATCACTGGGCGCGCTGGCGTCAGTTCCTTCCGCTCACTCGCCGCCGTTGGAACAGCCTCAAGGCGATGGTCCGCTACTACTCCTTCCAGCAGCGCAAGCCCTTCGAGCAGATCGGCCACAACACCCTCGCCGGCCTCACCTACATCGTGGTCTATTTCCTCATCGCGTGCGAGTGCATCACCGGTCTGGTGCTTTTCGCCACCGTGGAAGGCTCGCCGACGCTCCGCTTTTTCGTGGGATGGATTCCGCGCGTCATCGACATCCAGTGGATCCGGATGATCCACTTCCTCTTCATGTTCTTCCTCATGGCCTTCTTCATCCACCACGTTTACAGCGCGGTGCTGGTGGCCATGACGGAGCGCAACGGGGAGATGGAAAGTGTCTTCAGCGGTTACAAGTTCGTGGATGACCAGACCATCGACGAGGAAATGAAGATCGCCAGCCTGGAACCTCGGGAACTCTTCAGCAAGCGCAAAATCCATCGCAACCGGGAATGGGATCGATGAATCCTGCCCGCATCGCCGTTCTCGGTCTCGGCAACCTCATGCGCACCGACGACGCCGTCGGCATGCTGGCCATCCAGCAGCTTCGCGCAGATCCGCGCTTCCCTCGGTGTGTTTCCCTGATCGAAGGCGGCACGCTGGGCCTCGACCTGCTTCATCCGCTGGATGGCGTCACCCATCTGCTGGCGCTCGATGCCATTGACGCGGGCGCGACACCGGGCACGCTTCTGCGCTTCGCCGGCGACGAAATCGTCGATCTGCCGATTTCAAAGAGCGTGCACCTGCTGGGTTTTTCCGATTTGATCGGCGCCGCCCGCCTGACCGGCAGAGCGCCTGCAGAGATCGTCGTGCTCGGTGTTCAGCCGGAGATCATCGGCTGGGGCACCCAGCTCACCGCGACGGCGGAAGGTGCGCTGGCCGCGCTGGTCGAGACCGCCATCGCTCAGGTTAGCCGGTGGACCCAGGAGATCGAGCGGGCTCAAATCGATGTGCTGGTCCCGGCCGGTGAGCCGGAGCCCGCGGTAGCGTGAGCAGCCTGGCCCACGCCAAAAGACACACCTGAAGCACGACCCCACCCCAGGGGAATCCATGAAACACTTTCACCCAGGCAGCTGCCTGCATAAAGGACTGCGCTGATGCACGAAGTGGGCATCGCCAACTCGATCCTCGAGGCAGGCCGCACGGAGACCGCGCGGCGTCCTGGAGCGAAGCTCATGGGCATCGGTGTGCGCGTGGGCGTGCTTTCCGGCGTCGACGTCGATGCGCTGCGTTTTGCATTCGAGTGCATCATTGCCGGAACCGAGGACGAAAAAGTTGTGCTCACCGCTGAAAACTGCCCCCGCATGAATCGCTGCGAGGATTGCGGCCGTGAGTATGTATCGCCGCAGCTTTCGCCGTTTACCGATGCGCCCTGCCCGGGCTGCACGAGCCATCACACCAGCTTCGTCAGCGGGGACCAGCTGGACATCGCTTTCGTCGAAGTGGAGGAACCATGACCGTCGTTCGTGTCGAAGAGAAAGTCCTGAACGAAAACCAGCGCATCGCGCTCGATCTGCGCCGCCGCTTCGAAGAACACAACATCCTTTGCCTCAACTTCATCAGCGCGCCCGGCTCCGGCAAGACCACGCTGCTCGAAAGCACCCTGGCCGTCTTCCCTCCGGGTGAGAAGATCGCCGTCCTCACCGGCGACCTCCAGACCGAGAACGACGCGCGGCGGCTGATGCGCTACAGCTTTCCCGTGCAGCAGATCGTCACCGGCGGCGTCTGCCATCTCGACGGCAAGATGATCGACCGCGCCCTTCAGCCGTGGCCTCTCGAAAATATTGACGTCCTGTTCATCGAGAATGTCGGCAATCTCGTTTGCCCATCCAGCTACGATCTCGGCGAAGAAGCAAAGATCGTCCTGCTCAGCGTCACCGAAGGCGAAGACAAGCCGCTCAAATACCCATCCATCTTTCACAAGGCCGCGCTGCTCATTCTCACCAAAATCGATCTGCTTCCTTATGTTCCATTCGACATCGAGGCGGCCAAAGCCAATGCCCGCCAGGTCAATCCCGATATCGAAATCCTCGAAGTTTCCTGCTCAACCGGGAAGGGCATGGACGAATGGCGTGCGTGGCTCGCGGAGCGCCGGGCGAAGCGCCAGGGCGCCGTTTCTGCACCCCGTGGCGGCGCGGAAAAGCGAAACTGACTCGTGCCGAACTTGGTGCTCCCGCGAGCCTTGGCTCGCTGCATCGTCCTCGCAGAAAGCCTCCTCGAACAAAAGTAACGGTAGCCCCTACATTCCTCCATTGTGTCTTGCGATCGGAATCGCGACATCGGGCCGCTGATTCCACAGCACTTGCAGACGCCCAATGCCCGCGCCCACGCGATTCCGGCGCATCCTGGCAAGTTTCCTCCTGCACGCAAGCTAAGTGATTCAAATCACAGCGCTCAAAGATATGTGTCCATGTGATTTGCATCACTGTGTCTCGTTGCGGGACACCGATATGCTCCACGAGAACATGAGCCGTAATTTCAGCGAGCGATGGGTAACGAAGAACACGGGTGCTCCGCTTGCTGCGCGAGGTGAATACGCATGCGTCGATTTCTAACCAGCATGGCGTGCTTTCTGCTACTGACCGGGTTCGCAGGAACCAGGCTGGCGCTCGCTGCCGGCGGTGGCCAGCAGCAAGTGTCAACTTCCCAACCGAAGGCGGCAGCCGACTCGACGGATTTCGTCGGTCAGGATACCTGCGCCACTTGTCACGCGGACGTCGTGAAGAAATTCGGAGACAATCCTCATTCCCGTCTCGCTCTCGAACATGCCGGCAAGGGTGTGACCTGCGAAAGCTGTCACGGACCGGGCAAGGCTCACGTCGAGGGCGGTGGCGACGTCACGAAGATTCGCCGCTTCGACAAGCTCAGCACCAAAGAGACCGATGAGACCTGCCTCGGCTGCCATGCCGGCGCGCACCCCAACTTCGAGCGCTCCCCGCACGCCAAAGCCAATGTCGGCTGTCTCGACTGCCACAGCGTCCACGCTTCCGAGACACCGGAGCATCTGCTCAAGGCCGAACAGCCCAAGCTCTGCTTCCAGTGCCACACCGATACGAAGCCGGCCTTCGATATGCCGTTCCATCACCCGGTGAACGAAGGCGCGGTCAAGTGCAGCGACTGTCACGATCCGCACGGAACCTTCGGGAACAACAACCTGAAGTCCACCGCCGATCAGAACATGATCTGCACCAAGTGCCACGCGGAGACGCGCGGGCCGTTCGTGTACGAGCACGCCGCGGTCAAGGCCGAGGGATGCGTGGGTTGCCACTCTCCCCATGGTTCTCAGAACGCCCGGATGTTGAACATGCCGTCGGTCAACACCCTGTGCAACCAGTGCCACAGCCCGGTTTCCTCTCACACCGTCATTGGGATGGGTCAGGGGTCGGCGGAGCTGGCGCCCTGCACCAGCTGCCACACCTACATTCACGGCTCGAACATCAACCAGGCGTTCCTCAGGTAGGGTTCATGGACCCGGGCTGCGCCTGCCTGCAACAAGGCACGCGCGGCCCGGATCCGATAACAGGTTTCAGGATTTCGATTCGGTCGACGCATTCATAAGTGAGGCTTCCTATGACGAAGACAGGCTGGTTTCCTCGGCTTTCCAATCAACAGCCCTCTCCCACATTGGTCCAGTGCATCGCAGGGGGAATTGGAGTCGCCATTCTTTTGATGACGGCGGGCTTCGCTGTCGCCCAGGCCCCGGCGCCCGATGCACAACCGGCCTCTGTCCCGAGTGGATACACCGTCCATCAGACCGTCGATCTGGGCGGGCACATATCTGCCGTCTCCGGCAGCCAGGCGATGTACGACACGCTGGTCAATGTGCAGTCCGGGCCGCGCGTGCTGGGCGAGACCTTCGAGATGCGCGCGCTGCCTGGAGCTAAGAACACGCTCTTCGACTCCCTGAGCGCAGCGGGCAGCGGATTTGGCGGCGATCCATATAACTTTGCCAGGATCGCTTTCCACAAGGGGAATGTTTACGAGTTCTCCGGCCTCTTCCGCCGCGATCGCCAGTACTTCGACTACGATCTGCTCGGCAATCCGAATATCCCGTCGGGTCAGTCGATTCCGATCGGCCCCACCGCATCGCCAACCGGCTCTATGGGCTGGCCGCAGGTAAACGTGTCGCCGTTCGCGTTTGACACGGTGCGTCGCATGACCGATACCAACCTCACCTTCCACCCGCTGTCGACGCTGACCTACCGGTTCGGATACTCGCAGAACATCTTTGCCGGCCCGAGCCTCAGCCCCAGCGGTTATCAGTTTGCCAGCGCCTACGATGTTCTGCTCGAGGAAAATCAGCGCAACAGCACCGACGACTTCCTGGGGGCGGTCGACTGGAAGCCCGTGCCGCTCACCCGGCTGACCCTGGAAGAACAGATCGACCACTACAAGGCCGACTCTTACTTCACCATGGATCCCGCTTACTTCACCGTGCAGGAACCGGATGGCACCCGTGCTGCTCTTCTGGCTAACTACGACAGCCTGACGCCCTACTCGGCCAGCGCCTGCAATGCAAACAGTACCGGCACCACTCCTATCCTTTCTCCGCCGTCAAGTCCGGGCGGAGCGCCGGTGATTAATCCTGCCTGCGGTGTCATTACCAGCTACCTGCGCTCCCAGCCGACGCGTTTCCTCTATCCCACTGAGATCTTCCGATTCCAGAGTTCCAGCATTAAGAACGTCTCGATGAATGGCGATTTTCGCTACACCAACGCGAAGATGAACATGCCGGACTACTACGAGAACTTCCAGGGGCTGGCCAAGACGACGCGCTCGCTTACCTATACCGCCGCCGCATCCGCAAAGCGTGAGGTCACAGCGGCCGATTACGGCGTCGTCTGGCAGGCTACGCAGAACTTCAGTCTCGAAGATCAGGCCAGCTTCTCCAACGTGCAGCAACCGGGAACCACCACCATGACCGGTGTCACCACGGTGTCGACGCCTGCGACGGCCGGCAATGAAACCATCAACTATGCGGGTGGGTTGACCTCGACCAACGCCGCCGGAGGGGCCTCCACCTTTGAAGGCAGCGGCTCGGTCGGCGTACCTCTGCCGGACTTCTTCGGCCAGAGGTTCATCACCAACGACGTGACCGGGACCTGGAATGGCTGGTCTCGCGCCACGATCTCGCTCACCTATCGCTACCGCAATCACGTGATCGCCGAAGGTATCCCGCACAACACAGCTTTGGTTGCGGGTGCAACGAATAACGGAACCGTCACCATCAACGAGGACGGCGGAATCGTGAGCGTCGCTCTGCGTCCCACCAGCAACTGGACTATCAATGCCAGCGTCGAGATGCTTTACGACGACAACGTATTTACTCCGATTGCGCCGCGGCAGTTGCAGCACTACAGAATGCACACCCTGTACAGGGCGAAGTCCTGGGCGACCCTGTCCGGCGCCTATAACGACCTGGAACGGCATAACAACACCAACAACACAGGTACCGCGCCCCTCGACGGCCCGCTGGGTCATTTCGATTACAGCCGGGTGGCCAGCATGGGTGCGCAGCTGTTGCCGAACGAGCACTATGGGTTCGACTTCAACTATGCCTGGAGCGACGTCTATGCCCGGACCAACATCTGCTACGACGGCGGCGCCACCGCCACCATGCCGGGCGCTTCGACGCCCAGCGGGACAGCATGCCCCGGCGCTTCCGTCAGGGGAACCACCTACTATGAGTTCGGGCCGGTCAGGGACTTCATGGATGCTCCGACAAATTCCGGCTCGGCGGCTCTCCGCATCTCTCCCTCCACTTCCCTCAAGGGCGCGATTGGCTATCGCATCAACTCCGTTGACGGCAGCCGCTTCTACAACGACGCGCGCGACGTCGCCGGTTCGCTGGTCTCGAAGTATCAGTCTCCCTTCGTGAATGTCGACTACACGGTCCATCCTGGATGGATCTGGAAGATGGAATACAACTACTTCAGCTACGCCGAGGGCGGAGCCTCGGGCGCACCCTACTGCAGCACCTCCAATCCCACGCCTGCAACCCCGGTGCCCGTGGTTGCATGCAACTCATCGAGTCTCGCCGGCCTGCAAACCGGTCTGACCCTGCCGCCGTCCGGCGAGACCGCCGCCCGGCCCTTCCGTGCCAACAACATCACACTCGGATTCCATTACGAATTCTGAGTGACCGCAGTGAAACGATGGCCGGGGTTCGCCCCGGCCATCGCAGCAAGGGGCTGAACATGAAATCAAGTCTCCGTATTGCAGCATTCACTCTGCTGAGTGCTTCTCTGGCTGTCCCGGCTATGGCGCAACAGGCCGGCGAAGCGACCTTCAAGGCCAAATGCGCTATGTGCCATGGCGCCGACGGCCTCGGCAACACGCCCGTCGGTAAAAACATGAAAGTCCGCTCGTTCAAATCACCCGAAGAAATCAAGGCCACCGACGCCGAGCTCTTCAAGCAGACCAAAGACGGCGTGGGCAAGATGCAGGGATACGCAAACAAGCTGACCGACGCCCAGATTCAGGACGTCGTCACGTACATCCGCACCCTGCAGAAGTAGAACGAGAGCGGTGGCCAGCAGGGAAGCTTTGCCTGTGGACCCCGCCGCGAAGTACCGGGTTCGAGCGCGGTTGCGCGCTCAGGCTCGGAGATTCCCCCGGAGCCTCCAGCTCCTCCAGACGGAATCGGAAGAAGAAGTATGGGGACCTGCCCGGGAGAAGTGCCTGAGGAACGATGTTCCGCTGTTATTCAGGCCCACAGACACCTGATTAACAGCTGTCTCGTATCCGTTCTTTTCATCGCCGCATCGTTCGTTCCTCCCGCACAAGCACAGCAGTCTTCCGATTGCCTGCTGTGTCATGGTTCGTCCACGGGCCTGAAGAATTCCCAGGGCAAAGACATCACCGTCAATCCCTCCGTGCACATGAAAGGCCCGCACGGCAGCCTGGGTTGCGTGGATTGCCACGCCGGAGCCTCCGCGAAGTCGCACAATGCGAAGACCGCTTCCGCCTCCTGCATTACCTGCCACGCTGACGCTGCCAAAGAAATGACGGCGGGCGCTCACACGGCTCTCGGCAATCCCAATGATCCGCAAACCTGCATCGCCTGCCACGGCACCGGCAACGTGACGAAGGCTGTCGCCGGTCCGCAGTTCTGCGCCACCTGCCACGCGACCGAAGTCGAGCAGTACCGGGCCAGCGTCCATGGCCGCGCGCTCGATCACGGCAACGCCGATGTTCCCACCTGCAGGAGCTGCCATGGCTCGGCGCACGCCGCCCTGCCGTCCAGCGATCCGCGCTCGCCGGTGAGCAAACAGCATCTGCCCGATACTTGCGGGTCCTGCCACTCCAATCCACAACTCGCCGCGAAATATATGTTCACCGAAGTGCGCCCCGTCGAGGCCTGGCGCCAGAGCGTGCACGGACGCGCCCTCCAGAAGGGCAACGAAAACGCTGCCACCTGCAATGACTGCCACGGCACGCACGACATCCTGCCCGTCTCCGATCCGCATTCAAAGATATGGAAGCAAAACGTCGCCTCTACCTGCGGCCGGTGCCACGCCGGCGTCTACAACACCTACGCGCAAAGCATTCACGGTCAGGCCGTCGCGAAAGGCGTTCTGCAGGCGGCTACCTGCACCGATTGCCACAGTGAGCACAAGATCCTCGCCCCTGGCGATCCCGGCTCGCCGGTTTTCATGGCCAACGTCTCGCAGGAAGCCTGCTCCCGCTGCCACGCCGACACGACGCTGATGGCCGGCTTCGCCATGCCCCAGGATCGCGTGCCGACGTATGAGGACAGCTATCACGGGCTCGCCGCGCGCGAGGGCCGCCAGACTGTCGCTAATTGCGCCAGCTGCCACGGCGTTCACAACATTTATCCGTCCAGCGATCCGCGCTCCACCGTCAATCACGCCAATCTAAGCAAGACGTGCGGCCAGTGCCACAACGACGCGGGCAGCCGTTTTGCCATCGGGCCGGTGCACGCAATGTCGAGGACCACTCCCGGCGGGCGCATCCTCGACTTCGTCAAAATCTTCTACTTTATTGTCATTCCCGTCACGATCGGGCTCATGCTGCTGCACAATCTCCTCGATTTGCGGCGCAAGGCCCGCGCCGCGCTCGCGCGCTATCGCCAGAGCCCCGGCCAAATCCGGCTCACTCTCAGTGAACGCTGGCAGCACGTGCTGTTGCTGGTCAGTTTCATCGTGCTGGTCATCACCGGCTTTGCCCTCAAGTTCCCGCACTCTTTCTGGGCCGCGCCCCTCGTTCGCTGGGAACATGGCTTGCCCATCCGCGGCTGGGTTCACCGCATCGCCGGTGTCGTCCTCATCGGCGCTTCGGTGTACCACATCGTCTACATGTCCATAAAGAAGAGCGGCCGCCGCTGGCTCAAAGACATGATTCCCGACGTGCGGGATGCGAAGGAAGCTATCCAGACCGTCGAATACAATCTCGGCCGCCGCGACCGGCTCCCGCTTTACCGCCGGTTCAATTACGTCGAAAAGGCCGAGTACTGGGCGCTGGTGTGGGGCACCGCCGTCATGGCCGTCACCGGTGTGCTGCTCTGGCTCAACGACTGGATCCTTGCCCACCTCCCGCATCCCGCGGCCGTCCTCGCTGTCAGCACGGCGATTCATTTCTATGAGGCGATTTTGGCCACGCTCGCCATCCTCATCTGGCACTTCTACGCCGTCATGTTCGACCCCGACATTTACCCCGTGAAGTGGACCGTCCTTACCGGGCGCGCGCCCGAACACGAGGTCCGCGAGCTGAACGAAAAAGATCCCCCGAACCAGAACCCCACGGCAACAACCGGCCCGGCGCCCACGCCGAATCCTAATCCGGAGGGCAAAGAGTGAACCAGGCCGCGCAGCCCGGCTAAACCGGCAAATCTGTAAGATGAACCCGCCTGTCTGTGGCAAATATCACAGACCAGGCCATCTCCCGCGATGTATCAACGGGAAGGACTTGGGACCGAATGACCCCTGAAGGAGCATCACCTATGAAGCATCGCATCAGAACCGCGGCTATGATCCTGCTCGCCGCCTCCATTGCGGCGCCTGCCTTTGCGCAGAGCGCCGGTGCCGACACCTACAAAGCCAAATGCGCCATGTGCCACGGCCCCGACGGAACGGCTGCAACGCCGATGGGGAAGATGATGAAGATCCCGTCCTTCAAGGATCCGGACGTAGTGAAGGCCACGGACGCTGGGCTCATCGCCACCACCAAAGACGGCAAAGGCAAAATGCCTGCCTACAACGGCAAGCTGACCGATGCCCAGATTAAGGACGTTGTCACCTTCATCCGCACCCTGCAGAAGTAGCGGAAAGGGAACGAAGGCCGTCATCGGTGCGGTGCGCAAGAGGGAAGAGGCAGCCATCAACGTGCCTCTTCCGGTCACCGCGGCGAACGGAAGGAAGTACCGGGAGCTGCAATGAAGACCGTTTCCTCATTCAGCCTGACTCTCTTTACGTCAGTGCTGCTGCTGGCCGCACCCGCGCGCCCCGCGCATGCTGACGCCGATTGCCTCTCCTGTCACAACGACCCCACCCTCCAGGACGCGAACGGCAAAAGCATTGGCGTCAGCGCGGACAAATTCCACGCGAGCGTTCACGGCGTCCTCAAATGCAATGACTGCCACAAGGACATTCACGATTATCCGCATCCCGACCACCCCGCTGCGGTCCAGTGCGAATCGTGCCACACCGATGAGGGCGCGGCTCTCGCCGGCAGTGTGCATGCAAAGGCGAGTGACCACCCCTGCACCAGCTGCCACGGCAATGCCCACCTCATTGTCCCGAAGACTGACCCGCAATCCCCTGTCTATCCGCTGAACATCCCGAAGACCTGCGGCTCCTGCCACGGCAACGAAGCCATGGCGAAGAAATACCACCTGCCCAACGTCTACGCGCTCTACATTGATTCCATCCACGGCTTCGCGCTGGGCAAAGAAGGCCTGCTGGTAGCCGCTAACTGCACCAGCTGCCACGGTTCGCACAAAATCCTGAGCCACACCAACCCGCAGAGCGCCACTTACCGGAACAATATTCCCGGCACCTGCGGCAGCTGCCACGTCGGCATCAACGAGCAATATCAGAAAGGTGTGCATGGCAACGCCGTCGCCGCCGGCGACACCAGCGCCCCTGTCTGCACCGACTGCCACACCGCCCACGCGATCATCGAACCGACTTCGGCGGATTTCCGCATGCAGTCGACGCCCATCTGCGGTTCCTGCCATCGCGACAAATTCACTACTTATCGCGATACCTTCCACTCGCAGCTCGGTCTCCTGGGTGGGTACGTCGAGACGGCGCGTTGCTGGGATTGCCACGGCGCGCATGAAATTCTCCCCGCCTCCGATCCGCTCTCGCCCATCAACAAAGCCAACCTGGTGAAGACCTGCGGCCGGTGCCATGCGGGAGCCAATGCCAGCTTCGTCGAGTATCAGCCCCACGCCAATGCGCGGAATCGCCATCTGAATCCCGCGCTCTACTACATCCGGCTGTTCATGAATCTGTTGCTGGCCAGCGTGCTCACCTTCTTCCTGCTGCACACGGTGCTGTGGCTCATCCGATCCCGCTTCCAGCAGGTCAAAACCAAATCGTCGGGAGAAAAAAATGCCTGATCAGACGCCGAACACGCCCGTCCCGACCATCGAAGTCAGCACTCCGGCCATCCCAGCGGCCCCGGAAAAGCCACGCTACTTCGTTCGCTTCACGCTCGCGCAGCGATACCTCCACGCGGTTTTGTTCACCACGTTTTTGGTTCTCGCGGCCACTGGCCTCATGATGCGCTTCAGCGGCTCCCCCTGGGCGATCCGCTTTGCCCGGCAAGTCGGAGGATTCGGCGCCATCCTCTTCTTTCACAAATTCTGCGCGCTCGTTCTCACCCTTGCTTTCGTTATCCATCTGCGCGAAATCCTGGCGCGCGGTCTTTTCAAGCGCGAGAAGGGAATCTTCTGGGGGCCCACCTCCATGGTCGCCAACTGGAAAGACGTGAAGGACCTCCTCGGGCACTTTCGCTGGTTCCTGGGTCTCGGTCCCAAGCCGAAGTTCGAACGCTACGCGTACTGGGAGAAATTCGACTACTGGGCCGTCTTCTGGGGCATGGTGGTCATCGGCTTCTCCGGATATGCGATGTGGTTCGCTCCGTTCTTCGCGCACTTCCTGCCCGGCTGGGCGCTCAATGCCGTCCTTGTCATCCACAGCGAAGAGGGCCTGCTCGCCATCCTCTTCATCTTCTCCATCCACTTCGTGAACACCCATCTGCGCCCCGACAGCTTTCCCATGGACATGGTCATCTTCACCGGCCGCGAGAGCGAGGAAGAATTCAAAACCCGCCGCCCGGACGAATACCAGCGCATGCTCAGCGAAGGCAAGGCTGAGACAAGGATCACAGTCGCTCCTCCCCGCTGGCTGATAAATTTCAGCCGAGTCGTCGGGTTTACCGCTATATTGATTGGCCTGACCCTCCTCGTGCTGACCTTGAGCGCGTATTTCACCGGATAAGAGGTTTTCATGTCGCTGTGGCGCAGACTGAAGCAAGAATGGCTCGAGCCCTTCCTCTTCTTTGGCAATAACCTGTTAAGCCTCATCGGTGGCGCGCTGACCACCGCCTCGGCCTTTGTCCTGGTCGGCTTCTGGATCGTGTCGATCTTCGGCCACGGCGGTTCCACCAATCCCTATCTCGGCATTGTTCTCGATCTGTTTCTGCCCGGGCTCTTCGTCCTCGGGCTCGTTTTCATCCCCATCGGCATCTGGCTGCGCCGCAGGCAGCTCATCGCCGCGGGCCAGGTGCCTTCCGTCTATCCGCAGATCGACTTCCGCAATCCCGTCTTTCGCCGCGGAATTGAAATCGTTGTCGTGGCCACCTTCATCAACTTTGTCATCGTCGGCACGGCCACCTACCGCGGCGTCGCCTATATGGATTCGCCCCACTTCTGCGGCGAGTCCTGCCACGTGATGGCCCCGCAGTGGGCCGCCTATCAGGTGTCTCCGCACGCGCACGTCGATTGTGTGCAGTGCCATGTCGGCTCGGGCATGAAGTCCTACGTCCAGGCCAAGGTCAACGGCACCAAACAGATGATCGAAGTCACCTTCCACACCTGGCCCACGCCCATCCGTGCCACCCTCAACGGACTGCGGCCGGCGCGCGAAACCTGCGAGGAATGCCACTCCCCCACTCGTTTCGTCGGAGAAAAGCTGCTCGTCAAAACCACCTTCGGCGACGACGTGAAGAACTCCGTCACCCGCACCGTGCTCGTCCTGCACCTCGGTGGTGTCGACTCCGTATCGCACTTCAGCGGCATTCACGGACACCATCTCAACAATTTCGAGTACGTCGCCACCGACAACGAAGCGCAGACCATCATCGCTGTCAGCGCGCCCAATCCCGACGGCACCACTGCGGAATACGTCAGCTCCGACTGGAAAGGCCCCGTCAAAGGAATCCGCCGCACCATGGACTGCATGGATTGCCACAACCAGGCCACCCACGTCTTCCAGACCGCCGAGGACGCCGTCGACGAAGCCATGCTCGACGGCAACCCCAGCCCCGCGCTGCCCTTCATGCACAAGGAAGCTCTGCAGCTGATCCAGGCGACCTACGCCTCGCAAGCCGAAGCCGGCTCGAAGATCCCCTTCGGCCTCGACGACTATTACCGTACCCAATATCCCGACGTCTGGAACGCGCAGCGCGCCAAAATCGATGCCTCCGCGCTCCGCCTCGTCGCCATCTACGACCGCAACGTCTTCCCCAGCATGAAAGTCACGTGGGGAACGTACCCCAACAACATCGGACACATGGCCTATCCCGGCTGCTTCCGCTGCCACGACGGCAGCCACACCACGAAGGACGGCAAGACCCTCAGCAACGACTGCAGCCTCTGCCACAACCTCCTCGCCGTGGACGAAACCAAGCCCAGCGTCCTCAATGATCTGCAACTGCAGAACGAGCTGCACCTGCAGTAGCGGAGCAATATACGGATATACGTATTCATGTATACTGAAGGCGAGCCAGGCCGGCCCCTGATCTGGCTGGGGTCGACCCGGAAGGATGTGCGCTCGTTTCCGCGTCCGGTCCGGCGCGACATCGGCATGGCCCTGTATGCGGCACAGCACAATGAGCTCGATCCTGCGGCCAGGCCGATGAAAGGCTTCGGCGGAAGCTCCGTGGTCGAGATCGTTTCGGATTTTGGAGGGGATACGTGGCGTGCAGTGTACACAGTACGTTTTGCGGAGGCGGCCTACGTGCTGCATGCCTTCCAGAAGAAATCGAAGCGCGGCATTGCCACCCCGCATCGGGATCTGGATCTGATTCGGCGCCGCCTTGCAGAGGCCGAGCGCCTGCACCGCGAAAGGCAGAACTGAGATGAGCGCGAGAGCCAGAACCCCCGTCCGGGCGCAAAAGAGCACCGGCAATGTGTTCGCGGACCTCGGCCTGCCCCATCCCGAACGGGAATTGCTGAGGGCAAAGCTTACGCTGGAGATCTACCGTCTCATCCGCGAACGCGGCCTGACCCAGGTCGAAGCGGGGAAGCTACTCAGCATTCGGCAACCGCATGTTTCCGCTCTGATGCGCAATCGCTCCGGCTCTTTCTCGGTCGAGCGCCTCATGGAATTCCTTGTCGCGCTCGGACAGGACGTGGAGATTACCGTCCGTCCCTCGCGCCGGCGCCACGGCGGAGTGTCTCTCGTTATCTAGTAGTGAAGGCCGAAGATTTCCTCGGATCGCCATCTTTACGAGACACCACGGGCGCGCGTTTTGTTGGTCTGACCTTGGCTGTTCCCCGGCCGCCCGTTTCTTTTGTGTAACTTCCGGCCCCTGCTCCGACCCCCATTGTGACAAGGGTCACAGAGCCGCCGCGCCCCTCGCAATTACCGTGGAAGTGGTATGAACGCCCTCCTGCTGGACCGTATCCACTTCGCTTTTACCGTCACGTTCCACTATCTGTTCCCGCAGCTCACCATGGGCCTGGCGCTGCTGATGGTGGTGATGAAACTCATCGCCCTGCGCTCCAACGACGACCGCTGGAACCAGGCCGCGCGCTTCTGGGCGAAGATTTTCGCGATCAACTTCCTGCTCGGCGTCGTCACCGGCATTCCCATGGAATTCCAGTTCGGCACCAACTGGTCGGAGTTCGCGCGGCGCACTGGCGGCGTCATCGGCCAGCCCCTCGCGATGGAGGGCGTCTTCGCCTTCTTCCTCGAATCGACCTTCCTCGGCCTCTTCCTCTTCGGCGAAAAACGCATGTCGAAGCTCGCCCATTTTGGTGCGGCCACTATGGTCTTTGTCGGCTCGTGGATTTCAGGCTTCTTCATCATCGTTACCGACGCCTGGATGCAGCATCCCCTTGCCTACCATCTGCTGCCCAACGGCTCCTATGAAGTCTCAAGCTTTTGGAAATTCATGCTGAACCCATGGGCCTGGCTGCAGTACGCGCACAATATGTGCGGCGCGGTCGTCACAGCATCGTTTGTCGTCGCGGCCACCGGCGCGTTCTACCTGCTCGAAAAGAGCCACCAGGAATTCGGCCGCCTCTTCCTCAAAATCGGCGTCATTGCCGGCCTCATCTCCTGCGTCGTTCAGATCTTTCCCACCGGCGATTTCCACGGCCGCTACGTTGCGAAATATCAGCCCGCTGCCATTGCCGGCATGGAAGGCCTCTTCCGCACCCAGAAGGGCGCGCCCGTCGTCCTCATCGGCCAGCCCGACGAGAACGCGCAGAAGATCGACAATCCTCTGGTCGTCAACGACGTCCTCAGCTTCCTCCTCTACGGCACTACATCCGCCGAAGTGAAAGGCCTCAACGCCTTTCCCCGCGACCAGTGGCCCTCAGCCCTGCCGTTGCTCTATTACAGCTACCACATCATGGTGGGGCTCGGGACGTGGTTCCTGCTGCTCATGCTGGTCGCCGCCTTCCTGCTGTGGCGCGGCAAGCTCTACTCCGCGCGCTGGATTCTCTGGCCCATCCTGCTCAGCTTCCCGCTGCCGTACATCGCCAACACCGCAGGCTGGATGACCGCGGAGATCGGCCGTCAACCGTGGCTGGTCTACGGCCTCATCCGCACCAGCGAGGGCTATTCGACGCACGTCTCCGCCGGAAACGCACTCTTCACGCTGCTCGGCTTCCTCGGCATGTACTCGGTGCTTTCGATCCTCTGGATCGTCATCGTCTATCGCTTCATCCGCACCGGGCCGGCAGCCACTGCGGTCGAGCCTGAGCCCGCAACGCTGACGGCTGTTTAGCAGGGAGGGAAACACGATGGGATTTGTCTGGTTCTGGATTGTCGCAGTCATGATCGCCGCTTACGTCGTGCTCGACGGCTTCGACCTTGGCGTCGGTATCCTCTCTCCCTTCCTCGGCCGCACCGAAGACGCTCGCCGCACCCTCTACCGCTCCATCGGCCCGGTGTGGGATGGCAACGAAGTCTGGCTGCTCGCCGGTGGGGGCACGCTGTACTTCGCCTTCCCGCTGCTCTACGCCTCTTCCTTCAGCGGCTTCTATCTGCCCCTGATGATCGTGCTTTGGCTGCTCATCATGCGCGGAGTCAGCATCGAGCTGCGCATGCACATCGATCACGACGTCTGGCGCAGCTTCTTCGACGGCCTCTTTTTCGTCGCCAGCGCGCTGCTCGCCATCTTCTTCGGCGCGGCGCTGGCTAACGTCATCCGCGGCGTGCCCATCGGCGCGGACAGCTACTTCTTCCTGCCCCTCTGGACCAACTGGCGCGTCGGCGCCAACCCCGGCATTCTCGACTGGTACACCGTCATCGGCGGAGTCGTCGCTCTGGTCGCGCTCGCCACCCATGGCGCGCTCTGGCTCGTGCTCAAAGCTCCCGGCGAGCTGGAAGAGCGCGCTCGCCGTGCAGCCTCCACGCTCTGGATCGCTCTGCTGGTCATCACCCTCATCAGCCTGCCCGCCACCATCGCTGTGCGGCCCTCCGCGCTCGCAAATTACAAGGCGTACCCGATCCTCTTCGCGATTCCCGCGCTGGTTGTCGCCACGCTCATCGGCATGTTGAGCTTCACCAAACAGCGCAAGCCGCTCGCGGCCTTCCTTTCTTCCTGTCTCTACCTGGTCTTCATGCTGGTCGGCGCCGCTGCGGGACTCTACCCCACGCTCCTGCCCTCGTCCACCGATCCGGCGCGCGACATCACCATCGCCGGCGCGCTCGCAGGGCCGCATTCGCTGCATGTGGGACTCATCTGGTGGTCCCTCGGCCTCGTCCTCGCTCTGGCTTACTTCTTCACGTCCTATTGGCTGTTCCGTGGTAAAGTCACCGCGGAAGCCGGCTATGGGCATTGAAAGAGATTCAAAGGAGAACTCCCTCATGGCTTCCGCTACGGTCGCCCCGGAAACACCCCTGATCATCGACCCGGCTCACGATCTCGTCAGCATCCGGCGCAGTCCGCTCGCCTCTATCTTCACGCCCAAATCGGTCGCGGTCATTGGCGCAACCGATCGCGTCGGCAGCGTTGGCTGCACCGTTCTGCAAAACCTCGCAGGCAGCCCTTTCGGTGGCCCCGTCTGGCCCGTCAACCCGAAGCGACCCAGCGTGCTCGGCCTTCCTGCTTTCAAATCCATCCGCGACCTCCCAGGCATCCCTGACCTCATCGTTGTCACCACTCCGGCCGCCACCGTTCCCGCCATCATTCAGGAAGCCGTCGACGCCGGTGTTCCCTCGGCCATCGTCATCTCCGCCGGCTTCAAGGAAATCGGCGAGCCCGGCAAAGCGCTCGAGCGTCAGATCGCCGCCACCATCAAGGGTAAGATGCGGCTCATTGGCCCCAACTGCCTCGGCGTGATGAATCCCGTCGGCGGTCTCAACGCCAACTTCGCCAAGGCCATGGTTCCCGCGGGACGCCTGGCCTTCATCAGCCAGAGTGGCGCTCTCCTCACTGCCATCCTCGACTGGTGCATCCGCGAGCACGTGGGCCTCAGCGGCTGCGTCTCCGCCGGTTCGATGCTCGATGTCAGCTTTGGCGAACTCATCGACCACTACGGCCAGGACCCGAACACCGACTCCATCGTGATCTACATGGAATCCATCGGCGACGCCCGCAGCTTTCTCTCCGCTGCCCGCGCCGTGGCGCTCAACAAGCCGATCCTCGTCATCAAGGCCGGCCGCACCGCCGCCGCTGCGAAGGCCGCAGCCTCCCACACCGGCTCTCTCACCGGCAGCGACGATGTCCTGGACGCCGCCTTCCAGCGTGCCGGCGTCCTCCGCGTCAACTCCATCAGCGAAATTTTCTACATATCCGAAGTCCTCGCCAAGCAGCCTCGTCCCAAAGGTCCGCGGCTCACCATCCTCACCAATGCCGGAGGGCCCGGCGTCCTCGCCACGGACGCGCTCATCTCTGTGGGTGGGGAACTCACTGAAATTTCCCCCGAGACCGTTGCGACCTATAACGCCTTCCTTCCCGATGCGTGGAGTCACAACAATCCGGTCGACATCCTTGGCGACGCTGAAGCGGATCGCTACTCCAAAGCCCTCGAGATTGCTTCGAAGGATGCAAATACCGACGGCATGCTTGTCATCCTCACCCCGCAGGGCATGACCGATCCCACCGCGGTCGCCGAGCATCTCGCGCCCTACGCTCGCTCCACCGGCAAGCCCGTCATCGCCAGCTGGATGGGCGGCGATTTCGTCGCTGAGGGCGAGGCGATTCTCACCCGCGCCGGCATTCCCGTCTTCCCCTACCCCGACGCTGCGGCCGAAGCATTCGTCGCCACCTGGAAACACACCAGCCATCTGCGCGACCTCTACGAGACGCCGGCCGCGCTTTCCGGCTCCGTCCTCGATACCAAACGCGACTTCGCCAACGGCATCGTCAGCCAGGTCCGCGCCAGCCGTCGCACCATCCTCACCGAGTACGAATCGAAGCAGCTCCTTGCCGCCTATGGCATTCCCACGGTTCGCACCGAATTGGCGAAAACCTCCAGCGAGGCGGTTGCCAAAGCCTCTGAGATCGGCTACCCCGTCGTCCTCAAGCTCCACTCCGAAACCATCACCCACAAAACCGACGTCGGCGGCGTGAAGCTTAACCTGCGTACCGCCGCTGATGTAGCTGAGGCGTTTGCCAGCATTCAAAAATCCGTCACCGAAAAAGTCGGAGCGCAGCACTTCCTCGGCGTCACCGTGCAGCCCTTCGCCAAACTCGACGGCTACGAAATTATCCTCGGCAGCAGCATCGATCCGCAGCTCGGCCCCGTTCTCCTGTTCGGAACCGGCGGCCAGCTCGTCGAGGTCTGGAAAGACCGGGCCCTCGCGCTGCCTCCGCTCACCGCCACGCTCGCTCGCCATCAGATGGAGCAGACGAAGATCTTCACCGCGCTCAAAGGCGTGCGCGGCCGCAAATCCGTCGACCTCGATGCCCTCGATGCCCTCGTCGTCCGCTTCAGCGAGCTGGTCGTCGAGCAGCGCTGGATCAAAGAGATCGACATCAACCCGCTGCTTGCTTCCCCCGATGGCCTCATCGCTCTCGACGCGCGCGTCGTCCTGCATGAGCCCGATACCACCGAGGACCAGCTTCCGCGTCCTGCCATTCGCCCTTATCCAGTCCAGTACGCGGCGCCCTGGAAGACCCGCTCCGGATCGAGCGTGCTCATCCGGCCCATCCGTCCCGAGGACGAGCCGCTCATCTCCGCCTTCCACGATCGCCTCTCCGAGCGCACCGTGGTCCAGCGCTACTTCACCGCGCTCGATATCAACGCCCGTACCGCCCACGAGCGCCTCACCCGCATCTGTTTCATCGATTACGACCGCGAGCTGGCGTTGGTCGCGGAAACGAACGATCCCGTGGCCGGCCCCGTCATCGGCGGCGTCAGCCGCATGATCCGCCAGGACGACGGGCGCTCCGCAACGCTCGCGGTGGTCATTGCCGACGACTTTCAGGGCCAGGGGCTCGGCGAAGCTCTCATGCGCCGCACTCTGTCGGCCACCCGCCAGGAAGGCATCTCTCAGGTCCTTATCTACTTCCTCCCGGAGAACACCCGCATGCGCAATCTCTCCCGCAAGCTGGGCTTCACGCTCATCGAGGAAAAGGGCCTCATTCGCGGCGAGCTCGGTCTCTGAATCCGTCCGGCACAGAAAAGGGAGACCGCCCCGGTCTCCCTTTTCCTTTTGCAAACTCTGGCCCCGTTCGCACGACCTCAGCCGACCGCCGACAGCTCCCGCACCGCCGTCGGTGACGCCATCAGCGGCAGCCGCACCGTCACGCACGTGCCTTCCCCGAGCCGGCTGCTCACGTCGATTGCGCCGCCGCACGAATCCACAATCGCCTTGCAGATCGACAACCCCAGACCCGCTCCGCCCGTACTCCTCGCCCGCGAATGGTCTCCGCGCCAGAAGCGCTCGAACAGATGTGGAAGATCTTCCGGCGCAATCCCTCGGCCCGTGTCCCGCACCTCAATTGTGATGTCCGCGGCGGCCTGGATCGCCACCGTCACTGAGCCTCCTTCCGGCGTGTGTTGTACAGCGTTCAGCAGAAGATTGGCCAGCAGGGAAGCGCAGGCGCCCTCCTCCAGCGGCGCCCTCACCGAATCCGGCGCCTGCACCGCGACCGCAACCTCGCGGATTTCCGCCAGCCTCTCCATCTGCGCCGCTACGTCCCGCGCTACTTCCGCCAGATCACAGTGCACGCAGCCGCTCGCCGGCTCCTGCTCGAAACGGGCCAGCTGCAGCATCCGCTGTACCAGGTCTTCCATGCGGGCGCAGTCGGCCATGCAGGTTTCGAGGCCCTTCGCGTATTCCTGCGTGCTCCGCGGCCGCGATGCCAGCAGTTGCAGCGATGACTTGATGATCGTCACTGCCGTCTTCAGTTCGTGCGCGGCATCATTGACGAAGACCTGCTGCTGCACGAAAGCCTCTTCCAGCCGCCGCGTCGCCGACTCCAGCGCCCCCGCCAGCACCGCCAGCTCCACAGTAGAGTGAGCGCTCTTCGGCGCGTGGAATCGCGGATGGCTCGGGGTCATTTCCGCCGCCGCCACGCTCAGCTCTTCGAGCGGCGCCAGTCCTCGCCGCAGCAGCAGTGCCAACCCTCCCGCCGTCAGCAGCAGCAGCAGGGAACTCGCCACCGCCAGAAACCGCGCTGCCCGCCAAATCGCCTCATCCACCGGCGCCAGCGGCGCAGCATAAAAAATGGTCACGGGCCGCGCGATGCCCGGGCTGCCGCCCTCCGCGTCGATCTGCCTTATCCCGTGCAGCATCAGCCCGCGAAACATTTTTCCCTGCACGCGAAAATCGTGCGCTGCCGGTTTCGCGCCAAAGTTGCTCAGCACATCGCTGCTCCAACCCGCCGACTGCGCCAGCACCCGCCCGCCTTCGTCGCGCGCCATCCACAGATCGCGCCCGCGCAGGTCCAGCGCCTCCGCATCGATGGCCACGTTGTCCCCGGCATCCTCCGCATCGTGCACCTGGCCCAGCAGCGAGTCGGCGCGCCCGCGCACCATCACGTCGAAGCTCCGCATATGTTCGCGCCACAGATACAGCAGCGACGCGCCGCTCAGCCCTGCCACCAGGGCGCACTCCAGCAGCAGCACAGCGGCGATCAGACGCCGGCGAAGAGAATAGCGCTTCATGCTGTGCCGCCTCCCGACATTAGCCGGTATCCGCGCCCGCGCAGCGTCTCGATCCACTGGCCGTCTCGCCCGCGGTTCAGCTTGCGCCGCAGATTCGAAATGTGCGCCTCGATCACGTTCGAGTGATGCTCCCAGTTGTAGTCGTAAAGATGCTCCAGCAGCACCTGCTTCGAGATCACCGACCGCGGCCGATGGCTCAGATATTCAAGCGCGCGATACTCCGTTGGCGAAAGTTCCACCGGCTTGCCCGCCACCGTCACCGTTCTCTCCAGTGTGTCGATCACCAGATCCGCGACCTCGATCCTCGGATGGCTCACGCCCTTCCCGCGCCGGATCAGCGCCTTCGCGCGCGCCAGCAGTTCGCCCAGATCGAAAGGCTTCGCCAGATAATCGTCCGCCCCGGCATTCAGCAGCCGCACGATCGACGCCTTTTCCATCACCGCTGTCAGCACCAGCACCGGCGCGGTCTGGCCCTTCGCCCGAATCGCCTTCAGCACCGCCAGCCCATCCATTCCCGGCAGCATCAGGTCCAGCACGATCAGGTCGTAATTGGCCTGCCGCCCCAGCTCGACGCCGTCCGGTCCGTTCGCGGCCACATCCACCGCCAGACCGGCGCTTTCGCGCAGCGCTGCCGCGATATTCTCCGCGACCCGAGCCTCGTCCTCGACGATCAGCGCTCGCATAGCTACAGGATGACTCCCGACACTTAATTTTGCATGAATCCGATGGGTACTTGCGTCCGCTTTTTGCCGCCTGGCGAAGTCTTGCCCGATCCCAGCCCCGTTACAATGGAAGTATGCGCCGCATCTACATGGACGCCAATGCCACCACACCTCTGCTTCCCGAGGTACTGGAGGCTATGCGGCCCTTCTTCATCGACTCCTTCGGCAACGCGTCCTCCATCCACCAGCACGGCCAGCACGCCCGCGCCGCCGTCGAGCGCGCCCGCGAACAGGTTGCCGCGCTCCTCAACTGCCGTCCCGCCGAAATCGTCTTCAACTCCGGCGGCACCGAGAGTGACAATACCGCCATCTTCGGCGTCCTGCGCCCCGGCGATCACCTCATCACGTCCGCCATCGAGCACCACGCTGTTCTGCACTCCGCCCAGAAGGCGCAGGAGCGTGGCATCGATGTCACGTTTCTTGCCGTCTCCGGGAGCGGCGTTGTCGATCCTTTCGACGTTTACCGCGCGCTCAAGCCGAACACAAAGCTCATCAGCATCATGATGGCCAACAACGAAACGGGCGTTGTTCAACCCGTCGAGCAAATCGGCAAAATCGCCGCCGAAGCCGAAGTCGCCTTCCACACTGACGCCGTGCAGGCCGCGGGGAAGATCCCCATCGACGTCAAGGCCATCGGCTGCCATCTCCTCAGCATCTCCGGGCACAAACTACACGCCCCGCAGGGCATCGGCATCCTCTACGTTCGTCGCGGGACTCGCTTCGAGCCGCTCGTTTTCGGCGGAGCCCACGAGCGCCAGCGCCGCGCCGGCACGGAAAATGTCCCCGGCATCGTCGGCCTCGGCATAGCTGCCGAAATCGCCCGCGCCAGCCTCACCGACGGCACTGACGACCGCATCGGCGTCCTCCGCGACCGCCTCGAACACGGGTTGCTCTCAAAGATCGAAGAGTGCGGCATCAACGGCGCCGGCCAGCCGCGCGTTCCCAACACCACCAACCTGTACTTCGACCACCTGGAAGGCGAAGCGCTCGTCATCGCCCTCGACCTCAAAGGCCTCGCGGTCTCCGGCGGATCGGCTTGCTCCTCCGGTTCCACTGAGCCCTCCCACGTCCTCAAGGCCATGGGACTGCCGCTCGCCCGCTCCCGCGCCAGCCTGCGCTTCTCGCTCACTCGCCAAAACACTGACGCCGACATCGACACCGCGCTCGAACTCGTCCCCGCCGCCGTCGCCCGACTCCGCGAGCTCTCGCCGATCTACAAAAAGCACCTTGCCGAAACCGCCGCAACGTAGAGAGCCTGCGGATCCAGCCAACGAATTCAATCGCAAAAACCAAAAGCCGGGAACTGGTCAACGCCAGTCCCCGGCTCTTCTAATCCCTAACCCCTAACCCTGTTTTTTAGTACCTGTAGTTCTCGCTCTTATACGGCCCATCCGGCGAAACCCCCAGATACTCCGCCTGCGCCGGCGTCAGCCTGGTCAGCTTAACGCCAATCTTCTCCAGATGCAGGCGCGCGACCTCTTCGTCCAGGTGCTTGGGCAGCGTGTAAACGTCAATCGCGTACGTGTCGCGATTCCTCCAAAGATCCAGCTGCGCCAGCGTCTGGTTCGAGAAGCTGTTGCTCATCACGAAGCTCGGATGNNCGAAGTGGCCGATGTTGCACACAATGGCCTGATCCTTCATGGCCTTCATATGCTCCAGCGTGATGATGTCCAGGTTACCCGTGCAGGTGACATAAATGTCGCCGCGCCCCAGCGTGTCCTCGATGGTCGCGACCTCGAATCCCTCCATCGCCGCCTGCAGCGCATTGATTGGATCGATCTCCGTCACGATCACGCGCGCGCCCATCCCGCGCAGCGAATGCGACGAGCCCTTGCCCACATCGCCGTAACCGCATACCACCGCGACCTTGCCCGCGACCATCACGTCCGTCGCGCGCTTAATGCCGTCCGCCAACGACTCGCGGCAGCCATACAGATTGTCGAACTTCGACTTCGTCACCGAATCGTTGACGTTGATCGCCGGCACCAGCAGCTTGCCCACTTCCTTCATCTTGTAAAGCCGGTGCACGCCCGTCGTCGTCTCTTCGGAAACGCCCCGCCACTCCTTCACCACCTTGTGCCAGTACTGCGGGTCCTCGGCGTGCACCTCTTTCAGCAGGTTCTTGATCACCTGCTCCTCTTCGTTCGACGAAGGCGTGTGAACCCACTTATCGCCGTCTTCCAGCTCGTAGCCTTTGTGGATCAGCAGCGTTGCGTCGCCGCCGTCGTCGACGATCAGCTGCGGCCCTTTGCCATCAGCATGGCTCAGCGCCTGCAGCGTGCACCACCAGTACTCCTCGAGCGACTCGCCCTTCCACGCGAACACCGGAATCTTCGCCGCGGCAATCGCCGCCGCCGCATGATCCTGCGTCGAGAAAATGTTGCAGCTCGCCCAACGCACCGTTGCGCCCAGATCCTTCAGCGTCTCGATCAGCACCGCCGTCTGAATCGTCATGTGCAGCGAGCCCGACACGCGCACGCCCTTGAGCGGCTTCTCCGCTGCATACTTGTGGCGAATCGCCATCAGGCCGGGCATCTCGTGCTCGGCGATCGAAATCTCTTTGCGCCCCCAGTCGGCCAGCGAGAGGTCAGCGACTTTATAGGCGGCGGTATTACGTCCAACAGTGGCAGTTGCCATGCGAGGGGTCTCCTGTGAGCAGTATCTCCCTCATTGTAACTGGGCTGGCCGGGCTTCCCGCCGATTTTCAGCGGACGGTGGCATCCGGAACTTAAACGGGCGCAGCAGGCTCCTGATTGCCGCCCGGTTTGCCTACTGGCTACAGACTACCGGCTGCTGTGATACACCGTTTCTCCGCCCACCACCGTCCGCAACACCTTCGTCCCCAGAATTTCGTGCGGCGCAATGGTCGTCAAATCCCGGTCCAGCACCACAAAATCCGCAACGTAACCCGGCGCCAGCTTGCCCTTCCATCCCTCCGCAAACTCCGCATACGCCGACCCCTGCGTGTACGCGTAGAGCGTCTCCCCGATCGTCAGCTTCTGTTCGGGATGAAAGCTCATCGTCCCCGCCTCATTCATCCGCGTCACGCCCGCATACACCCCGCGAAACGGCGCAATCGGCTCGACAGGATAATCCGTCCCAAACGCCAGCGGCACGCCCGCATCCAGAAACGACTTCCACGCGTATGCATACTTCTCACGCTCGGGTCCCAGCCGCGCTCCTGCCCACGCCATATCGGTCAGCAGATGATTCGGCTGCATCGACGCAATCACGCCCAACTGCTGGTAGCGATTGAAGTCCCCCGCACTCACCACCTGGCTGTGCTCAATCCGATACCGCAGATTGTGAGGCGGCACTTTCTTCATCGGTATCATCTCGGACCTCGGCCCGTTCGCCCGCGTGCGCGGCGGCAGAGAAGGCTGGCGAATCGCCGCTTCCGCCGCGGCATAGGCGTCCAGCGCCATCTCCACCGCGCGATCCCCAATCGCGTGAAATCCCAGCTGGAACCCAGCCTTCGCACGCTCAATCGCCATCTCGTTCAGATTTTCCTGCGTATAGCGCGGAATCCCCGAATTGCCCGGATCGTCGGAGTACGGCGCATTCATCGCCGCCGTCCGCGACCCCAGCGACCCATCCATGAACCCCTTCAGCATCGTCGTGTGCAGCATGCGATCCGTCGCCGGATGGTGCGCCGCCTCCTGCTTCTCCACGCTTACCGGGTCGGCGAAACGCAGCCACTCCGCGACGCGCACCGGCAGCTTGCCCTCGTTCTCCATCTGCTCGAAGACCAGGAAATCGTCCCAGTCTGAAAAATCCTGCACCGTCGTCACGCCGTGCGACACAGCATCTTCCAGAGCCAGCTCCAATCCATGTCTGCGCTGTTCCGGCGATGGCGGTGGCACGTGCACCAGCCCCTGCGCCGTCTCGCGCAGTATCCCTGTCGCCTCTCCATCGGGTCCGCGATCGATTTTTCCTCCCTGCGGGTCCGGCGTCGCGCGCGTAATTTCCGCCGCCTTCAACGCCGCCGAGTCCGCCACCGCAATGTGCCCATCCACGCGCACGAAAATCGCCGGATGTCCCTCGGCCGCCGCGTCAACATCCGCGCGATTCGGCAGCTTTCCGCTGGCCCACAGCGTGTGATCCCATCCGCCTCCGCTCAGCCATTGTCCCGGCGCGGCTTTCTCCGCCGCTGCTCGAATCCGCTCCTGCATCTCGGCCAGCGATTTCACGCCGATCAAATTCACCGAAAGCAGAATGTGCCCCGCGTCTCCCAGATGCGCATGCGCGTCGTTGAATCCCGGCATCACGAACGCTCCGCCCAGATCCACCATCTGCGTCCCCGCACCCTTGTATTGCGCGATGATCGCAGCATCGTCGCCTGCCGCGAGAATCTCCCCATGCGCAACCGCGATCGCCGACGCCCGCTCCGGATGGGCGCCCTCCAGCTCAGCGCCGGTCAGAATATTTCCGTGATAGTAGATGGCATCGGCGGCAGGTCCAGCCCGCGCCAATGCGGATCCAGCAGCCATAACCAATCCAAACAAAATGCCGAGAGCTTTCACCCCGACAGTCTAACTGCCCGCCACCGCCAGCAGCAGAAGAAGAATCCGCCGCAGCCCCAGATCGCGGCCCCGGGCGTCATACCACTCCGCATGCGTGTGAATGCCGCCGCCTTCGCCGCCGCCGCCGATACTCACCGCCGGCACTCCCATCGACAGCGGGATATTTGCATCCGTCGACGCCAGCCGCATTTCGGTTCGAATCGCCAGGTGGCGATCCACCGCCTCGAGCAGCGTCATCAGCTCGGAGTCAGCCGGCAACCGCCCCGCCGGCCGGTCGCCGATTTTCTCAATCGCGAAGCGAATACTGCTCGCCTCCCCTTGTTGAGCCTGATTCGCGGCCATCACCGCGTCTTCGACCGCGCGATGGAGTTCCACCTCGAGCCGAATCAGCTGTTCCGGATCGGTCGAGCGCAGATCGATGCGCGCCGCCGCCCTCTCCGGAATCGCGTTGATCGCCGTCCCGCCCTCAATCGTTCCCACATTCATCGTGGTTCGCGGAAGATCCGGCAGCGTCACGGCAGAAAATCGCTGGATCGCGCGGCTGAGAAGAATAATGGGATTCGGCCGTCCCGCATCCGTCCACGAATGTCCACCCGGCCCGGTGATCGTCACCAGATACCGTTGGCTCCCCAGCGCGTGCGTTACCGCCGATTCATGCCCTGCGCCATCCAGCACGATGTGCCCCGCGATGTGCTCGCGCGCCTCGCTCCCGTCCCGATAGAGATGCCGCATGCCGCGCAGGTCGCCTTCTCCTTCTTCCCCGACATTGCCGACGAACTGAACCTCGCATTCTGTCTCCAGCCCCGCATGTCGCATCGCGGCCGCCGTCGCCAGCATCGCCGCCACGCCCGCGCCATTGTCGCAGGCGCCGGGAGCGGACAAACGCGACCCCTGCAGGTCGGCTTCGATCGGCGTCCCCGCTGGGAAAACCGTATCGATATGAGCCGAGAGCAAAGCGCGACGCGCACACGATCTTTTCCCAGGCCACGTCGCGATGGCATTGCCCACTGCATCGATGTGCGGGTTCTCGAGCCCCAGCCCACGAAAGCGCTCCCGCAACCACTCCGCGCGCGCTTGCTCGCCGAACGGCGGAGCCGGCACCGCCACCATCTCTGCCTGCCACTGCAGGATTCTCTGTTCCTGCAGGTGCAGCCACTGGAATGCCTGGTGCACGCGGCGGTCAGCCGCGAGCCGGGCGATCGATGCGGTTGCGGGTGCCGGCGAAGCCATCGGAGCTTTCAGCGTAGCATTCAGCGGCGTCCACGCAGAGGGGACTCCGCTCACCGTTCAATCAACCGCCCACTCAATACTCGACGCTCTCCAGAAATAACCCCCGCGCCGGCGCCGTCGCCCCCGCCTCAGCCCTTAGTCGCGCCTGGAGAATGCGCGCGATCTCCTCCGGCCCCGTCTGCCCACGCCCCACGTCCACAAACGTCCCCACCAGGTTCCGCACCATATGGTGCAGGAACCCATTTCCGCGCACGCCATAGGTCAGCAGATCGCCGTCCTCCGTCCAGCTCGACTCGAAAATCGTCCGGACATTCCCCTTCCGCGCCTCAGCCTCACTCTCATCCGGTTCGCGCCGCGTTGCCTGATCCGGATCGCTCGCCGCAAACGACGTAAAGTCGTACGTCCCGATCACCACCTTCGCAGCTTCCCGCATGCGCTCCACATCCAGCGGCCAGTTCATCGCCCACGCAAAGCGCGCCGTCCACGGTGGGCAGATTTCCCCCCGATAAATCCGATATTCGTAGGTCTTCGCCCGCACCGAATGCCGCGCATGAAACTCAGCCGCAGCTGGCTCGGCCTTCAGCATGCGAATCGCCTCCGGAAGCCTGCGATTCAGCGCACGCAGAAAATTCTCCGCCGGGATCGGCGCGCTCAGAACAAACGACGCCACTTGCCCGCGCGCATGAACGCCGGCATCGGTGCGCCCGCTCCCCTGCGGCAGCACCCGCTCGCCCGTCACCTGCTCGATCGCCCCCGCCAGCGTTCCCTGAATCGTCGCGCGATCCGGCTGCACCTGCCAGCCGTAATAATCCGTGCCGTCGTAAGCAAGCGTCAGCTTCCAGTTCGAACCGTGTTGGAGTCCCTGCTTTGCCGTCATTGCTTAACTTTTTCTCTCGATTTGTCGCATCGGATGTTTCACCGGAATCATCGAACTGCTGCGATATACTCAGCTTTCCTGATTGTGGTTACGAGTTTACGGAACCAGGCCGAGGTTTGCCGCGTATTCGAGAGAAGCCAAAGCGGTTTTCTCGCGCCTGGAGTGCGCATTTCCGCCCCGCAGGCGGAGCGCGAAGAATGCGCGTTTGTCTTTAGAGCTGCAAGTGCCTTGTCAGAGGAGTGGAGACGGCCAATGTTAGTTTCCCGCAATAATTCCGCGAAAAAACCCAGTACTTTCTTCGCTAAATTGAAAGCTGCCACTGCGATTTCCCTGCTGCTCGCCGGAACCGCGCCTTCCTGGGCGCAGGTTCCGCAACAGACGGCTCCTGCAGCTCCCGGCCTGCCGCCCGAGCCGACCCCCAATCCCACCCAGCCCCTCTTCATGCGCGATACCAGCCGCGACTTCTCGAAGCCACGCGGCTACTGGCCCAACATCGTCGCTCCCTACTCGCCTACCACCGTACCGCCGGCGAATTTTCTCAATTCCGTGCAGCTCGATAACCTGGTCAAGAACGGCAAAATCTATCTCAGCCTCGGCGACGCGGTGCTCCTCGCCCTCCAGAACAACTACGACATCGCTATTCAGCGCCTGAACCTCGACATTGCCGATACCGATCTTCTGCGCGCGCGATCCGGCGCCGCCGGCATAGCGGGCGTTCCCACCGGCCTGGTCACCGGCACCCAGGGCGGCACCACCGCGTCTGTCAGTTCCGTCGGCGGCGGTCCGGGCGGCGGCTCTTCTTCCAGCGTTGCCGGCACCGGCCCGGGCGGCCTGTCGATCTCCACCAACGGCTCGGGCCCGACCCCGGAGAACTTCGACCCTGTGCTGACGGGCACAGTTGAGATCAATCACGCGGTTCAGCCTCAGTCCAGCCCCATCTTTTCCGGCGGCCTGCCTTCGATCAACCAGAACACGAATACTTATAACTTCAGCCTGAATAAGGGCTTCATCACCGGCACCAATATGCTGGTGGCCTTCGACAATACCCGCACCACCACCGACAATCTCTTTAGTTTTTTCAGCCCGGCTCTGCAATCCAGCTTCAATTTCGCCCTCACCCAGCATCTTCTGCAGGGCTTCGGAACAGGCGTGAACGGCCGCTTCATCGTGCAGGCGAAAAACGACCGCCGCATCGCCGACTCCGTCTTCCGCCAGCAGCTCCTCTACACCATCAACCAGGTCGAGAACATCTACTGGGGCCTGGTCAGCGCCTATGAAGACGTGCAATCCAAGCAGCACGCCCTCGACCAGTCCACCAGCCTCGAGAAGGACGACGAGAAGCAGCTCCAGATCGGCAGCATGGCCCCTCTCGACGTCGTCAACGCGAAAAGCCAGATGTCCAGCGACCAGCAGGCTCTCATCGCTTCGCAGAACACCCTCGAATACCAGCAGCTCGTCATGAAGCAGGCCATCGCGCGCAATCTCGATGATCCCGCGCTGGCCAACGCTCCCATTGTCCCTGCCGATCGCGTCAGCCTCGCTGAGACGCCCGAGGAGCGTATGTCGGTGGATGAGCTCGTGCGCGAGGCGGACGCCAATCGTCCCGACGTCGAACAAGCCATTCTCACTCTCAGAATTGATGAGCTCACGCTGAAAGGAGTCAAGAACGGCCTTCTGCCCACCCTCGATGTCGAGGCCTTTTACGGTGCCAGCGGTCTGGGGGGCGCGGTCAGCCCGAACTGCCCCAAAGCCCTCGCCTCCTTTGGCCTTCCCCCTTCGGACTGCACCCTCCTGGGCAACACCGGCTATGGCACGGTCCTCAATAACCTCGTCAACAGCAGCGGGCCGAACAAGGGCGTTGAGTTCACCATGAATATCCCCATCCGCAATCGCCCGGCGCAGGCTGCCGAAGAGCGTTCGCAGATCGAGTACCGCAAGGCGCAGATGGTGCTCCAGCAGCTCTACATTCAGATCCGCATGAATGTCATCAGTCAGCAATATGCGCTCACCAACGATCGTGCCGCGGTCAACTCCGCCATCTCCAACCACGACTTCAACCAGCAGAGCCTCGACGCCGAGGTGAAGAAGCTGCATCTCGGCGCATCCACCACCGCCAATGTGCTGGTGCAGCAGAAGGGCCTCGCCGCTGCTGACGCCCAGCTCATCGCCGCGCGCGCGCGTTACGCCACAGACCGCGCAGCCTTCGAGGAGACCCTCGCCAGCACCCTCGATCGCTACGGCATCTCCATCGTCGACGCGGCCACCGGCCAGGTCCACACCGCTCCCGTCATTCCCGGCCTCGAACCCGCACAGGCAGGCCCGGAAGTGACGGCGCCCACCCAGCAACAACAGCTCCAGAAACAGGAGCAGCAGCAAACGCAGCCGCAGCCGCAAACAACGCCGCAGCGGTAGGACGGTTTCCTCATCGATGAAAAGGCCCGCGACTTCAAGCAGCGGGCCTTTTCTGACTCGAATTTAAGTCCACTTTTGCTCAGCCTGCCGCCCGAATCGCCCGCCACTGCCTGATAGAATCAGGAGAATCCAGGTACTCGGAGTCTCCATGCAGGCAATCCTTGCGCTCGAAGACGGGCGCATCTTCAGGGGCGACGGCTACGGCGCCCAGGGCGAATGCCGCGGAGAAGTCGTTTTCAATACATCGCTGACCGGTTATCAGGAAATCTTCACCGACCCTTCTTACGCCGGCCAGATTGTCGTCCTCACCAATCCTCAGATCGGCAACTACGGCACCAACTCCGCCGACAACGAAGCCGCCAGACCCTACATCGAAGGCCTCGTCACCCGCGAGTTTTCCCCCATCAGCTCCAACTGGCGCTCGCAGCAGGTCGCCGATGAGTACCTCGAGCGCTTCCACGTCCCCGTCATTTCTGAAATCGACACCCGCGCCCTCGTGCGCCACCTCCGCACCCACGGCGTCATGCGCGGCGTCATCTCCACCGTTGAACCCAACCCTGACGTCCTCGTAGAGAAAGCTCGGTCCATCCGCAAAATGGACGGCACCGATCTCGCCAGCGTCGTCTCCACCAAAGACCGCTACGAGTGGGACCATGATGACCCCGACCCTCTCCATCCCAACGAAGTTCCCGCGGTCACCCGCCTTGACCTCCACGTCGTCGCCTACGACTACGGCATCAAGAAAAACATCCTCCGCATGCTCGCCCAGGAAGGCTGCCGCGTGACCGTCGTCCCCGCGCAAACTTCCGCCGAAGACGTCCTCGCCCTCAAACCCGACGGCGTCTTCCTCTCCAACGGCCCCGGCGACCCCGAGCCCGTCACGTATGCCCAGGACAACATCCGCCGCCTCGCCGGCCGCACGCCCATCTTCGGCATCTGCCTCGGCCATCAACTCATCGGCCTCGCCCTCGGCGGCAAAACCTACAAGCTCAAGTTCGGCCACCACGGCGGCAATCATCCCGTAAAGTGCAACGACACCGGCAAGGTCGAGATCACCTGCCATAATCACAACTTCGCCGTCGACCCGGACTCGCTCAACCCCGCCGAAGTCGACCTTACCCACATCGACCTCAACGACAACACCCTCGAAGGCCTTCGCCATCGCACCCTGCCGCTCTTCAGCGTGCAGTACCACCCCGAAGCCAGCCCCGGCCCTCACGACTCTCACTACCTCTTCCGCGACTTCCGCAAAATGATGGAGGAGTGGAAGGGATGACCCAGTTTTTCCAGAAGATTTTTGCCAAACGGCGGGATTCATCTCCCGCCATTTTTATGAAACCGAGATACTGAAAGCAGCAGACGGAAAAATGCCACGCCGCAACGACATCACCAAAATCCTCGTGATCGGCTCCGGCCCGATCGTCATCGGCCAGTCCGCCGAGTTCGATTACTCCGGCACCCAGGCCTGCAAGGCCCTTAAGGCCGAAGGCTACGAAGTCGTGCTCGTCAATTCGAACCCGGCGACCATCATGACCGACCCCGAGCTCGCCGACCGTACCTACATCGAGCCGCTCACGAAGGAATATCTCGACGAGATCCTCCGCCTCGAATCGGAGATGCTGCGCGACCAGCGCCGCGACGGCGTCTTCGCCCTCCTGCCCACTGTCGGCGGCCAGACCGCGCTCAACCTCGCCGTCGAACTCGCCGACGCCGGCATCCTCGACCGCTACAACGTCGAGCTCATCGGCGCCAAGCTCGAAGCCATCAAGAAAGCCGAAGATCGCCTCCTCTTCAAGGATGCGATGACCCGCATTGGGCTCGACGTTCCCCGCTCCGCGCTCGTCAACAATCTCCGCGACGGCCTCGACTTCGCCACCAAAATCGGTTTCCCCGTCATTATCCGCCCCTCCTTCACCCTCGGCGGCTCCGGCGGCGGCATCGGCTACAACCGCGAAGAGCTGCTCGAAATCCTCGCCCGCGGCCTTGACCTCTCGCCCGTCCACGAGTGCCTCATCGAAGAATCTGTCCTCGGCTGGAAGGAATTCGAACTCGAGGTCATGCGCGACCTCGCCGACAACGTCATCGTCATCTGCTCCATCGAGAACATGGACCCTATGGGCGTCCACACCGGCGATTCCATCACCGTCGCCCCCGCGCAAACCCTCACGGACCGCGAATACCAGGCCATGCGCGACGCCGCCATCCGCGTCATGCGCGAAATCGGCGTCGAAACCGGCGGCTCCAACGTGCAGTTCGCCGTCCACCCCAATACCGGCCGCATGGTCGTCATCGAAATGAACCCGCGCGTCTCGCGCTCCTCCGCGCTTGCCTCCAAAGCCACCGGTTTCCCCATCGCGAAAATCGCCGCTCGCCTTGCCGTCGGCTACACCCTCGACGAAATCCCCAACGACATCACCAAAATGACGCCGGCCTGTTTCGAGCCGACCATCGACTACGTCGTCGTCAAAATTCCCAAATGGCAATTTGAAAAATTTCCCGGAGCCGACGAAAACCTGGGCCCGCAGATGAAATCCGTCGGCGAAGTCATGGCCATCGGCCGAACCTTCAAAGAAGCGCTGATGAAAGCCACGCGCTCGCTCGAAACCGGCAGGAAAGCCGGCTCCGAAGTCCTCGACCCGCGCCGCATGACCCAGCGCCTCGTCACTCCACAGCCCGAGCGCCTCAACTACATCCGCTTCGCCTTCCGCGAAGGCCACTCCGTGCGTGAAGTCGCGCGTATGACATCGATGGACCCCTGGTTTCTCTACCAGATCAAAGAAATCTCCGACATCACCGCGGCGCTCCCTGACAGTCCCGGCAAAACGTCACCGGAACAGTTACGAAAAGCCAAGCGCCTCGGCCTCTCCGACGAGCGTCTTGCGGAAGTCTGGTCGCTGCCCGGCGATGACGGCATCGAGAAGGTTCGCACCCTCCGCCGCCGCCACGGCCTGCGTCCCGTCTACAAGCTCGTCGATACCTGCGCCGCTGAGTTCGAAAGCTTCACCCCCTACCTGTATTCCAGCTACGACGAAGAAGACGAAGCAGCGCCCACGCCCAACCGCAAAGTCATCATCCTCGGCAGCGGCCCCAACCGCATCGGGCAGGGCATTGAGTTTGACTACTGCTGTTGCCACGCGGCCTTCGCTCTCCGTGAAGACGGCTACGAGACCATCATGGTCAACTGCAACCCCGAAACCGTCTCCACCGACTACGACACCAGCGACCGCCTCTACTTCGAGCCGCTCACCCTTGAAGACGTCCTCGCCGTTTACGAACACGAAGCCTCTGGCGGCGCCGAAGTCGGCATGATCGTCCAGTTCGGCGGACAAACCCCGCTCAACCTCGCCCTCCGCCTCAAAGCTGCGGGCGTTCCCATCATCGGAACCTCGCCCGAATCCATCGACCTCGCAGAAGATCGCAAGCGCTTCGGAAAGCTACTGGAACAGTTACAAATTCCTCAGCCGCCCGGCGTCATCGCCACCAGCGTTGAAGAAGCCATCGCCGGAGCCGAGAGCATCGGCTACCCGGTCCTCGTCCGCCCCTCCTACGTCCTCGGCGGTCGTGCCATGGTCATCGCTTTCGACAGCGAAAGCGTCTCCCGCTACATGAAAGAAGCCGTCGAGTACTCGCAGGAGCGTCCCATCCTCGTCGACCATTTCCTCGAGGACGCGGTCGAAGTCGACGTCGACGCGCTCTGCGATGGCACCGATGTCGTCATCGCCGGCATCATGCAGCACATCGAGGAGGCCGGAATCCACTCCGGTGACTCCTCCTGCGTACTCCCCGCTGTCGATCTCGCTGCCGCCACACTCGACACGATCCGCGGCTACACCCGCCGCCTCGCGCTCGCGCTCAACGTGATCGGCCTCGTCAACCTGCAGTTCGCCATCCAGCGCAGGCCCGGCCAGCCCGACAAGGTCTTCGTCATCGAAGTCAATCCCCGCGCCTCGCGCACCGTCCCCTACGTTTCCAAGGCCACCGGCATCCCGCTCGCCAAGATCGCTTCACGCCTCATGACCGGCCGCCGCCTCCGCGACTTCCTCGACGTCTCCGGCAACCACGACCTCGAAACCGGCTCGCACTTCTACGTCAAATCGCCCGTCTTCCCCTGGAACAAATTTCCAGGCGTCGATACCGTTCTCGGCCCCGAGATGAAATCCACCGGCGAAGTCATGGGCGTGGCCGACAATTTCGGTGAAGCCTTCGCCAAAGCACAACTCTCCGCCGGCCAGCAGCTTCCGCTCAAGGGCACCGTCTTCTTCAGCGTCAGCGATCGCGACAAGACCAACCTCGTCAACCTCGCGCGCCAGTACATGGAATTAGGTTTCCACCTGGTCGCCACCGAAGGCACGGCCAACGCCATCGAGAAAGCCGGCATGACCGTCGATCGCGTCTACAAAGTCAAGGAAGGCCGCCCCAACATCGTCGACCTCATCAAAGGCGATCGCATCCAGCTCATCGTCAACACGCCGCGCGGTCAGGATCCTTACTTCGACGAGAAAGCCATTCGTCGCGCCGCGGTTCTCGCGCGCATTCCCACCATCACCACCATGGCCGCCGCGCGCGCTGCCGCCGAAGGCATCGCCGCTCTGCAGAGCCGCCGCATCACCGTCAATCCGCTCCAGCGCCTGCACGCCGAACATCTCGCTGCCCGCTAAACCCTAAACTCTAAACTCTGGCCTCTAGTCCTCATCCCGCCACAGCGCCACCCCGCCCAACAGCCCCTCCAGATTCGAAACAATCGTGACGTTCGGCCGGAACTGCAGCGTCACCAGCTTCGTGTTTCCTCCGCCCAGGTAAAGATGGTCCCAGTTGAACGTCGCCGATGTCTGCGCGACCGCCTTCCGCAGCAGCTTGTTCCATTTCTTCACGCCATATTTCTTCAGGCCGCGCCGCCCCAGGTAGTCCTCATACGTCTTCTTCAGCCACGGATGATGCCCCAGCTCCAGCCCCGGACAAAGCCGGCCATCGGTGAACAGCGCCGAGCCCATCCCCGTGCCCAGCGTCACAATCATCTCCACGCCGCGTCCCTGGATCGCCCCAAACCCCTGCACTGCGGCATCGTTGGCCACGCGCACCGGCTTCTTCCATCGCTTCTCCAGCGCCGCCTGCAGCGGGAACCCGATCCACCGCGGATGTAGATTCGCGGCCGACAGAACCACCCCGCGCTTAATCACGCCCGGATATCCGACGCTCACCCGATCGAACGCCGGCATCTGCGCCCGCAGCTTGTCCAGCGCCGCCAGCAGCCGCGCCGGCGTCGGCGGCTCCGGCGTGGGCACGCGCAGCCGCTCGGTGAGCGGCTTGCCCTCATGATCCAGGCACAGCATCTTCAGCCCTGTGCCGCCAATATCCACGGCGAGGGTGACCAGCGGTTTCGCGTTGTTCATCGCACTCCCACTTCCAGCCTGTTGCTCCCTGTTCGTAAGCCGCAACAGTGTATCGCGGACAAGTGAATGGCAGTCGAATACTTTATCGTCACGGCCCCTGCATCACGATAGGCAGCGCCGGCGTCGGGAGCATAATCTTGGGAAACGCGCACGGTTTGCAACATACTCTTGAATGCGGCGTGATCACTTCACGAAATTTGCCCGCGCCAATCCGGCCATGAAGATCAGGCCATGAAAATCCGTCTCGACAAATTGCTGGTGGAGCGCGCCCTCGTTCCCACCCGCGAACGCGCCCAGGCCCTCATCCTTGCCGGCCGCGTCCTCGTCAGCGAGCAGAAGCAGGACAAGCCCGGCGCCTCCGTCCCCGCCGATGCTTCCATCCGCCTCCTCGGCGCCGACCTCCGCTACGTCAGCCGCGGCGGCCTGAAGCTGGAAGCCGCTCTCGCCCACTGGCGCATCGACCTCCGCGACCGCTTCTGCCTCGACGTCGGCGCTTCCACTGGCGGATTCACCGACTGCATGCTCCAGCACGGCGCGGCCCGTGTCCTTGCCATCGACACCGGCTACGGCCAGATCGCCCAAACCCTTCGCGACGACCCGCGCGTCGCCCTCATGGAGCGCACCAACGCCCGCCTCCTGAATCCCGGCGATCTGCCTCCCGGTATCTCCTTCCTCGCCGTCGACGTTTCCTTTATCTCGGCGACCCTCGTCCTGCCTTCCGTCCTCGCGGCCCTCTCAGGAACTCCCGCCGTACGCGCAGTACTCCTCATTAAGCCCCAGTTCGAAGCCGGCCGCGAGCGCGTCGGCAAAGGCGGCATCGTGCGCGACCCCGCCGCCCATCAGTTCGCCGTCGATCGCGTCCGCGCCTGCGTCGAACAAATCGGCGGCACAAACATCGACACGATCGACTCGCCCATCACCGGCGCTGAAGGCAATCGCGAATTCCTCCTGCACGCCCAATGGCGATGAGCCCCTGAGCGAGTTCGACCGCGCCCCTGTCGAATCGTCCACTCGCTGTTGTATTCTGGTTCAACTTCCGGCATTCGCGTCCCAGCAACCCCGAATGTTGGCCTGGTTGGACTGAGCACTATCCCAAATCAAAGTCCTGTTCTTCTGCGGGAGCGGATATGAGTCACACGTTTACCATCGGCATCGGCGGCGCCGCCGGCCAGGGTGTCGCCACCCCCGGCGACATCTTTGCGAAGATTTTCAGCCGTCGCGGCCTGCACCTCAACGCCTACAACGCCTACCAGTCCATCATCCGCGGCGGCCACACCTTTCTCATGATTCGCACCGGCCCCGAGCCCGTCACCAATATGGGCGACTCCCTCGACCTCCTCATCCCGCTCAACCAGGACACCATGGACCGCCACCTCGGCCTTCTCCGCGCGGGCGGCGCATGCATCTACAACGCAGACACCATCAAGCCCGGCCAGGCAGCCCAGGGCGTTCAGCTCTGTCCGCTCCCCGTCTCTACCCTCGCTGATATCACCCGCAACAAAGTCGCGCAAAACACCCTCGCCATGGGCGCCGCACTCAGCATGATGGGCATCGGCTTTAACGCGCTCGAAAGCGTCATCGTCGAGCAGTTCGGCAGGAAGGCCGCCTCCGTCGCCGAAGAGAACATCGCCGTCGCCCGCGCCGGCTACGACTACGCCACGAAGAACTTCAAGCCCTTCGCCTACTCGCTGCCCATCGTCGACACCAAATACGCCGTCCTCAGCGGCAACACCGCGCTCGCCATGGGCGGAGCAGCGGCCGGCGTCAAATTCTATTGCGCTTATCCCATGAGCCCCTCTACCGGCGTCCTCCACTGGTTCGCTGCAAACGGCCGCAAAGCCGGCATCATGGTCCGCCAGGTCGAAGACGAAATCGGCGTCGTCAACATGACCATCGGCGCAGCTCAGGCTGGCGTTCGCGCCATGTGCGCTACTTCGGGCGGCGGATTCGCCCTCATGTCCGAAGCTCTCGGCCTCTCCGCCATGGCAGAAATCCCCATCGTTGTCATCGACTGCCAGCGCGCGGGTCCGTCCACCGGCGTCCCCACCAAAACCGAACAGGGCGATCTGTGGCAGATGCTCGGCGCGGCCTTCGGCGACTATCCCCGCGTCATCGCCGCTCCCCTCGACATCGGCGACTGCTTCACGCTGATCCCTGAAATCTTCAACATCGTCGACAAATTCCAGGTTCCCGGCCTCGTCCTCTGTGACCTTCTGCTCTCCGAAGGCCGCCTCAGCGTCGATCCCAAAATCCTCGACTTCGCCCCGCCCATCGATCGCGGCGAGATGATCACCTCGCCCAACGGCCACGCCGAAGGCGGATACAAACGCTACCTCATCACCGAAAGCGGAGTCTCTCCGCGCGCCATTCCCGGTGTCCCCGGCTACACCCACGTCGTCTCCAGCGACGAACACGACGAAGACGGCGTCCTCATCAGCGACATGTACACCAACGCTACCAAGCGCCGCGCCATGATGGAAAAACGCATGCGCAAGGAAGCTGGCATCGCCGCCGCCGTTCCGCCGCCGCGTCTTCAGGGCCCGAAGGACGCCGACGTCACCCTCATCGGCTGGGGCTCAACCCAGGGCGTTATCGAAGAAGCCCGCGCGCAGCTCGCGCAGCAGGGAATTACCGCCAACCAGCTGCAGATTCGCTGGATCGTCCCGCTGCACGGCGAAGCGATCCTCGACCAGCTGCGTAATGCGAAGCGCACCATCATCGTCGAGAACAACTACAGCGGGCAGTTCGCGCGCTATCTGCGCAGCGAAACCAGCTTCGTCGCCGACGGCCACATCCGCAAGTACGATGGCGAGCCTTTCATGCCGCACCACATCGTGGAAGCGGTGCGCGAACAACTCGCCGGTGACACGCAGCTGTCGGTCCCGGCCCACGAGATCATGGTTTAGCAACGATGGAGCTGTTAAGAACGGTTATGACCTTACAGGGTGCGGAAAAAATGTCGGCTGACTCGGTTTTGTATCAGGGCACGAGTTTACTCGTGCCGTATAGGTCAGGAAAAAGTGGGCTTTAGCCCCTGTGTTTTGAAAGGGCACGGCTTGAACGATGTAAGCGATCAAGCTGTTTTGAAGGGGCACGACTTTAGTCGTGCCGAACAGGATCGAAAGAACAAGGGGCTTTAGCCCCTGAGGGAAGCTCCCAAGGAGAAGCAAAATGGCGACAATTGTCGAAACCCCGAAGCCGCTCACGACGGCCGATTTCAAAGGCCGCGTCGATCCCGACTGGTGCCCCGGCTGCGGCGACTTCGGCGTGCTGGCCGCGGTGCAGAAGGCCCTCGTCGAATTGCAGATTCCCAATCACCAGATCGTCACCGTCAGCGGCATCGGCTGCTCCTCCAACTTCCCTGGTTTCATCGAGACCTACGGCATGCACACGCTGCATGGGCGCTCTCTGCCCGTCGCCACCGGCGTCAAGATGGCCAACCACGAGCTCACCGTACTCGTCACCGGCGGTGACGGCGACGGCTTCGGCATCGGCGGCAATCACTTCACGCACACCATCCGCAAGAACGTCGACCTCACCTACATCGTCATGGACAACCAGATTTACGGACTGACGACGGGCCAGACATCGCCCACCAGCCGCCTCGGCATGAAGACCAAGAGCGCTCCCTACGGCAACATCGAGTCCCCCATCAATCCCATCACCATGGCGCTCGCTGCCGGAGCCACCTTCGTCGCCCGCGGCTTCTCCGGCGAACAGAAGCACCTCACCGACCTCCTCAAGCAGGCCATCCAGCACAAGGGCTTCTCCTTCATCGATGTCTTCAGCCCCTGCGTCACCTACAACAAAGACAATACCTTCCAGTGGTTCCGTCCGCGCGTGAAGAAGCTCGAAGACGACGCGTCGTACGACGCTTCCCACTGGCTCGCTGCCATCGAGAAGTCGACGCTCTGGGGCGACGAAATCCCCATCGGCAAATTCTTCGAGCGCACCGACCTGCCCTCGCTCCACGAGGCCGAGCCCGTCACGCAACACGGAACCATGGTCAGCCGCCCCGAGCACATCGACCCCGCGGCAGCCCAGGCCTTCATCGACGAGCTGATGTAGACAAAAGGGTAGATAAACGGTGGCCCATTCAAGCCCGGTTTTGGCTTGAGTGGGAAAGTCGCGCTGTACCTGCTGCTATGGGCGAAGGTCTACCGGCTCATCTAATCCCGTCGCCTGTTTTCCTGAGCCCTGAGCCCTGAGCTCTGAGCCCTGTCTCACTCCACCCCCGCCTCCGGCGCCTTCCGCCCCCGCTTCTTCGGCTTCTCTTGCTCCGGTTCCGGCTGCGGCTCCCGTGACACATCGTAAAACAGCAGCCGCCCGCACGATTCGCACGTGAGAATCTGCCCATCGCGAATCTGATTCCACATCTGCGGCCGCAAACCCATATGGCAGCTCATGCAACGCTGCCCCTGCGCGTACGCAACGCCTGTAACCCGCGACGATCCAGCGACGTGATCGTAAATCCGCAACAACTCCTCCGGAACCAGAGCCCGCTCTTTCGCACGGCGCTTCGTCAGTTCCCCCAGATGCTTTTGCTGCTCCGCTGAAGCCGCCCGTGCGTCTTCCTTCTCAATCTCCACCGCCTTCGTGCTGTCCTTCAGGTCGCTCTCCGCCGCTTTGCGCTGCTGATCGAGCCGCTCGGCCCGCTCCATGCCCTCCAGCTCACTGTCCTCGATCTTCCGGATCTCCCCCTCCGCAAACTCGATCTCGTGCTGGAACGCACGATACTCCTCGTTCGTCTTCACGTTCGACATCTGATCGCGCAGCTTCGCAATCTTCTGCTGCTGATCTTTCAGGTCGCTTTCCAGCCGCCGTTTCAGCGCCTCTTCGTCCTTCAGCGCCTTCGCCGCCTGTTCCACCGCTGCTCTCTCCGCAGCCAGCTTGATTTCCAGCGCAGCCAGCCGCTTCGGCAGCGCGGCAATCTCCGCCCGCAGCTGCGTAGTCTCTCCATCGATGGTTTGCAGGCGGATTAGCGCCTCGAGTTCAGTTCGCATGGTCGGAATTTGCAGTTTATCACCGGCTGCCGGATGTTCTGAGCCGCTCTCATTGCGGTATGACTGCCGCGTGGCCCCGCTTCCGGGCAAAGTCGCACAACGCCTTGTCGAACGTCACCAGTTCCGCGCCCGCTCCCGTCGCAAATGCCAGCAACCAGCAGTCGCCTACCCATTTCGACGAGGCCTTCCCCGCAAACGGTTCCATGGCCTCGCGAAACTCCGAATCGATAGTGCGCGGCTCCGGATAAAACTCAACCCGCACATCTTCCATCCAGCCGTCGTACACTTTCCATGCTTCGCGTACCGTGAGGACCCGGTCGCTCATCGCGGCCGCATTCGTGAGGAGGCGAAGCAGCCCGATCTGCGTGTATCGGGAAAAGAGCAGGCGCGATTCCGCCTTCACCATCCCCATCCAGCGCCACGCTGCAGCGTTGTGCGCGTGTCCCTCAACCGAAAGCGCCAGCCAGACGTTGAGATCAGGAAACAATAAGGTCATGCGGATTCTCGTCCACTGGGAACCGCGGCCCCAGCTTGCCCTTGCCGCGGACCAGCGGCCCGGTTATCCGGCGGCCTTTGCCTCTTTCCGCGTAGGTCCGCTCCAGAGCGCGCACGATCAGCGAACGGATGGAAACCCCGGAGCTCTCCGCTCGATGCCGCAGCCTCTCGTGCAGAGGCTCCGGGATATCGACTGTAGTTCTCACCGCCATGACATGATTATGTCACAAACGACATTGTCAGCCGCAGCCTGATGCACGAGGCCGGACCAACGCGGATTGGATCCAATTAGGCAGGAGCCTGAGGCAAGCGGCGGGACCCGGAAGTTAGCCCCACCTTGCCGACCGCGACATTTTCCTGCATCCTCCTGCTACACTGCTCCCTCAAACCTTCTACCTATGCCGCCGGACATCGACGGAAACTGGCAACCCAAACATAATCGCTGGGCCATCGCCCTCACCGTCACTCTGGCCACCTTCATGGAGGTCCTCGATACCTCCATCGCCAACGTCGCCCTCCCCCACATCGCCGGCGGCCTCGGCGCCTCCCAGGACGAAGCCACCTGGGTCCTCACCTCCTACCTCGTCTCCAACGCCGTTATCCTCCCCGCCAGCGCGTATCTCGTCTCCTTCCTCGGGCGCAAGCGCTTCTACATGATCTGCGTCGCGCTCTTCGGCATCAGCTCCATGCTTTGCGGCCTCGCTCCCTCGCTCCCCCTCCTCATTTTTTTCCGTGTCCTCCAGGGCACGGGCGGCGGCGGCCTCCAGCCCAGCGAGCAGGCCATCCTCGCTGACACTTTCCCTCCGCGCCAGCGCGGCCAGGCCTTCGCCGTCTATGGAATGGCCGTCGTCCTCGCTCCCGCCATCGGTCCCACCCTCGGCGGCTGGATCACCGACAACTACACCTGGCGCTGGATTTTCTTCATCAACGTCCCCATCGCCATCCTCTCCCTGGTCCTTACCTCGCGCGTCGTGGAAGACCCGCCGCACATCCGCAAAGAAGTCGCCGAGCAGCGCAAACGGGGCCTCAACCTCGACTACACCGGCTTCGGACTGCTCGCCATCGGCTTCGGCTCCCTGCAGTTTGTCCTCGACAAAGGCCAGGAGAACGACTGGTTCGGGTCCCACCTCATCACCACCTTTTTCTTCATGTGCGGAGCCTCGCTGCTCATCCTCATCTTCTGGGAAATTGCCCAGATTCGCCGCGGAAACAGGCCCATCCTCGACCTCACCATGTTCCGCAACCGCACCTTCTGCGTCTCCTGGCTGCTCATGTTCGTCCTCGGCTTCACCCTTTTCGGGACCACCGTCCTCATTCCTCTCTACGTCCAGCAACTGATGGGCTACACCGCGGAGCAGGCAGGCCTCGTCATCTCTCCAGGCGGCATCGCTATTCTCTTTCTCATGCCCCTGGTTGGCGTCCTCGTCAGCCGCGTCGATAACCGCTGGCTCATCGCCTTCGGTTTCGCCATTCTCTCCGCCGCCCTCGCTGCCCTGCATACCATCGATACCCAGGCCAGCTACGCCTACATTGCGTGGATGCGCATCTTCCAGGCCTGCGGCCTCGCCTTCCTCTTCATCCCCATCAACACGCTCTCCTACACCGACGTTCCCCGCGAGAAAAACAACGATGTCTCCGGCCTCATGAATCTCGCCCGCAACATCGGCGGCAGCTGCGGCACCTCCTTCTTCGTCACCGTGCTCGCGCGCCGCAGTCAGGAGCACCAGGACCGCCTCTCCATGTTCCTCAACGGCATCAGCCCGCAGTTCATCCGGCAGCGCGATGGCCTCGCGCGCTACTTCCAGCACGGCGGAGGTCTCACCGCATCCCCGGCCCAGGCGCGCGCCCTTGCTCAGGGCAGCATCTATCAGCAGCTCATTCGCCAGAGCACCCAGCTCGCCTATCTCGACGTTGTTGCCCTCCTCTCCATCGGCGCGGCCTGCATGATCCCCCTCATTTTCCTGATGAAAAAACGCAAGGGTGGCCCCGCCGCCGCCCATTAATCCCGCCTTCTTCACCCCAAGGTTTAGAATTCCTTTTCACGCACACTGCCCGGTTCAACGTCCCCAATCGGGTTCCATGGAGCCTCGTTTGCCCAGCAACACCTTTCGCCGTCTGGATTCAGGCCTGCTCGCCATCGTTATCGCCGGCGCTGCTCTGTGGGCCCAGCCCGCGCACGCCCAGGCCGATCACCCCTGGACCGTCCAGGAAATCTTCGGCCATCCCGGCAGCCTTACCGGCGAAGCGCCCGACAATATCAGCTGGTCCCCCGACGGCAAACTCGCCACCTGGATCGACGAAAACGGCGATCTCGTCGCCATCCAGCCTCCCGATTCCAAACCCCAAAAACTGATCCCCTACGGCAAAATCTCTGTCCTGCTCAATGCCGCCATGCCCGAGCGCGACCGCGATCATCGCGCCCGCTACGATCAGCCCGACTACATCTGGGCGCCCGACTCCGAGCACATCCTCTTCGATACCAACGGCGCTCTCTGGTTCTTCACCCCGAAGAACGGCACCGGCGTACAGATCGGCAATTCCGGCATGATGTCCGGAGACGATCCCAAATTCTCGCCCAACGGCCAGCTCGTCTCGTATCTGCACGACGGCAATCTCTGGCTCCAGCGTCCCGATGGCGCCGCTCCTTCTCTGCAGCTCACCAGCACGCACGACGACACCCTGCTCAATGGCGGCGTCGACTGGGTCTACCTCGAAGAACTCGACGCGCGCAGCAACTACTTCTGGTCGCCCGACTCGCGCGAAATCGCCTACCTCCAGATGAACGAGGCCAGCGTGCCCCAGTATCCGCTCGTCGACTGGATCCCCGTCCATGCCAGCGTCGAACTGCAGCGTTACCCGCAGCCCGGAGATCCCAATCCCGGCGTGCGCGTCGGCATTGTCGGCGCCGGCGGCGGCAACACCCGCTGGCTCAAAATCCCCATGGACGTCGGCAACGACTACATCCCGCGCTTCGGCTGGGTCAATCCCCACGTTGTCTGGGTGGAAGTCCTCTCCCGCAATCATCAGCGCCTCGACCTCTGGTTCGCCGACACGCACACCGGCGAAATCCGCCGCGTTCTCCAGCAGTACGACCAGAAGTACTTCACCATGACCTACGACGTGAAATTCGTCGGCGACCACCAGTTCCTCATCCTCAGCTGGCGCGACGGCCACACCCACATTTACCGCTACACGTTCAATCCCAATAATCCCTTCGCCGACCTCGCCCAGCTCGCCAACCAGGTCGAGAGCGGCGACTATGAGGTTGCCTCCATCAAGGGCGTCGACGAAAACGCGCAGACCCTCTGGTACCTCTCCAATGAGGGCGACTCACGCCAACAGCAGGTCTGGGCCGTCCAGTTCGACGGCGGCGGCAAGCGCCCCGTCACCCAGAACACCGGCTTTCACGATGCCAGCTTTCCCGCGCAGGGCGGCAACTTCATCGACACCTGGTCCCAGGAACTCGTCCCGCCTGTCGTCTCCGCCTGCACCTCCGCTGGCTCCTGCTCCGCCCTCTGGCGTTCGAAGCCGATTGAAGGCCACCCTCTCATCGCTCCCCAGCCTCTGGTGCTCACCGCCGCTGACAAGACCACCAAACTCTACGGCACGCTTCTCCTTCCTCCCGGCGAGGCGACTCCGCACAGCGTTCCGCTCATCGTCAATCCCTACGGCGGCCCCGGCGTGGATTCCGCGCGCGACAAGTGGGGTGAGAAGCGGTTCCTCTTCGACCAGCTTCTCGCCGAGCACGGATTCGCTGTCCTCCACGTCGACAACCGCGGCATGGCCGGCCGCGGCCGCGAATTCGAGCAGGTCGCGTATCACAACTTCGGCCCGCCCCAGTTTGCCGATCAGATGGCCTCCATCGACCAGGTCCTCCGCGATTATCCGCAGCTCGATCCGCACCGCCTCGGCTGGTGGGGCTGGAGCTGGGGCGGCAGCTTCACGCTGTTCGCGCTCTCCCACAGTGACAGCTTTCTCGCCGGCGTCGCCGGCGCTCCCGTCACCGACTGGCGCGACTACGACTCCATCTACACCGAGCGCTACATGAGCCTGCCTTCCGACGACGCCCAGAACTACCACGACGATTCCGACGTCAACAGCGCCGCCGACCTCAAAGGCCACATCCTCATCCTGCACGGCACCGGCGACGACAACGTCCACCTCGAAAACGACACTCAGTACATCCAGAAGCTCATCGAGGCCGGCGTTCCCTACGACTACAACATCTATCCCCGCAAAACCCACTCCGTCTCCGGCGTCGACGATCAGACTGAGCTCTACAGCAAGATCCTGGAGCATTTCGAGATGTATCTGAAGGCCCACGCCACCGCTGCTCCGCCTGCTGCAACGCCCGCACCCCAACCCCCCAAACCCTGAGCCGGATCAGGTCTGCTTTTTCTGTCCCCTGAACCCTGTACCCTGTACCCAGACATGCCGCATCCCGCTGAGCGCCCCAACTCCGCCGATCCCATCCGCGGCCGCACCACCCTCGGCGATTTCGAGCTGACCATCCTCAGCGACGGCATCTATTTCCTCGACGGGGGAGCCATGTTCGGCGTCGTCCCCAAGCCCTTGTGGGAAAAACGCGCGCCCGCCGACGCCCAGAATCGCATCCTTCTCGGCCTCAACACCGTCATCGTCCGAACCGGCCACCACACCATCGCCATTGAAACCGGTATTGGTAACAAGCTCAGTGACAAATTACGCGCCATCTACGGCGCAAAAGAGCAACTCCCGCGCGCTTTTGCCGCCGCCGGCATCCGCCCTGAAGAAATCGACATCGTCATCAATTCCCATCTCCACTTCGACCACTGCGGCTGGAACACCACCCGCACCCCCGACGGACGCATCGTCCCCACCTTCCCCAACGCCCGCTACTTCGCGCACCGCGGCGAAGTCGAACACGGCCAACTCCAGCTCGAGCGCGACGCCGTCAGCTACATCGGCGACAACTACGATCCCCTCATCGAATCCGGCCAGATGACCCTGCTCAACACGCGCCCCGGCCAGATAGAACCCATCGTCCCCGGCATCTCCGTCGAATGTTTCCCCGGCCACACCGCGCAGCTCCTCGCCATCCATATCGAATCCGCCGGCCAGCACGCCTGCTACATCTCCGACCTCATCCCCACCAGCGCCCATCTCGACCTCACCTGGGTCATGGGCTACGACCTCGACCCCGTCCGCTGCATCGCCGAGCGCAAGCGCTTCTACCAGCGCGCCATCCCCGAACACTGGCTCGTCCTCTTCACCCACGACCACCACACGCCGTACGCCCACATCGCGCCCAATGAAAAAGGCAAGCCGGTGTTGGCTCGATCCTAGATGTTTTGTATAGTAGTGAATATCACTACATTCGTCGGGACGACAGCCATGGAAAAAGCGATCTCCGCAACCGAAGCCAACCGCCAGTTCTCCCGACTCCTTGAGGGGGTTCGTCGCGGCCGCACGTATCTGGTGACCAGCCATGGTCAGCCCGTCGCGAGGCTTTCTCCGGTCAGCAAGGCCGAGAAAACGATAGCGGATGCCCGCAAGGCCCTTCTTACGAGACTGCGCATGCAACCCGGCAGCCGCGCTGGTCGCTGGACCCGTGACGAACTATACGAGGATGAACGATGAAAGCTGCCCTCGATACGAACATCCTTGTCTACGCCGAAGGCGTTAACGACGCCGAGAAAAAAAGGAAGACCTGGGATCTTTTCGAGAAACTTCCCTACGACACAGTCGTTCCTGTCCAGGCGCTTGGCGAACTGTTTCAGGTCCTCGTACGGAAGGCGGGCCTCACACCAGCTGACGCCCGAACTGCTGTTTACAAGTGGAGCGACGCGTTCAATTTGGTTGAAACATCTACCTCAATTCTGCTGGCTGCCGCCGATCTGGCAACCCGCCAGTTCGGCATATGGGATGCGGTCATTCTCAGCGCTGCCGCCGAGGCCGATTGCCGGCTCCTTCTCTCCGAAGATATGCAGGACGGGTTTATCTGGAGAGGAGTCACAATCGTCAATCCTTTTTCGCGCCCCACGCATCCTCTGCTGGACGCATTGCTCGGTCAGTAGCTCCGCCCCCTTCGCCCTCAATGAAAAAGGGAAGCCGACCATCGTCGGCTCCCCCATCTAAGGTCCGCAGCCCTCCTGCACAAGTTCGCTCTACCGGAAGCCGCCGAGCAATTCCAGCGTCCGAACGTCGCCGTGGATTGCCTGTGTCCCAAAGTGCGTCGTGGCGGGTCCCCCGAATACCAGCGATATATTCGAGTACGGCATCGAGTAAGGAACCACCTCGCCTCCGGTGATACAGATCTGGACCGTCGAGGACGGCGGGGTTGTCTCGAACGGCGCATTGCTGCCATTCCCCGTCAGCAGGCTCACCGTACCGTTGATCTGAAAGCCCTGCTGGGTTGCCGGGCTGTAAACCGGGCAGCCGGTCATGTTCCAGGTGACACTGGCATTCGTCAGCTCGATGTTGTGCGTGTGAGCGCCCTGTCCTGCCTGGGTTGGGTCCACGGCTCCGGCCGCCGTCTTTCCGTAGCCGGACATCGTCATCGCCGCGGTAAAGTTCGCCCTGCCCGATGCTCCATGCAGATCAAGCGACCACGTCCCGTGCATCTCCCACGGGCCGCCTTTGACCGTAGAGGGCGAATAGTCGTTGATCGCCCCGCTGAAGTGGACGTCCAGGGGACGCTGGGCGAAGGCGCTTGCGCCTGCAAGCAACGCAAAGGCAGACAGCATGCAAACGGTAAAGCTCAAAGTTTTGCGATTCATAATCATTTCTCCAAAGTTGGGAATGCGCGGAGCCAAAACCCCCGCCAGAACTTGCCGCCACACTGGGCTATGGCAGCGCCTGTGGTCAACCAGCAACACGCGGAATCGCCATTTGCCTTCTAATGCCGTCTTTTGCCGTCTCCTCGCCACGGGGTACAATCGCTTCATTTCCCCCTTGCCACCCGCACACTGGAGACCTCTATGGGTGAGCCGTCCTCCGAGATCGAGTCCGCCAGCCCTCCGTCCGACAAGCGCCTGGATTCGTGGAAGGAGATCGCGGCGTATCTCAACCGCGACGTCACCACCGTCCAGCGATGGGAGAAGCGAGAAGGCATGCCGGTCCACCGGCACCAGCACGACAAGCGCGGCTCCGTCTACGCGCTCGCCGGTGAGTTAAACGCCTGGGCCAAAAACCGCAGCCTGCAGACGGGCGAAACCGACCCTGTCCCCGGACCCGCGCCTCCGGCCGCCGCCGGTGCGGCCTCCCCAGGAGCAATGCCGTGGATGCGGCTCGCCCTCGCTCTCGCCGTGATCGTGGTTCTGGGCCTGGCCGCCGCCTCGTGGCTCGTTCGCCGCCCTCGCCCCACCGCTTCCCAACCTCCCAGGATTCATTCCGTCGCCGTCCTGCCCCTGCGCAATCTGTCCGGCGATCCTTCTCAGGACTATCTCGCCGAAGGTTTCACCGAGGCGCTCATCGGCAGCCTTTCGGAGATTCACAACCTGCGCGTGGTCTCGCACACTTCGGTGCTGCGTTTCCGCAATACCGAGCTCTCTTCACCGCAGATCGCCGGGATACTCGGCGTCGATGCTCTCGTGGAAGGTTCGGTGATTCGCGACGGCAGCCGCATCCGCGTCACCGCGCAGCTCATTCGCGGCGCCACCGACGAGCATTTCTGGTCCGAGACCTATGATCGCGGGATGGGCGACGCGCTCACCCTCGAGAGCGAACTCGCGCAGGTCATTGCGGACAAAGTGGAAGTCACCGTAACCGGCGACGAACGCCAGCGGCTGACTACGGTGCGCTCCGTCGCTCCGGAAGTCTACGAAAGCTATCTGCAGGGCAGGTTTGTGCTTGACCAGGGAAACACCCGCGCCGCGATGGAGCAGAGCGTGGCCGATTTCGAAGCGGCGATCCGCCGCGACCCGGCCTTTGCCCCGGCCTATCTCGGTCTGGCCCGGGCTTACTCCAATCTGGGAACCATCTACGGCGGCGTTTCCCCCTCAGAAACCCGCCCAAAAGTGGTTCAATATGCCCAAAAAGCTCTCGCCTTCGACCCGGGTTTAGTCCTGGCTCACGTCCTGCTGGCCAACGCTCTGCAGAGGGAATGGCAGTGGACCGCAGCCGAGACGGAATATCGCCGGGCCCTTGGTCTGAATGCCAACGATGCCGTAGCCCATGCCGCCTTCGCCAGCTGGCTCTCCTGCGAGGGTCGCGCCGACGAAGCCATCTCGGAGATTCGCTTCGCCCGGCAACTGGACCCGGCCGCGATCTCCGGAGCCGATGTCGCCTCGATTCTCTTTCACTCCCACCGGTTCGACGACGCCGTTCGCGAATCTCGCAGCGCCGCCGCCGTGGCGCCGGACGACGCCAGCGTCCTCATGACCCTGGGCTTCGCCTTGATCGCCGACAATCAGGCCGCCGAGGCCGTTCCCGTGCTGGAAAAGTCTGTTGCTCTTTCCAACGGCAGTCCCGCTGCCACCGGCGTCCTCATCCGCGCTTATGCCCATGCCGGACGGCGTGCCGACGCTCTTCGCCTGCTGGCTTCTTTAAAGCGCCGCAAGGCCGCCGGATACGTCCCAGCCGGCGCGTTTGTCAACGCCTACCTCGGCCTCGATGACCGCGAGCGGGCTTTCTATTGGCTCGAAGAAGCCTTCCGCGAAAAATCCACCATCCTGCAATTCGTCAAAACCCATCCGTACTTCGACCCGCTCCGCAGCGATCCCCGCTTTGTGGACCTGGTCCATCGCGTTGGCCTGAGCTAGCTCTGGCGGCGATACATGATCAGACCATCTCGACTTCAATTCGCTTCGTCTCCCCATCCAGCGCCACAATCCTGAAGTTCCGCACCTGCCCCACTCCCAGCGGCTCCGGCCGCGCCGCCGCATTCCCTTTCCATCGCGCCTGCAGCATCGAGCTCAGCGCCGACAAATCCGCACCGCCGCTCTGCGCCTGCGCCCCCGCATCCTCGCGCAAACGGCACGTCACGCGAATCCCTTCCCCCAGCTCCACCGTCGCCGCACCCTCGCGCTGCTCCACCACGCGGCCTGACACCACATCTCCCGCCTTGTGCTCGGCCACGTACTCATCCAGGCTCGTCGGCACCAGTTGCTTCATGCTCAGCTTCGCCTGCCGCTTCTCCGCGTCGAGGGCCAGCACCTGCGCGCGCACCACCTGCCCCACCTTCAGCGCCTCTTGCGGATGCGCCAGCCGACGCTCCGTGGTGATTTCGCTGATGTGCACCAGACCCTCCACGCCTTCGCTCATCTGCACAAATGCGCCGAATTTCTCCATCCGCGTCACCGCACCCTCGACCGCCGACCCCACCGGAAACTTCTTCGCCGCATCGGCCCACGGATCGCCCAGCGCCTGCTTCAGTCCCAGCGCCATCCGCCGCTCCGGCTGTTGCACGCTCAGAATCACCGCCTCCACCGTGTCGCCGCTCTTCAGCACATCGCCAGGCCGCTTCACCTTCTTCGCCCACGACATCTCTGAGACGTGAATCAGCCCCTCGATCCCCGGCTCCAGCTCCACAAACGCGCCAAACTCCATCAGCCGCGTCACCGTCCCCGTGATGCGATCGCCGGCCTTGTACCGCTCCGTCGCGGTCTCCCACGGCTCCGGCTGCAGTTGTTTCAGGCCGAGCGAAATCCTGCGCGTCTCGCGGTCGATCTTCAGAACCTTCGCGTCAATCTCCTGCCCCACCGTCAGCACATCTTCCGGCGCGCCCACCCGGCTCCACGCAATATCGCTCACGTGCAGCAGCCCGTCGATGCCGCCCAGATCCACAAACGCGCCAAAGCTCGCGAGCCGGCTCACCTTGCCGCGCACCGTGTCCCCTTCTTTGAGCGCCGCAAACTGGTTCAGCCCCTCGGCGAGCGCCTGCTCCTCCAGCACCGCGCGCCGGTCCACGATCACGTTCTCGTCCGCCACGTCCAGCTCGAAAATCCGGCACGTGATCTCCTGACCCACCAGTTTCTCCAGCTCGCGAGCGTCGCGCGTGCCGCTGCGCGAAGCCGGCATAAAAGCCCGCACGCCCACATCCACGCTCAGCCCGCCTTTCACCACTGCGGTCACCGTGCCCGGAATCGTCAGCTTCTGCGCGAAGGCCTCTTCCAGCTGCGTCCAGTCCCGAGGCTGCGCCACGCGCGCCAGTGACAGCTCGTAGTACCGCTCCGCGTTGCGCCCCTTCACCGACACATGGAACGTATCGCCGGCCTTCACGCTCTCCGCGTTGTCGCGGAACGCCGTGCGCGCCAGCACTCCCTCCGTCTTGTATCCAATGTCGAGATACACCGCGTCGGCCGAGACGGAGATCACCGTCCCCTCCAGTTGTTTCGCGCCCGGTTCCTTCCGGTGGCTCTCCTCAAACTGCGAGAGCATCTCGCCAAACGATGACTCAGGGTTCTCGGCCGTTTTTTCTTGCTCAGGATCAGCAGCCGCCAGCGGCTCAGCAGGGTTCTCGTCGCTCATAAGGAATCCTTCCTATTCTGGCACGCGCGCACCCTGCTCGGTGCGCTCCCTGCTATAGTCGGGGTTCCCGGGCGGTGGGGATGATCAAGAAGCAATCGGTCGTGGCACTGGTTCTGTTCCTGCTGATTCCCCCGGTCCTGAGGCTGGGCGGAATGCTGTCCAACGCGATCAATCCTGAAATTGCGGCAGGTCATCCGGACTACGTGCGCAACTACCACCTTCTCTATCTGCTGAAGCGCACGTCTTTCTGGGGATCTGTCGCGGTGGTGGCCGTGTTGTGGCTCCTGGTGTGCCTCCTGGTGATCCGCTCCAAAAAGCGATCCCGGCTATGGCTGTTGCTGGCGGCCCTGGGATCCCTGGGGTTCGCCGTCCTGGCAATGCTGGACGACCGCGCGCCCGCGGAGACAGACCGATATGCCAGGTTCCTGCGCAAACTGAGCTGGTCTGTCCGCGGCGCCTGGGAACTTTGCACCTTCGTGGTGGTATGGATGCTCGCCTGGGAGGCCATGGTCCTCAAGCGCACACTGATGATCCACTATGAAGCTGCCACTACCGGAGTTTCGATCGCGCAGATCATGAGCATCCGTGACGCTTCCGGTGGAATGTGGGCGTTCAGCGAGGGAAACGAAGTCATGTACTTTGTGATTCTTCTCTACCTGCTTCGCCCGATGGTCTTTTCGATCGTGGCCCGTGTGGCAGCGACGATGGCATCGCCCAGGGCACGCTGAGTCTCACTGCACCTTCTTCAGCGGAACGATCACGCATCCCACTTCCGCCGTCGCCGCGTCCTGCACCAGAACCCGCAGCATGGTTGCGCCCGGCTTCAACGGAATAACCCCGCGGAACTGGACCCCCGACTGGGAATACGTCTGGTATTGGTCGGCTAGCCCGTCTTTGTTCCGCGCGATCACCCCAAACTGCACCAGATGCGTCGAGACCTCGTATGGGGGTGGAGGAGACTGGGGAGAGGACGAATTCTGTGCCGTCAGAGGAAGAACCAGCAGCAGCGCCAGCCCCATCGTTTCATGTCGCACGCGCGCTCCCAGGGTTGGCATCCTTCGCCCCTCCTGCTCTTGTCGGTCCGGCCCGGCTCAGTGACAGTATATGGGCCACTCTGGCGATGCGCCTAGTCTGGTTTGCGGCGCACGGCGAAGTAGAGAAGCGCGAAAACGATAACCAGGACCACCAGCGTCGCCATCGGGTGGATCATCCTGCCCCCGTGGGTCCGGCCAGGGAACCATGGGACGCGCGCTAAGGCGAGCAGCAGGGAGGCGGAGGTGAACCTGGCGATCACGACGGGTTCCTGAATTTTCTCATGAAGGGCCATTTCCTGCGGTTATCTCAGGATCTTCAGCCGCCGCGGCTCACCTGTGAAACTATTCTCGCCATACTTGATTCCGCAATCGCGTTCGTTGAAGATGCGTACCAGCAAGGTTCGAGCTATGCGTTGGCGCCTCACACGTTCGTCGTCGATCTGCGCTTTGGCGCTGGGCTCGCTGCTGTGCGCTGCCGGTTGCGGCGGTAACTCGGGCATACAGACGCCGGTTCTTTATCCCCTCACCATCACCCTGTCCAGCGCTTCGGCCACCCTGCCGGCGAACGGCACCGCTCCCGCGGTCACTGTCACCGTGAACCGCGCGGCGGGTGACAGCAATCCCGTCACGCTGATTGTGTCGCTCCCCGCCGGCGTCACTTCGCGAATCGTCTCGCCCGCCCAGGGTGACACGGGCTCGGTCACCTTCAGCGCCGGAAGCGGCGCGAGCCCCGGCACCTCGCCGGTGACCATCGCCGCGACGGAGGGTGGCCCGACGGCGACGGCGACCCTGTCACTCACCGTGCTCTCCGCACCAGTGACAGTCAACGTCACGGTGAGCCCCACGGTGAACACAAGCCTTGGCTTCAACGGCCAGATGCAGACCTTCATGACCACGCAATTCCAGGCAGCGGAGTGGGATCAGTCCTTCTTCCCGTCGCTGCCGAACGCAACCACCACGCTGGCCAACCTGCATCCGCAACACATCCGCGTGTATACGAACAGCGAGGGGATTCCGCAACGCGCCGACAAGAGCTGGGATTTCACCCAACTGGACGCGACACTGGACCCGGTGATCGGAGTTGGCGACAAGAGCATCAGCATGGTTCTGGTGGAGGGCCCCCTGTGGATGTGCACGGACATTGGCCCCAATTGCGTGCTCCAGCCCCAAAACTACCCCGACTTTGCCAGGTACGCGGCCCAGATGGTGCAGTACTACAACACAACCACCGGATTCACGGATGACACCGGTGTGCAGCACGTGCATATGCCGTTCACGCCCATTACCTACTGGAGCATCTACACGATTCCGGACCTTGTGGGCATGACACCGGCCCAATATGCGGACCTGTACAACCTGACGGTAACGGCGATGCAGAACGCGGGATCGCTGGTGCCGCTCAAGTTCGTCGCACTGGAGCTGAGCGGCGGGACGGATGCCAACGATTATGTTCCGGCGTTTCTGGATGCGGTCACAGCGCCGATCGACGTGGTGGCGCAACAGCAATATGCGGTTTGCGGGTGGCAAAACACGGATGCGGTTGCGATGGGGGCGGTGCCGTACTACTTTGGGCAGTACGCGCGCGACTTTGCCAACATCGTGGCGACGAGTCCGAAACTCAGCAACGCAGTGTTGTGGATGACGGAAAACAACGTGGACGCGGATTTTTCCATCGGCAACGGCTTGGGGGAGTGCAGTTCTCCGTTCGAAGTGGACCCAAGGGGAACGTCCGCGTTCTTCGCCGGATGGCGGCCGTACGTGTTCTCGCAATGGGCCCAGGCGGGATCGCACATGCTCGCGCACTCCGACTACGAGCAGGACGCCAGCACGATGTCGCTGATGTACGCAGAGGTCGCCTACGCCACCGGTCAGCCTTACCTCAGCTACTGGGTGGATTACTATCTGGGGCGGTACTTTCCTTATTGCGCGGCGGACGAGCCGGCATCCTGGTGCACCGCGCAGCCGGTGAGCATATTGACGTGGACCACGAGCGAGCCGGAAAACGCGCAAACGATGGAGATATTTGCCACGCGCAACACCGATGGCTCGGTGGTGGTCATGGCAGCGAATCACGCGGTGAACGGGCCGAACGATGACAATGGTCCGGGCGCGCCGCGCACCATCATCCTCGATCTCTCGCAGCTCCCGGCCTTTTCCTCGGCGACCGAGCTGACCATCGACGCCAACACCGACATCGTTGCCGGCCCACAGGCGATGAGCGTCGCTCCGCAGGCGCAAATGACAGTGAACCTGGGCGGTTACGGTGTTACGTTTCTGAAGCTGATGCCATAGCCGGCGCATCCGGCTTCGAGAGTGACTGTTTTCCTCGCCGGCGAACAAAGAGCCACGAATGCCTGCAGGGCGGCTCTTCGACACCCCTGCAGGATGAGTGAAACCGGTTCCCGGTGCCCGGTTCCCTGGCTCTATTGTGGAAATTTGTCAAGCTTTTTGCGTTCGGTACGAAAGTTTTCTCCAACATTCCACACGACTTCCACCACAATACCCTCAAAGAATTTTGGCCGGTTTATTCGCTGAACTTGGTATCCTGATAATAGGGGGCAAAGAA
>PKVY01000109.1:19002-19259 GCA_003131625.1 Acidobacterium sp. | reverse complement strand
CCGCCTCCAGCCGGGCCAGGCCGGGGGAAACCGCTTCCTGATTGGGATCGTTGATCACCGCACGAGTATACCAACCGCCTATTTCCTGTGCTCCTAACATAAATGTGAGGTCGCCGAACACGATTGTTAGGTCGCTTGGCGAAAAGAGGCATCGGGGCCTAACAGCTGCGGAATGAAATGTTCGCTATCTCGTTTCTTCTCAATGCAAAGCTCGCCAGCGGTGTCGGCCGAAACGGACAGGTTACTTTTGGCACACG
>PKVY01000109.1:0-18915 GCA_003131625.1 Acidobacterium sp. | reverse complement strand
ACGAAAGCTGGCAGCGCAATGTGGGGCAGCTAATTCAACGTTTCGCGAACCGCCCAGAAATGGGCTAACAAGATTGGTCGAGTAAATAAAATCCCAAGAAAGGGGTCTCCCATGAAGGTTAAGACGAACACGAAAGCTGGCAGCGCACTGTGGGGTAGCTAATTTTTACGGCCCTCCCGAACCGTTCAAAAGCAGCAGTGAGTATTCAAAGATCTGAAGCTACAAGTCGGGGATGCTCCGAAAGGTAGATGAGCACTGGGTTCTCCCACCCAAGATCGCCTTTTCGGAGCATTCGCCGTCTGCCGCTAACACTTCCCGCTTGACTCCGCGACCCCAACAGCGTTCACACCATCTTTCTCTCAAAATAAACAAAAAATGATAGAGTTCCCACAATTACTGAACAGTTGTGGTACACATTCACCTTTGCCATGCCTGACGGAACCGACACCGCGAAGCTTGCCAGCCGGGCCAGCGATTTGGTAAAGGGTCTCGGCCCACTCGATGCCACGATGATTGTTGCTGGCTCGATGATCGGCTCCGGCATTTTCATTGTCCCCGCCGATATCAGCCGCGGCGTGGGTTCGCCGGCCCTGCTGGTCGGGGCCTGGCTGGTGACCGCGGTGATGACCATCATCGGCGCGCTCAGCTATGGCGAGCTGGCCGCGATGATGCCCGGAGCCGGCGGGCAATACATCTATCTGCGCGAGGCGCTGGGGCGCATCTGGGGCTTTCTGTTCGGCTGGACGCTGTTTCTCGTCATTCAGACCGGCACCATTGCCGCCGTCGCCGTGGCCTTCGGGAAATTCCTGGGCGTCTTCTTCCCTTCGGTCTCGACGACGAACTGGGTCTGGCACATCGGGCACGTCCCCGCGTGGAAATTGGGCCCCATGGTGCTGGGCAACATGGATATCGGCATCAGCACCGCGAACCTGGCCGGCATTGTGATCATCCTGGTGCTTGCGGTGATCAATGTTTTCGGCGTCAGGCTGGGGGCGCTCGTACAGAACGTCTTTACTACGGCCAAGACGGCGGCGCTGCTGGGGCTGGTGATTCTGGGAGTGCTGTTTGGGCGCAACATCGCGGCGATTCACGCGAACTTTGGCGCGAATTTCTGGCACGGGGCTGGCTGGGGCACGCTCCATCCGGTGCAGGTGGGCGTGGGCGGCCCGATGGCGATGGTTGGCCTGCTGACCATCCTCGCGGTGGTGCAAACCGGCTCGCTGTTCTCCGCCGACGCGTGGAACAACGTCACCTACACTGCCGGCGAGGTGCGGAATCCGAAGCGCAACCTGCCCCTGTCGCTGGCGCTGGGGACCTCGGTGGTGCTGGGCCTCTATATCCTCGCGAATTTCGTTTACCTGCTGGCGCTGCCGCTGCACGGCGATCCGCATGGGGCGACCATCGCGGCGCGCGGCATTCAATATGCTTCTGAAGATCGTGTGGCCACGGCGGCGCTGCAGCTGATTTTCTCGCGGGCTGGCGCCTATCTCATGGCTGGCGCGATTCTCATCTCAACCTTTGGCTGCGCGAATGGGCTGACCCTGGCAGGCGCGCGCGTCTACTACGCGATGAGCCGCGATGGACTCTTCTTTAAATCAGCCGCGAAGCTGCACCCGCGCTGGCATACTCCGGTCGCGGCGCTGATCGTTCAGGCGGTGTGGAGTTGCGTCCTCTGCATTTCCGGCTCCTACGGCCAGCTGCTCGACTACATCATCTGCACCGAGCTGATTTTCTACATCCTCACCATCGCCTGCCTGTTTGTGCTGCGGGCGAAGCGTCCGCAGGCCGAGCGGCCTTACCGGGCTATCGGCTATCCGGTGCTGCCTGCGATCTATATTTTGATGGCCGCGTGGATTTGTATCGTATTATTGCGCTACAAACCGCAATACACATGGCCGGGACTGGTGATCGTGCTGCTGGGTGTGCCGGTCTTTTTTGTGTGGTCCCGCAGCGCGATTCGAGAACCCTCTCCCCAGGCAGCAAGCGCGCCTGAATAAATTCCTGGAGGAACAGCCGAGAATGGCTAAGCTTTTTGCCACCAAGTCGCTTTCCGCGATACGTCTTGAGGCCAGCGAGGAAGGCGCGCACACCCTCAGGCGCACGCTGGGTCCGGTGAACCTCATCACGCTGGGCATTGGCGCCATTATCGGCGCGGGCATCTTCGTGCTCACCGGCACGGCCGCCGCTCAGTTTGCCGGTCCCGCTGTCGTGCTCTCTTTCGTGGTCGCCGGAGTGGGGTGCGTCTTTGCCGGCCTCTGCTATGCCGAGTTCGCGTCGATGATTCCCATCGCCGGCANNCTACGCCGAGCTGGCCTCGATGATTCCCATCGCCGGCAGCGCCTACACCTATGGCTACACCACGCTCGGCGAACTGACGGCATGGGTCATCGGCTGGGCCCTCTGCCTCGAATACGCATTCGGCGCGGCTACCGTCGCCGTAGGCTGGAGCGGCTACGTCAGTAGTCTGCTGGGCTACTTTGGGGTGCGGGTCCCCTTCAACCCCACGCCCGCGCTGGCCATCACGCTCTTCGGTCACGCACTTTCCGCCAGGATCGACATCTTCGCGCTCTGCGCCATCGTCGTGGTCATTGTCATTCTCGTGGTCGGGGTGAAGGAATCGGCCAACTTCAACAGCGCCGCGGTCATGATCAAGGTTTCCGTCGTCCTGTTCTTCATCGGCATCGCGACCATCTACGCGTTCGGCCACTGGAGCGTGATGATGGCCAATTGGCATCCGTTCATTCCGAAAAACCAGGGTCACTTCGGCGCCTATGGCTGGTCCGGGATCATGCGTGCCGGCAGCGTGGTCTTCTTCGCCTACATCGGCTTTGACGCCGTCTCCACCGCCGCCCAGGAAGCGCGCAATCCGCAGAAAGATCTCCCCTTCGGCATCCTCGGCTCGCTCATCATCTGCACCGTTCTCTACATCATCGTCGCCGGACTGCTCACCGGAGTGAAGCCCTACGCGACGCTGAATACGCCGTCCCCTGTCGCCGACGGCGCGGCCGCTATCGGAGCCACCTGGGGCGTCTGTCTCATCGACCTCGGCGCCATCGCCGGTCTGGCTTCCGTCATGCTGGTCATGATCCTCGGCCAGACGCGCGTCCTCTTCACCATGTCCCGCGATGGCCTGCTGCCCAAATGGGTCGGCACCATCCATCCGCGTTTCCGCACGCCCTGGCTGGTCACCATCGCGGTTGGCTTCCTGGTCGCCTTTCTCGCCGCTTTCTTCAACATCACTTTCCTGGGCCAGCTCGTCAGCCTTGGTACGCTGCTTGCCTTCACCATCGTCTGCCTGGGCGTGTGGGTGATGCGCCGCAAACAGCCCGATGTCCCCCGTCCCTTCCGGACCCCCTGGGTTCCGCTGGTGCCCATCCTCGGCATGATCATTTCTCTGGCCCTGATGGTTTCCTCCGACACGCCCGCGAAGATCGGGTTCTTCAGCTGGCTCATCATCGGACTGGTGATTTACTTCAGCTACTCCATCCGGCACAGCAAGGTGCAGAGGCTGCCGGCAGAAGTGCCGCAGCCAAAGTAACAAGCCGCGCGCGCCGGGATATACTGCGCCCGTGGACTACCTCTGGACACCGTGGCGCTACACCTACGTCACCGAAGGGGACAGGAAGAAGCGGGCAGGGGTTCCTGAAGAACTGAGCGCGTGGCCGGGCGACACCGGCTGCGTCTTCTGCAACATCATCGCCGCGGTCGACTACGCCGAAGCGCATGGGATGAATTGCGGCGATGCGGAGCGCGCCGCGGGGATCGTGCTGCGGGCCGACCGCAATTACATCTGCCTGAACCGCTTTCCTTATACATCGGGGCACATCATGGTGGTCCCCTACGAACACCAGCCGTCGCTCGCCGCGCTGCCGCCGGAAACGGCGCACGAAATGATTCGCCTGGCCCAGCGCTCCGAGCGGGCGCTGACCGAGGTGTATCAGCCGGATGGATTCAACTTCGGGCTCAACCTCGGAAAATCGGCGGGCGCGGGCGTCGCGGGGCACGTGCACCTGCATGCTCTGCCGCGCTGGACCGGCGACACGAATTTCATGACCGCGGTGAGCGAAACACGTGTTTTGCCCGAAGACCTCGCCGTCACCTGGGAGCGCCTGCGCAGGGCGTTTGCTGTTCAGACGCCAGCGGATGCCGATCGCGGCCGGTGACCGTGGCTGTTCTCCCGGGTCCTCCTCAAATCCGCATTTCCCGCATCCAACCGGCAGCGGGCGTCACTCGCGGCTGCCAGGTTTCGCATCGAACGCCTGCCCGCCGGTGAGTCTTGCGAGGGCTGCGGCACTCTCCGGAGTATTCTGCTTTTGGAGACCCCCCAAATGCTCCCTGTCATCGCTCTCCAAATCGCAATTCTGATTGGCATCGTTCTCCTGATCCTTCGAAAGAACCCCTTACCTGCGATTTCAGCGTCGCTGCAGGCGCTGGGGGAGGGCATGGTCCGGCTTACCACCCGATCAGAGCACGTGGACGCTGATATGCGATCGGGAATCCAGGATCTCCGGAACGATCTGGCCTCCGGAATGGGACAATCGCGCGACGACGCAACGCGCTTCTTCGATCAGATTCGCAGGGAATCAAGCGATCTCCGTGAATTGCTCACGCAGAAATTGCAGAACATCGCCGACGGCGCGGGGAAGAACCACATCACGCTGATGGAAGACCTCAATGCCAAGCTGACGGTGATCGGGAAGGCATTGTCCGGGGGGCAAATGACCCAGTCTGACGCGACCCTGAAGATGAAGGAGACCGTGGAGTCTACCCTCAGTCAGCTCGGCCGTGATCTTCGGGAAAACACGCAGCAACTCACCGAGGAAGTGAAGAACCGCCTGAAGGAAATCGCCGAGCAACTGGGTGCATTGTCCGAAGCGAACGAGCGCCGTCAGGAAGGCCTGCGCCAAACCGTCGAGGGCAGGCTGGAAAAACTGCAGGAAAGCAATTCGTCGAAGCTCGAAGAGATGCGGGCGACGGTGGATGAGAAGTTGCACTCCACACTCGAGAGGCGGCTCACGGAAAGCTTCGGGCTGGTTGCCGAACGGCTGGAGAACGTCCAGACCGGTCTTGGCGAGATGAAAGAGCTGGCGGTAGGGGTTGGCGACCTGAAGCGAGTACTCACCAACGTGAGAGCGCGGGGCAGCATGGGAGAGACCCAATGCGGCGCGCAGCTCGATCAGATTCTTTCGCCCGATCAGTACATCAGGAATGCCACGATTAAGGAGGGGAGCCGGGAGTGTGTGGAGTTCGCGATCAGAATTCCCAACGAGCAGGGCGAAATGCTGCTGCCCATCGATGTGAAGTTTCCGAAAGAAGACTGGGAGCGGCTCGAAGATGCGTTGGATCGCAGCTCCGCCGAAGAAAGCGCTGCCGCGCGTAAAGCCCTCGCCGCCACCGTGCGGAACGAGGCAAAGAAAATCTGCGATAAGTACATCGATCCCCCCCGCACCACCCCGTTCGCGGTCATGTACCTCCCCACCGAGGGCCTATTCGCCGAAGTGATCCGCATGCCCGGCCTCGTGGACGAATTGCATACGCACTACAATGTCTTCGTTGCTGGCCCCACCAACTTTGTCGTGATTCTCAGCGCCCTGCAGATGAACTTCCGCAGCATCGCCATTCAGCGGAAAGGCGCGGAAGTATGGCGCGTGCTGGGCGCAACGAGAACGGAGTTCCAGAAATTCGGAAAGCTGATGACGAAGGTGGAGAGCCAGGTCACGACAGTCCAGAACACGCTGAAGGAAATCAGCGGCAAGACCAGGACGATCAACAGAACCCTGAAGGACGTAAGCGCCCTCGAAATGCAGCCCGCCGAGGCCTCGGGGCTGCTGGGCATCCATGAGCAACAGGCTCTGCCCCTGCAGCCGGATCAGGGGTCCGGCCAGGTCGCGGAGATGGCGGCGAGTACCACCGTTGAAGAAGAGTAGGCCGCTGATTCCTGCTTTAGTTGGACCTTAACGGCGTCAGGGCGCGGTGCCGGTGAACTTTGGCGACTCGGGAATCGCGGCGCCGTCGGCACGTGGATCGGACGCTCCATAATTCACCCCGGTCTTACTGTTGTGCAGAACGGCCTGCCCGCGCCCCATCGCCGTGGTGTACTCCTTGCGGACTTCGAGAACGTGCCCCATCTTCGTGAGCTGGTCGATCGAGTCCTGCGTGACGCGGGATTCGATGACGATGTTACAGCCGAGTTTCGTGTTCACCGTGAAGCGGGGCTCTTCCAGCGCCGCCTGAATGTTCATGTGATAGTCCACCACATTCGACACAAACTGGGCGTGCGCCAGCGGCTGATTCCATCCCCCCATGATGCCGAAGCCGATGTGCTCATCCCCGTGTTGCATGAAGCCGGGAATGATGGTGTGGAGCGGGCGCTTGCGGCCGGCCAGCGCGTCGGGCGATTTGGGATCGAGCGAGAAAAGCCCGCCGCGGTTCTGCAGTACGAACCCCATCCCATCGACCGTGATGTGCGAGCCGAAAGCGGAGTAGTTGCTCTGGATAAAGGAGAGGATGTTGCCGTCGCGATCGACGACGGAGAGGTACGTGGTGTCGCTGGGACTGAGGGACCCAGGCGCGACGTCGCAGTTGGCTTTCTCGGGATCGATCAGCTTCGCTCGTCTCACGGCAAAGGGTTTTGAGATGAGCTGCGGAACCGGAATCGACGAGAACAGTGGGTCGCCGTCGTAGGCCTTCACGTCGGCGTAGGCCAGCTTCATCGCTTCGATGCGCGTATGCAGCTCACCCGGGCTGTGCGGCCCTGCCGGATCCGGCGGAAACTGCTCCATGATGTTGAGCATCTCGAGGGCGGCCATGCCGTCGCCGTTGGGCGGCAGCTCGTAGACGGTCCAGTCGCGGTATTTCGTCGAGAGGGGCTCGACCCATTCTGCGGAATATCGCTCCAGGTCGTCGGCGGTCATCGTCCCGCCGTGCTCGGCGGAAGTCTTCAGGATGGCCTGTGCGATGGCTCCCGAGTAGTAGACCCGCTCCCCCTGCGCCGCAATCAGGCGCAAAGCCCCGGCAAGGTCAGGATTGCGGAAGATTTGGCCCGTCTCCGGCACGTGGTCGCCGGGCAGAAACACGCGGCGGCTTTCTGGAAAGGCCCTGAGCGGACCATCGGAGGGCTTCCAGTAATCGTGAATCATTTCGGGGACGGGAATGCCGTTCTCCGCATAGAAAATCGCGGGCCGGAAGAGCGTGCGCCACGGGAGGCGCCCGAAGCGGTCGTGCAGTTTCGTCCATCCATCGACCATGCCGGGGACGGTCACCGAATCGATGCCGCTTTGCGGCATGGAGGTGATCCCCTTCGCCTTCAGGTGTTCGATGGTGAGCGCCTTCGGAGCCCAGCCGCTTGCGTTCAGGCCGTACAGCTTGCCGGTTTTCGCATCCCAGTAGAGGGCGAAAAGATCGCCCCCCATGCCGTTCATCATGGGCTCGGACACGTTCAGCACGGCGTTGGCGGCGATGGCGGCATCGGCCGCCGATCCGCCCTGCTCGAGGATCCTGGCCCCGGCCTGCGAAGCCTGCACGTCGCTGGTGGCTACGATGCCGTATTGCGTGGAAACAACGGATCGGCCATACGAACGATCCTGCGCCGAGAGAGAAACAGCGGCCATTACGCCAAGGAGAGAAATGAGGACAGACCGAATAGAAGACATGCGCGAAGCCCTCCCTGAGGGGGACGTGGATGTGGGTGAGGCGGGTGAGTCTCAACGGTAGCAGATTGCGCGCCGGGAGTCGTTTTGAACAGAGGCGCATCATAAAGCCTGCGCACGCTTTACACTACCAGGAGGCGTCAGTAGACTTGGAATTTCGGTGCTGAGGGGCGGTGTGCTTATACCCAACCTCAGCGCCTGCGCACGCGGAGGCATCACTTCCCCCTCCCGATTTCAGCATCAACGTGAACGGAGCACCACAGGAGAGACGCATGGCATCTGGTGTGGAAGAAAAGGTGAAGCAGATCATTGTCGAGCAGCTTCAGGTGGACGAAGCTGAGGTGACACCCACCGCCTCGTTCCAGGAAGACCTGGGCGCGGATTCCCTCGACGTGGTCGAGCTGGTGATGCAGTTTGAGGAAGCCTTCGACCTCGAAATCCCCGACGAGGACGCCGAGAAGATCAAGACCGTCAAGGACGCGATCGATTACATCGACAAGAACGCGAAAGGCGGCAAGTAAACTTGCAACGACGTGTCGTTGTCACCGGGCTCGGGCTGATATCCGCTGTCGGTCATACAGCTCCCGAGATCTGGAACAACCTGCTGGCCGCAAAGAGCGGGATCGCCACGATCACCAGCTTCGACACCGCCGCCTTTCCCGTCACCTTCGCCGCCGAAGTGAAGAACTTCGATCCCCTGCAATTCGTGGACAAAAAGGAAGCGCGCAAGATGGGGCGCTTCATCCATCTGGCTCTGGCGGCGACGCACGAGGCGATGGAGAGCTCCGGCCTCAAGATCGAGGGCCACAACGGCGAGCGCGTTGGGGTCTTCATCGGGTCGGGGATCGGCGGCTTCGACGTCATCGAGCGCGAGCACAACAACATGCTGCAGGGAGGGCCGCGCAAGATCTCTCCGTTTTTCATTCCGGCGGCCATCATTAATCTGGCAGCGGGACAGGTGAGCATCCGCTACGGCGCAAAAGGCCCCAATGAGGCGACGGCGACGGCCTGCACCACCAGCGCGCATTCCATCGGCGACGCGTATCGGATCATCGAGCGCGGCGACGCCGATGTGATGATCGCCGGCGGGTCGGAGGCGGCCATCACCCCCATGGGCATCGGTGGATTCGCCGCGATGCGGGCGCTCTCGACGCGCAACGACGATCCGGCGCATGCCTGCCGGCCGTTCGATAAGGATCGCGACGGATTTGTCTGTGGGGAAGGGTCGGGGATTCTGATCCTCGAAGACCTGGAGCACGCGAAGACGCGCGGCGCGAAGATTCTCGCGGAAATTATCGGCTACGGCATGAGCGCCGACGCGTACCACATCACTGGCATGCCGGAGGACGGCGATGGCTGCTTCCGCGCCATGGCCAACGCGCTGAAATCCGCAAAAATCGAGCCCCACCAAATCGACTACGTGAACGCCCATGCAACTTCAACCACGTTGGGCGACGTTGTGGAGTCGAAAGCAATGCAGCGCCTCTTCGGCGAGCACGCCACCAGTCACAAATTGAAGATCAGCTCGACCAAATCAATGACCGGCCACCTGCTGGGCGGCGCCGGCGGACTCGAAGCCGGCATCACGATCCTGGCGCTGCTCAACCAAACCGCCCCGCCAACGGCGAACCTCGACCATCCGGATCCGGAGTGCGTCCTGAACTACGTCCCGAACAAACCTCAAATGGGCAAGATCGACATTGCGCTGTCGAATTCGTTCGGATTTGGCGGGACCAATGGGTCGCTCATCTTCCGGCGCTGGCAATAGCGTCGCACGCCTGGTTACGCTCGTTTATCGCAGTGCGTTTCCCTTCGCCACGGGACAGGCAGCTGCTCTATAAAATCGTGGTAGTGAATCGACGAGAGCTGCAGACGCTGGCAGACGTTCGACTCCGGGAGGCTCAGGTCCTCGTCCGCGCGCGGCAATTCAGCGGAGCCTATTATCTTGCGGGATATGCCCTGGAGTGCGCCCTGAAGGCCTGCATTGCAAAGCAATCCCGGCGCTACGACTTTCCGGACAAGAAGGTCAATGAATCCTGGACGCACGATCTCCGGAAGTTGGTCCTTCTTGCAAAAATCGATGAGGCTCGCGTCCGGCGTGCCAGCGGCGACGATATTTTCCGAAGGAATTGGGAGATCGTTACGTCCTGGTCCCCGGACAGCCGCTACAGAACTGCGGACCAAGCCAGTTGCAGGGCCTTCCTCGATGCCATAATGGAGGAGCATCACGGGCTGCTCCCATGGATAAAGCAACTCTGGTAGATCTCGACCTGAAGAAGGGCGAAAAGATCGTCGTGGCGCTGGAAGACAACGGTCTGCCGCTTGCACTCGCCCTCTGGGTCCACTTCCCCGAGTACGAGGACTGGCGCTTTGTGGTCGCTTCGCGGAAACTCGACCCTCTGGGTCCCGGCGACGCCTACCTCCGAGTCAACCGAGCTCTCGATCAAGCAGGTTTTACCGTGCGCGAGAGCCCTGCGACTCTAATCATGAAGACGACCGATCCCTTTGTCCGGGAACTGCGCAAGGTGTTCGGAAAAGCTGCGAGCGTCGCAGGAATGCGACTCGGCGGACAAAGGTGGGGTGATCGCGTCATCGACGATGCCTACGCATACAAGATTGCGTGACAGCGGCTGCGGCGGGACCAACGGCTCCCTCATCTTCCGGCGCTGGGGTAACCACGCTCGCGCATCTCGGCGAATTCCCCGTCAAGTCATCCGTCATTTCACATTACAAATAATGTCAGTAATGGTAAGCTGCCCCTCATCCGTGGAGGAACCCGATGCCCCCTTCGCCCATCGACGTCGCCAGCGCCTTCGTTGCCGCCATCAATAAAGAGGATCTCGGACAGATGCGAGACGCCATGACGGAAGACCACACTTTCACCGATGCGCTGGGGAGGAGCTTCTCCGGCGCCGCGAAGATGATTGAAGGCTGGCGGCTTTTTTTCGATGCTTATCCAGGGTACTGGATCCGCGTGGGCGCGGCGCTGGTGGATGGCTGCCGCGTGGCCCTGTTCGGCGAGGCGGGCGGTAAATGGAAGGTCGACGAGCGCGTGCTGCCCCAGACCTGGAGCGTCACCGCCGCGTGGCTGGCGGAAGTGGAAGGCAACAAGGTAAAGAAGTGGAGCGTCTTTTGCGACACCGGATGGGCGAATCCGCCGCGCCCAGCCGGGCCTCCGGCAGAGGAAAAGTGAAGCAGGCGTTCTCGATCCTGCTGATCGGGCGTGGACCCGGCGGCTCGTGGGTGCATATGCCCATCCCCTTCAGCGTCGAAGCGACCTTTGGCGCGAAGGGCCGGGTGCCGGTCCGGGGGACGATCAACGGCGTCGCGTATCGCAGTTCCATCCTGCCGCGTGGCGACGGCACGCATTACATGGCCGTGAACCAGACCATTCGCGCAGCCGCTGGTGCCGGCATCGGCGACACAGTGAAGGTTGTCATGGAGCCGGACACGGCCAGGCGGACGGTGACGATTCCGCCTAACCTGAAAAGAGCGCTCGCCGCAGCGGCGCAGGACAAGACCTTCGCGGCACTGTCGTACTCGCATCGGAAGGAATTGGTGGACTGGATCGCGCAGGCGAAGAGGCCGGAAACGCGGGCGCGGCGCATCGAGAAATGCCTCAATATGCTGGCAGAACGGAAAGCCGGCGAAGAGTTGAGCGCCGAATTTTAGCCAGGTAACCGTCAAAATTGCGGAATTCTTACTTTTCCCGATTTCCTATGGCGCAACCTGGCAGGTATGATCGGGGGTAGTCTGGCGAAGGATTTGCAAACGCCGGACACCCCAGACCGAATCGGGCATGTTTCAACACAACCTGCAAGACGCTCTCTGAGGCCTCCGCGCGCACACCAGGAAAGGGTCAGGCTCGATGAGCGTTTTTCTCGTGAATCCCAGCGACAATTCCTTTGGCACGGCCGTTATTACGCCGCGCTGGCTGTTCGTTCTGGCGGCTGCCACGCCGACCACGGTGGGAGACCCCATCCTCGTCGACGAGTCGCTGGAGCAGATCGATCCCGACCGCATTCAGGCCGGGGACATCGTCGGCGTCAGCGTCCACACCGGCAACGCTCTGCGCGGATACCAGGTCGGCAAGATGGCCCGCCAGCGGGGCGCGTGGGTCGTCTATGGCGGCATTCACGCCACACTGTATCCCGAAGAGGCCCTGGAGCAGGGCGAGGCGCACGCGGTCGTCAAAGGCGACGGCGACCTCATCTGGGCCAAAGTCGTCGCGGACTGCCTGGCTGGCCATCCCGACCGGGTCTATGACGGCGGCCGCATCTCCGGAAGCGATTTCCTTGCTGCGCGCTGGGACTTGATGCAGCCGGAGAAGTACATGTGGGCTTCCGTGCAGACCATCCGCGGCTGCCCGAAGCATTGCTCCTTCTGCAGTGTGTGGCGGACCGACGGACAGCAACCCCGGCAGCGGCGCTATCAAAGCGTGATCGACGAGATTGTGGACCTGCGGCGGCTGGGATTCAGATTTGTCGCCCTGGCCGATGACAATTTCTACCCTGTGACCCTCACCGATCTGCGCCTGGCCCGCGAGCAGAACAACCTCGCGAAACTGGAAGAGCTGACCGCCATCCGCGAGGAGCGGCTGCAGCTGATGGAAGAGCTGGCCAAGCTCCCCCACGACATGGTCTTCTTCACCCAGATCACCATGGAAGCCGGCGAGGACGGCGACTACCTGGACGCCATGCGCAAAGCCAACATCAAAGGCGCGCTGGTCGGAGTGGAGGCGGTGACGCCCGAGGGACTGAAAGCGGTCTACAAAGACTGGAACTACTCCGGCGAGGCTCTGGCGAAGCGGCTGCAGACCTTCAAGGAGCACGGAGTGCATGTGCTGGGCTCGTTCATTTTCGGCCTGCCCACCGACAAGCCGGCGACCTTCGATGCAACCGTGGATATGGCACTGAAGGCGGGCGTCACGTTCGCCCAGTTCGTGATGATGACGCCGTTTCCGGGCACCGTGGATTTCAACCGCTGGGAAAAGCAGCAGTCGGTCGATCCGGCGATGGTCGGCGGTGTCCCGATTACGCGCTACTGGCTCATCCCCTGGGAGAATCGTCCAAAGATGTTCACCCCGCATCCCAGCATGAGCTCGGATGAGATTCGGGAGCGGACGCAAAAGGTTTGGGATCGCTTCTACAACTGGAGCGCGATCTGGGAGCGATCAGCCTGTTGTCCCAATGTGACTTCGCGCATTGCCTTCATCTTCCTCTCCAAACTCTATCGGCAGATGTACGCGGGCACCGGTATTTCGAGCGACAGCGCGCGCCGCAAGAAGTCGAGGCGATGGGCGCGCTGGACTGCACGGCAATGCAAGAGGCTCTTTCAGGCGAAGCCGATGCCGGAGCTGCAGTCTCCCAAGTGGGAACCGTCGTTCCTGGGCCGCGCGTTTCTTCACGACGACAGCCAGCAGGAAGCAGCGCGCTTCGCCATGTTCCCGGAGAACTAAAACTCGAACAAGAAGCGGCACTGTGTTTCGTATGCGCAAGAAGAAAGCGGCTTGGTCCCCGCCTCGCTTTCGCAACCGTACCGTGTCAGGGCACAACTTCAGTCGTGCCGAAAAAGGCCAAAAGATAAAGGGCTTTAGCCCCTGAGCGTTTCCGGCCTTTCCGAAACCCCTCAGTAGTAGAGGTACTTCCGCCACTTCAAGTCGGAGTGCCCAATCATCCGCATAATGTGCCGGCTGGTGTGCAGCGTGAACGGCCGCGGCTCGCGCTGCAGCTTCATATGCTCCAGTTCGTGCAGCAGATGATTCCCCTTGCGCCGATTGCAGGCGTGGCAGGCTGCGACCAGGTTTTCCCAGGTCGATAGTCCCCCACGCGACCGCGGTACCACGTGGTCCAGCGTCAGCTCGGCCGAGGGCAGAATGACGCCGCAGTACTGGCACGTGTTGCGATCCCGCAGCAGGATGTTCTTGCGCGAAAGCGCGCGCGTCTGGTGCGGGATGCGGCGGTACTCGAGCAGGCGGATCACAGAGGGCATGGCCATGCGCAAGCGCGCGGAGTGCAGCTCGGTGGCCTGCTCTTCTTCGGTGCGTGCCACGCCTTTCAGCACAAGGACGAGAGCGCGGCGAGCGCCGCAGATGTTGATCGGCTCATAGGAGGCGTTCAGCACGAGCACCGGCGTCTGCAGGGCGTGGGCCGTCGTGACCACACGCAGGCCTTCGTGGCTGTGGCTTTCGGCGTGGGCAACGCCCAGGACTTTGCCCAGGGTCTGTCTGCGAGCGTGAACACCAGCCTTCCCCAACGACATAGTTCCTCCGTCTCGTGCCTGTCAGCCCTGCTAGTCAGCGCCGCTTTCGGGCAGCTGCTTCGCTTGATGTGCCCGGTGCCCGGAACCCGGTGCCCGGTATCGCCCTTCCTCCCACAAAACAAAATCCTGTTCCATCGGAAGCTCCTGCGCGCCCGGCTCCCGCCATTGCAGATCTTCTGAGTGCTGCGCGTGTTCCATCTGCGCACGCGCGACCGTGGCGACCAGAACCGACGCAGCTCCCTCGCGACGGAGCGCCTGGGAGCAGGCGCGGGCCGTGGCGCCCGTGGTGTAAATGTCGTCGATCAGCAGCACGTTGCGTCCCTTGACCGTATCGGGACGCGGAACAGCAAAAGCGCCGCGGACATTCACCCGGCGCTCATGCGGATTCAGGCCCGCCTGACTCTCGGTCGCACGCTCCCTCACCAGCAGCGCGTGCGCAAGCTGGATCTGCAACTCGGGGCGGCGCCGGCGCAGGGCGGCCAGCAGACCGCGCGCCAGAAGTTCGGATTGGTTGAATCCACGGCTGCGTCGCTTTTTCCGGTAAAGCGGCACCGGGACGGCCAGCAAATCAGTCGGAAGCTCGGGAATCGCGACGACCTGCTCGGCGAGGAGCGCACCCAGGCGCTTCGCCAGTGGCTCCATGCCGTCGTATTTCAGCAGGTGCAACAGAGTCCGCAGCTTGCCCTGGTAGACCCCGTGGGCGACGGCCCTGGCGAAGTCCGGAGGCGCGACGCGACAGGGGCGGCACAGAGTGTCACCGGCGAGGCCAGTTTCAGAATCAGGTACAGAATCGACGGCTTCCCCGCAGCACGCGCAAAGCGGCCCGGTTTGGGAGGGAAGATCGTTCCAGCAGGAGCTGCAAACAGGAAGGAGGGTGAAACCAGCAAGTGGAAGGCCGCAGACGCGGCAGTCGGCGGGGAAAAGAACGGAGGAGAGGCTGTCGAGGGTGCTGATCCCGGTACTTCGGAGCACGCGAACCACCGCGCGCCAGGCCGATACGTCCGATTCCGATGGCGGAATTTCGGGTCCGCAAGGCCCCCGGTGAACCGGGTGCTGGTTCACTGGGCTGCTCGTCAGGGAAAGACTCTGACTGAAGACACACCTCGTTTCGGAGGAACGGAGGGAACCGCCCTCTGTTGGCTGCAGTATACGGGGGAAGCCTGCGGGCGGCAACATAGTAGAAAGCTCGCTGTGCCCCGCAGGTACTCTGGAAAGGGGCTGCAAATCAGCTAACCGTTTGCATCCTATGGCAATTCTCTCCATGCAGAGCCGGATCGACGACTTGGCGCGCCAAGCAGGCTTCGACGCGGCTGGAATCGCCGCCGTGCCCGCGCCCGGCTCCCCCGAAGACCACGCCGAACGCAACCGGTTTGAAGGCTGGGTCGATGCCGGCCGCGCCGGCGAAATGGAGTATCTGAAGCGCCGGGATGAGGCGGGGGCGCTGGTCCGGTCGTCGCTCCGGGTAGCCCTGCCCTGGGCGCGGTCGGTCGTTGTCTGCGCCGCCAACTACAACTCAGCCGAGCCGCGGTCGACGGATCCCGCCCCGCAAGGAACCGGCTGGATTGCCCGCTACGCGTGGACGGGGAGCGGCGGCCGACCGTCGGATTATCACAAGGTCCTGCTGCGCAAGCTGGAGAAGCTGCGCGACCGCCTGGCGGAAGAGACGGGCGGCTTCGAGTCGCGCTGCTTCGTCGATACCGGCCCCGTTGTCGAGCGCGTCTATGCCCGCTACGCAGGCATTGGTTGGGTCGGGAAGAATACCTGCATCCTCAACCAGCAGCTCGGCTCGTGGCTCTTCCTCGGCGTCATCGTCACCTCCCTCGAACTGCGCGAAGACCAGCTCACTCTCCCCGCTGCGGATCGCTGCGGTTCCTGCACGCGCTGCATCGACGCCTGCCCCACCAACGCACTCACCGCCCCGCGCCAGATGGACGCCAGCCGCTGCATCGCCTACCTCACCATTGAAAAGCGCGGCGAAATCCCTGAGGATTTGCGCCCAGGCATGGGTCGCCAGGTCTTCGGCTGCGACATCTGCCAGGACGTGTGCCCGTGGAATCGCCGCGCGCCCGCGTCGGCAGACCCGGACCTCGCGCCGCGCAGTCCGTTGGTGAATCCCGCGCTCGATTGGCTGGCGGAGATGGACGAGGCGGAGTTCGGCCGCTGGTTCAACGGCTCGCCGGTCAGGCGCGCCAAATGGGGCGGCCTGCGGCGCAATCTTGCCATCGCCATGGGAAACAGCGGGCAGCAGCGCTTCCTGCCCATCCTGGGGCAGTGGTCTGCCGACACCGATCCCGTCGTCGCCGACGCGGCGCAGTGGGCAATCCAAAGTCTGCGACGGAATTAGAGCGGGGGGAGCAGCGACTCCGATCGTCGATTCATTTTTGCCAGGGCGGATTGGCCCCTACAGCATTCAAGGCGATGCGAGCCGCGCGCTTTGAGGAGAAGCTGCGGGCCTGCAAGCCGAAATCAGGCAGTGTTGCGTACGACGTTCGCGGCGCTCAGGCCCTTGGGGCCCTGCGTGCACTCGAACTCGACGGCTTCGCCCTCATTCAGCGTTCTGTACCCCGAATCCTGAATCGCGGAAAAGTGGACGAAAACGTCTTCGCCGCTCGACCGCTGGATAAACCCGTATCCCTTGGCTCCGTTAAACCACTTCACAACACCGTTCTCTTTCACTGGGACTCCTTCATCGTTTGCGCCTACGTTGTTGCCTCCGCGCCGACTCGGGTGCGCTGACTTCCGTTACGGATGTAACGAGCTTCAGAGACACCAAAAGCTGCCTTCACCCGCCCAGCATCGGCGGTTCGGGCAGCTCTGAGGATTACCGGGGCAGTCACGGTGACAGCTATACAGGTACATCAGGAACTGGCCTTCCGATTCGCGATTACCTTCCCTGGGGACGGGAATCGTGTACCTGTTATGGCAGGAAACGATTTTGAAATCAAGGAAAAATTTGCGTGGAAAACAGGCTTTTTTCAGCAGGTTACGGAAGTACGGGCAACTTTGGTGATCTGGCCGGACCCCTCCCGCAACAGTCGAGGTGGTCGGCAAAAGGGGGCCTGTTAGCATTTCCCAAGAGATATTCATGACAGAACCGGCTGAGATTCGGGCTGGGGCGCCACCCGACGTCCGAGACGCGCCGCCCCCACCGTCTCCCAAACCGCCGGCGCGGCCGCGGCGGCGCGGATGGTGGCCGGTCCTTGTGGCTCTTGGCCGGTATCTCGCCCAAACTGAGGTACATACGTACGCCTTCAGCGTCGCGGCCAACACCATTCTCTCCATCTTCCCCTTCATCGTGATGATGTTCACGGTCGCCCAGCAAATCTTCCATTCCCCGGCCATGGTGAGGGAGATTGGCGGCATCCTGCGCGACGTGCTGCCCTCCAATCAGGACTTCGTGGTCCGCAACATGAGCCTGCTGGCGCATCCACGGGGCAGCGTCCAGGTGGCCGCAGTCATCATGCTGCTGATTTCCTCGACCGGCGTGTTTTTACCCCTGGAAGTGGCCCTCAACCGGGTCTGGGGCGTGACCAAAAACCGCTCCTACGTCATGAACCAGCTCGTCTCCCTTGGCGTGGCGTTCCTCATCGGGGTCCTGGCCATGCTCGCCGTGGGCGCAGCGATGGCCCAAACCGGGATCCTGTCGTTTCTCTTCTTCGGACACACCGCGAATGCGGTCTACCGTTTCGTCCACGAGATCTTCCTGGAGATTGCCGTCGCCTTTCTCAGCGTCGGGATGTTCTTCGTCGTCTACTGGATCCTGCCGCACCGGCGGCTGCCGATCAAAGCGGTGCTGCCGGTCGCGGTGATCACCGGCCTGCTGTGGGATGTGGGCCGGCTGCTCTACATCCTGGTGCTGCCCCACATGGACCTGCAGTCCGTTTATGGGCCGTTCGAAGTCTCGGTGAGCCTGATGATCTGGGCCTTCCTCACCGGCCTCCTGCTCCTCGCCGGAGCGCAGTATTCCGCCACGCGCCAGGCGCTGCGCCTTGCCCATCAGGCGGATGTGGAAGCAGCGAAAAAGGAGAAGGTCAGCCAGGCGTAACGGGTTGCCGCATGCGCCCACTCAGGCAAGCGCCCAAACTTACTTCGTGTGCAGGGTGCCGAACTTGTAGACGATGCCTGCCGAGCCGGCGAACTCATTCTCCCAGGAAAAACCGTAGTGCGTGGGCTGCCAGTCGCTAATCACCCGCACCGACAAGCGCTGCGTGAGGTTGTAGTCGAACCATGGGCCGAAGCCCAGGCCGAGCGCCAGCTTGTCGTTGTAGATGCCGACGTCCTGCGGTTGCGTGCCTTTCGGGAATCCTGAATCGAAAACACCATAGGCGGCGCCGACGAGAAAGTGCATGCCGACGGTGTAATTGCGGGCGCGGATAAAGCGGAAGTTGGGACCGAAGAGGAATAAATGCTCGGTCATCGGCGGAGTGGGCGGAATGCCCTCACTGTTGCCGGGGACAACCAGATTGCCATAGAGGCCGCGCGCGCTGCCTTCGATGCCCCAGATCGGACGGAGCCATGCGGTCGCGGAGCCGCTCCAGCCGAGCAGGTTGATAGCCTGCACGTTCCGGCCAGGACTGGGATTGAAGTGGGAGTATTGCGCGCCGCCGTAGAAGTCCCAGCGCTGGCCGTATTGCGGGGCTTCCGCTTCAGGAGCCGTTGCGGTGACCTGCGCATGAATACGGGACTGCGGAACAAGACAAGCCCCAAGCGCGGCCAGGGCCAAAAGACGAAACATCACAGCTTTCACGCGATCCGGAACCTCAAACCTAGGGATGGCAAGCTTCAAGACTATCATCCAGCCGCTATGGTTAGCTGCGCTGAGCGGGCCGAATGTGCAGCTCCTTCAGCTGCGCATCGCTCACCGGCGTGGGCGCGTCGACCATCAGATCTACGGCGCGGGCTGTCTTGGGAAATGGGATTACTTCGCGCAGGCTTTCGGCTCCGGCCAGGATCATCACGATGCGGTCGAGGCCTAGCGCTATGCCGCCGTGCGGAGGCGTACCGT
>PKVY01000028.1 GCA_003131625.1 Acidobacterium sp. | reverse complement strand
CCCGCACAGCGCCAGCATCCCGAACGCCGCCGACAGCCCCGCCCACAAAATCGTCCACTCATACGCCGGAACCACGAACGCCGGCCACGAAAAATACGGCCGCCCCGCGATGTTGAGCGGGAACGCCCACACCGCAATCCAGGTCTCCAGCCCGAACATCGCCGCCAGCCCCAGCAGTCCACCGATGAGCGTCACCAGCGACACCTCGTCGCGATGAAATCCGATCGCCGCCGCCGCTTCTTCCACCGGATACGGCGTATAGCAATCCATCCGCCGGTACCCGGCGTGATGCGCCGCCTTCGCCGCCTGCACCAGCTGTGTCGGCCCTTCGAATTCAGCCATCAATCCGTACAATCCCTCAGGTAAAGGCATCAGTCACCTGCCTCCGCAATCGGCTCCGCCTTCTCTCTCACCTTCGCCTGCGGCAGCATCATCCTCAGCTCCGACATCGGGATCATGGGCAGCAGCCGGATGAACAGGAAGAAGAGAAACGTGAACAATCCCAGTGTTCCCAGAAACGTCGCATAGTCCCACTTCGTCGCGCGATACGTGCCCCACGACGACGGCAGATAATCGCGCGTCAGGCTGGTCGCAATGATCACGAACCGCTCGAACCACATGCCGGTATTCACGATGATTGACATCAGGAACATCAGCCCCACGTTCACCCTGAACCTGCGCAGCCACATCAACTGCGGCAGCGCGATGTTGCAGGTGATCAGCACCCAATACGACCACCCCATCGGCCCGAACATCCGGTTCCACATCATGAAGTATTNNTCGCCAGCGTCAGCACCATGGCGAATCCCGAATAAATCGCGCCCGCCACGAAATACGGCGGGAAAATCGTCGTGTGCCACCCCGGCATCAGCGCCACCGAGAAATCGAGGCTGATCACGCTGTGCACCGAAAGCACCAGCGGTGTCGCCAGTCCCGCCAGCAGCAGCGAAGCCGTCTCGTACCGCACCCAGTGCCGCACCGATCCGCGCCAGCCCACCGCCAGCAGCCCGTAGGTAAACTGCCCCAGCTTGCTGGTCGAGCGATCGCGCAGTGTTCCCAGGTCCGGAATCATCCCGATGTACCAGAACACCACCGAGATCGTCGCGTACGTCGAGACCGCGAACACGTCCCACATCAGCGGCGACCGGAACTGCGGCCAATAATTCATCGTGTTCGGATATGGAAACAACCAGTAACCCAGCCATGGCCGGCCCAGGTGCAGCACGGGAAACATGCCCGCGCACACCACCGCGAAAATCGTCATCGCTTCCGCAAACCGGTTGATCGAATTCCGCCAGCCCTGCTTGAACAGCAGCAGAATCGCCGAAATCAGCGTTCCCGCATGGCCGATGCCGATCCACCACACAAAATTAATGATCGCGAAGCCCCACGCCACCGGGATCGTGATGGCCCAGATGCCCACCCCCTTCAGGAACAGCCACGTCACGGCAGTCATTAAGACCCCGACAATGCCGCCCGCAACCAGAAACCCGAACCACCACCCCAGTGGCGTGTGGCTGGTCAGCACGATCCGGGAAACCTCCTCGGTCACTGACTTAAACGTGTGTCCCGGCGCGATAACCCGGTACTCTCCGGTGACCGGATCCACCATCGGATTGTTGACGGGTACGTCTTTCGTCGCCATCGTCTCTTTTCGCCCTCTTGAGGCTTCCTGTTGCCTGTTGCCTGCCGCCTGTTGCCCGTTCGCTGCAGCCCGCCGCCTGCAGGCTGCCGGCTAACTGCTGTACTCTCCCAAATCCCGCGCCAGCTCTTCGTTGATGTTCAGCACGCCCGCCACATACGTTGTGCGCGGCCGTGTGTTGATGTCCGCCAGCACTCCGTACGTCCGCTCCTGCGTCTTGATCTTCGCTACCCGGCTGTCCTTATCGTTGATGTTTCCGAAGATGATCGCGTCCGTCGGGCAGGACTGCTGGCACGCCGTCCGGATCTCCCCATCGCGAATATCGCGGTTCTCTTTGTCAGCCGCGATCTTTACTTCCTGGATGCGCTGGCTGCAGTAGCTGCACTTCTCCATCACGCCGCGGCTCCGCACTGAAACATCCGGATTCCGCATCAGCTTCAGGCTCTCCGTCTCGTAATCGGAGTAGAGCAGGAAATTGAACCGCCGCACCTTATAAGGACAGTTGTTCGAGCAGTAACGCGTCCCCACGCAGCGGTTGTAGATCATCAGGTTCAGCCCTTCGGGCGAATGCACCGTCGCGCCCACCGGGCACACCTGCTCGCACGGAGCGTTCTCGCAGTGGTGGCAGGTCATCGGCTGGAAGTGCGCCCGCGGCGCCGCCAGATCGCCTTCGAAATAGGTATCGATGCGAATCCACTGCATCAGGCGGCCGATCTTCACCTGCTGCCGTCCCACCACCGGAATATTGTTCTCCGCATAGCACGCGGCCACGCACGCGTTACAGCCCACGCACGAATTCAGATCGATCGACATCCCCCACGCGTTCTTGTCGTACCGATACGCTGGGAACATCGTCTCGTCCGGCTCCGGCACATCGCGCCCCTCGCCCTCGTGTGCGAACTCCGGATTGCTCTTGAACTCCTCGAGCGTCGCGTAGCGAATAATCCCGCGGTCCAGCGACTCATTCCCCTCGATCGAGTGCGTCCCGCTCCCGTCGCCGCCCGCCTTCACCGATCGCTGATCGATGTGGTGACTCTTCGTTACGCAGATGTCGTAAATGTCGCCCGTCTTCCCCAGGCTTGCCCCGGTCTGCGCCCACGGAGCAGCCGATTGCTGGATCAGATACGCGTTGTACCCAACCCCGCCCGCCACGCGCCCGCTCCTGCGACCCTGGCCCAGAGTGACCACCACGACGCCTTCCGCCTGTCCAGGAATCGCCAGCGCTCCGGCGATGATCTTCTTCCCGCCCACCGTGATCTCAACCGCGTCGTTTTCCGCGAGCCCGAATTTCTCCAGCGTCGCGTAGCTCATCTGCGCCGCGTTGTCCCACGACAGGTTCGTCACCGGCCGCGGAATCTCCTGCATCCAGCCCACGTTCGCGTAGCGCCCGTCATAAACGTTGCTGTCCGGCCGGAACGCCACTTCGATCGCATCCCCGCCCCCAGGTGCGCTCGCCGCACCCGCTCCGCCCTTCGCCGTCAAGGTTTTCAGAGTGTAAGCCGTCCCGTCGATCCACCCATCGTGCAGCGCCTTGCGCCAGTTGAACTCGAAGCCGGGGCCCCCAGCAAGCCCGCTGTTGGCTTGATGGGGTGGGAAATCTCCTTTTGACAGCTGGTCTTTCCACGTCCCGCGCACCGCGTCGTAAGCCGAAACATCCGGCTCATCCAGCAGCGACTGCACGATCTCGTGCGCTGAGTGCCCGCCGTACATGGGATCGATCATCGGCTGCACAATGCTCACCGTGCCGTCATACGCCCGCGCATCCGACCACATCTCGAGGTAGTGCGCGTTGTTGATGTGCCAGTGCGCGATCTCTCCCGTCTCGTCCACATGCGAGCCGAGATGCACAACCGTCCCCACCTTATTCAGCGCGCTCTCGAAATCCAGATCCGCCGGGGTCGCGTACACCGGATTCGAATTCAGAATCACCAGCCAGTCCACCCTGCCGGCGTTCATGTCGCTGACCAGCGCCTGCAAATCCGCAGTCTGCAGCGAGGCCATCGGATTCACCGGATCGGTGTACACCACCGCCTTGCCCACATTGCCCAGCGCCTGGTTGATCGCAAGCGCCGCCAGATGAACTTCAGGCGCCGCAAACTCCCCAGGAATCACCACGCACTTGCCCGCGCTCGCCTTCAGATCGGCGGCCACGCCCTGCAGGAACTTCGTCTCGTGATCCGGCCAGCTATATCCACCCGCGCTGCCCGCGCCAACCGCCCCTGCCAGCGCCTGCGCAAACGCCGCCACCTCGCTCGGCTTCACCGCCAGCCGGTGCTCCGCCTTAAACCCCGTCGTCGTGGCCACGCTCTCGACCACGTACAGCCGGTTCATCTCCTGCGTGCCCTCGAGCTTCCGCTTCTGCGCGTAATCCCGCGCCAGCTTGTGGAATCCCGGGAACGTCGCGCCGCCCAGAAAATCCGCATCCAGCGACACAATCACGTCCGCCTGATCCAGCCTGTACTGCGCGTCCACGAAGCTCCCAAACGCCTGCTTCCCCGCCGTGTAGTGGCTGTCCCGATTCACCGGCTCGTACTGCACGAACTTCGCCTGCGGATAATTCTTCTGCGCCTGCTGCCATTGCGCCGCCAGCGTCGGCGACGTCACCGTTGCGCTCAGAAAATACAATCCCTGCCCGCCCGAAGGCTTCTTGTCCGCCAGCATCGAGCGGAACGCCGCCAAAAACGCCGGCCACGACCGCGCGTCGCCGCGATACAGCACATGCTGCGACCGGTCCGGATCGTACAAATCCAGCAGCGTCGCCTGCGTCAGCGGATCCGACCCGCCCTTCACATACGGGTGCTCCGGATTCCCGTCCACCTTAATAGGCCGATAAGAATCGCTCTTCACCAGCACCGGGACCGCGCCCGATGCAAACGGAAACGCCGACGCGAAATAAACCGGCTTGCCCAGAATCAAATCTTCCGGCGCGCTCACGTACGGCATAATCGGCTCATCCGGCTGCTTCGTGCACCCGGCCAGCCCCGCCAGCGCCATCGACGCGCCCATCACCTTCAGAAAACTCCGCCGCGAAACCGGGTCGATCCACTCCGAAGCCTGCGAAGGAAATTCCTTCGCCACCATCTCCGCGAACTCCGGCGTCTCCGCCAGCTCATCTACCGACCGCCAGAACTTTTTCCCCTTCTGATGCGCGAGCTTCGCCCGCACCTCAGCCAGAGTGACCGGCTTCTTCGCTTCGATCTGCACCAGTCCGTCACCGCTTACGGGAGCAGCCATCGTCAACACGCCAATCTCGCTCTCCGGCTTTGTGTCAGGGCATGACTTCAGTCGTGCCGCATCGGACCCCAAAATAGAGGGGGCTTCAGCCCCTGCTGCCACCGCCCCTGCACCCTGTACCCTGTGCCCTGTACCCTGGCTTTTCTTCATCGGTGACAAACCTCGCAGCTGGTCAGCTCTCGCGGGTTGCGAATGTCGTAGTGCTGCACCAGAAACAGCCCCAGCGCCGCCTGGCTCGTGAACTTCGTGTAGTGCAGCCCCGCCGGCAGATGCATCACGCCCGTATCCTCGCTGCCAATCCCCGTTCCCGCCAACTGCGCATGCACTCCCGTCACTGGTGCGCTCACAGCCGCCATCTGCACCTCGCCCCCCGGAGCCGTCTCCGTGCACGTCACCCCGCCCGCTGTCGGCGATCCGGCAGCCACATCTTCGGCCGCGCACCATACCGGCTTCAGCTCCGAAGCTCCCGTCCACGCCATGTTGTATATCTCGCTGGTCGGCCGCAGATTCTTCCCCGGGTTCCGATGGCAGTTCAGGCACCACTCCATCTGCAGCGTGTTCTGCATGTACATGATGGGCATCTCGTCCACCCGCCCATGGCAGCTCGAACAGCCGATTCCTTTATTCACGTGAATTTCATGATTGAAGAACACGTAGTCCGGCAGATCGTGCACCCGCGTCCACGCAATCGACTCGCCCGTCGCCCAGCTGTGCCGCACCGGCTCCAGCAACTGCGCGTCCGTCCAGATCTGCGCGTGGCAGTTCATGCACGTCTTCGTCGGCGGAATCCCCGCATAGCTCGACTTCTCCACCGACGTGTGACAGTACTGGCATTGCAGCCCCAGTCCCTCCACGTGATGCTTGTGGCTGAACGGTACCGGCTGATCCGCCCGCTGCCCCTGCCGCGTCACCCACGGCGACCGCTGCAGTTCATCGGCGGTCAGCCCCAGGGCGATCACAATCAAACCCGTCAGGATCAGGCTCATCCGGGCCAGCGCGTTCGAACTGCGGTCAAAAATCTGCGCCATGAATGCGTCCTGCGTCTCCTCGTTTCAGTGCATCGATGAATCGCTGCGGGTGGATGGCTGGAGAATGAAACCGGAGATTGTCGCCGCGATGGGCAGCCTGCGGCGGACGTTCAACAGCATTCCCCGAAATTGCCACACTGCGTTCCAGTGCCTGAAACTCGCCTTGCCGGCCGGGCCTTGGGGCTCTGGGTTCGTTCTGACTGTGTTCTGGATCACAACCGGTTGTGATCTGCATCACAAATTCGCGTAAAGAAAAACTATAGCGGCAGTGCGCCGTGCTCTGCAAGCCGCGCACGGGGTGTGAAGAAAAAAATATTGACCGCAGTCACCCGCATGCGAACGCACCTGCGGCAATCTCTGGCCTTTTTTTCGGAGCAGCCGCCCTCATCACGTCCGCTCTTGCCCGTTTCTGCGACGCAACGGTGGAAATCTCAGGCTGCGCGCGCCGCCGCATCTGTAACCGTGCCAGTAGCAATCTCCAGCACCCTGTACTCTGTACCCTGCACCCTGCACCCTGCACCCTGCACCCTGTACCCTGTACCCTGTACCCTGTACCCATGATCGATGGTCGACGCGCCGTCCGCTACGATGCCACCCTCGCCTGCCGGCAGTTAGCGGAAGCGGACCCCAAACTCGGCCAGCTCATCGCCCGCGTCGGCCCCTTCACGCTCAAACTCAAGAGCCAGCACTCCCCCTTCGAGGCCCTGCTCGAGTCCATCATCTATCAGCAGCTCCACGGCAAAGCCGCCGCCGCTATCCTCAAGCGCCTGCTCACCGCCTTCGGCGAGCTTCACCCGGCCCCCGAACACCTGCTGGAGACGCCTGACGACAGGCTCCGCGCCTGCGGCCTCTCCGCCTCCAAAACCAAAGCCCTGCGCGACCTCGCCGCAAAGACCCTCGACGGCACCGTCCCCACCCTCACCGCCATCCGCCGCATGCCCGACGAAGAAATCATCGCCCGCCTTACCGAGGTCCGCGGCATCGGCGTCTGGACCGTTCAGATGCTGCTCATCTTCCGCCTCGGCCGCCCCGACGTCCTGCCCGTCACCGACTACGGCGTCCGCAAGGGCTTCGCCCTCACGTTCCTCCGCCTCCCCAAAACCAAACCCTTCGACGCCTCCATGCTCGCCACCATCGACCAAATCGAGCGCCGCGCCGAAAAATGGCGTCCCTGGCGCTCCGTCGCCAGCTGGTACCTCTGGCGCGCCTGCGACCTCGCCGGCAAGGCCATGGTCCTTCCCGACTAAACAGCGTGCGGAAAATTTGCTTCTTTGAAGGGGCACGGCCTCACACCTTGCGGAAAAAATAGGCCTGGCTGGCCCGGGTCTCGATTCTGAGACCCGGGATTCGCGCCTTCTCCAAGCCAGCTACGAACCGTGTCAGGGCACGACTTCAAAGTCGTGCCGTAAACGGCCAAATTAATTGCGGGGCTTTAGCCCCTGCGGCGTTTTGAAGAGGCACGGCCTCGAAGCTTGCCGAACAAAACCCGACCCCGTTGCATCCAGCCAGGTTCACCCCAGTCTCCGGAGTATCGTCTGCATCTCCGAAACAATGCCGAATTGCTACCCTGAATCGGGCCTCGCTCCAAACGGAAATTCTGCCCCGTCATCGGCCCTCCGTCACTCTGCGTCATGTCCCGTCCAATCACGCCCTTTCCCCTTTCGAATCCGCTCTGCTTGCGCCGCGCCGCATTCCACCCCTGACTTCCGTAACCCCCGTCCCGCGCTTTTCCCTTGCCCCAGCCCAGGCCGCTCGGTAGCCTGATACTAGTTAGTAGGATCAGGTCCAGAAAAAGCCTCGCGAATGCCGCGAGGCTTTTTTATTGCCTGCTGAACGCCGAGTCCGCGCGTCGAACCCGGTTTTCTGAACGCTGAACGCTGAGCGCTGAACGCTCTGCTGAAAGGAAACCACGATGTCCACCTCTCCCGCCAATTCCACCGAAGCCACCACCGCCACCCCCGAACCCGAACCCGAATCCGCCCCGCAACCCGTCACCTGTAACCACCCCAAACCCCAGTGCCGCGCCATCCGCACTGACGGCCGCCGCTGCCGGGGCATCGCGCTCCACGGCCTCCATCTCTGCTACCCCCACTACCACCACCGCTTTCCCGCCCTCGCCGATCCCGGCCACCTCTCCATCCCCCTCCTCGAGGACGCTGCCTCCATTCAGCTCCTCATGACCCAGGTCGCCCACGGCCTGCTCTCCAACAAGCTCGACCCCGCCCGCGCCCGCACCACTATCTGGGCCGCCCAGGTCGCCGCCTTCACTCTCCCTCGCCCCGCCCGCCTCAAAGACCCCGAGCCCCAGGGCGAGCCCGTCCACCGCATCGGCTTCGATCACGAATCCATCATCTGCGCCGACACGACTCCCACCGAAAACCTCGCCGATCTCAACCACCTCTGCCAGGTTCCCGCGACAGCCGATGAAATTTGGCAAGCCCAGGACGCTCCCCACTCCGTCAACCAGCCCCCGCCCGAGCAGCGCTACATCGACCCCTGGCATCCGGCTCCCCCGCCCCAGCCCGTACCTGCCCAGTACAACGTTCCGCCGCCCCCACCGCCCAAGCCCCGGCCCAACCACGAATCCGGCCTCCCCTGCCACTGCCCGCCCTGCACCGAGCGCCGGGAGTACTACATCCAGAAAGCCCAGGGCCACCCTCGCAAAAAATCCGCCCTCATCGACAATCCCCTCTGCCCATCCGGAAACCCCACCTGCCTCGGCCCCGCTTCCGAATTCGCCTGCCGAGCCTGCCGCCGCCTTCGCAACCCCGTCCCACCCGACTCCGACGACTGTCATCCTGAGTCCGCGCCAGCGGGCGAAGGACCTCGCGTTTCGGAGAGCTGCTGCTCCCGGCTCCCAGCTCCCAGCTCCAGGCTCGTCGGGGGTAATACCTGATTCACGGTACCCTAATGGCCCCGCCGAATGAACCACTTGCCACAGCCCCCCAGGGGAGGGGGTAGGGGGTACCGGCCATGGGCCGCGGGCTGCAGGCTGCCGGCTCCAGGTCATTCGCTACCGGCTACGGGCTACCGGCTGCTTCACAGCCGTCTCCGCCTGCGCCTCTTCGATCATCGTGAACAGCCGCGACCGGTCGATCACCTCGACAAACGGCGACCCGCTCGTCCGGTTCGTCACCACCCAGATGGTCGGCGTGTGCTGGATGCCGACACTCTGGCCCAGGTCGGAATCGGCCTTCACCAGCTGTGCCAGCCGTCCCTGCGGATCGACGATAAACGGAAACACCAGCTTGTGATCCTGCGCGAACTTCTGCGCAAACACCTGCAACTCGTCCTGCGAAAGGATCGTCGCCTGCGCCGCAAACGTCGCGTCGCGAAAATCGTCGCCTAGCTTCTTCGACTTTGTGTCGAACCACCGCGCATCCACCGCGGCCTGGAAGCTCCAGGTGTGGAACGGCAGCGGGAAATCGTGCCGCACCCACGGAATGTGGTACTTCTCGATCGCCTCTTTGATCACTGGATTGGTCCGCCCGCAGTCCGGGCACTCGAGATCCTCGAATTCCACGATCGCCACCCGCGCCCCCGCCGGCGGACGCAGCGGCGCCGCGTTGTGCACCGTCGTCGTTTTCGACTCGGGATTCGAAAACTGGCCGAAAGCCGGCGCAACCAGCGCGGCAGAAAGAAGAAAAGGAGCGGCAAGAACACGTACAAAGCTGTGCATGGCAGTTCCCAATATTGTAACGAAGCAGTTCGTCACGAAACGTATACTGACGGCGCATGAAAAAGGCGAAGGTCATCCCAGGGGTGTGGAAATCGACCGACGCCGCTGCCGCCGCAAAAGATTTCTTCACCAGGCCGCGCAAAACTGCGGTCCGAGAGCTGATGCGCGAGCTTTGCTCCGACGAACCCTTCGACCATCGCTGCGCCGCTGAGCTGGCTCGCCTCGTCAGCCGCCGCGAACCCGGCATTCTCGCCGCTTTCGGCGACGTGCTCGCCGAAGTCGCCGCTGGGTTGCCGATGGAAGAGTGGCAAGCGCGCGGCTACGTCATCGTTGCCGCCGCGCACAACGCCCTCACGCGCCCGCAGCGTCTGCGCCTGCTGCCGCTGGTGCGAGCCCGGCTCGCCGAAGATCGCATCGCCGTCCGCGCCATGGCCCTCGAAGCCTTCGCCGTCCTCGCCGCCAGCGAACCAGACCTGCGCGACGAGGCGATGCTGATGCTGGAAGACGCCCGCCACAGCAGCGATTTCGCCCTGCGCGCCCGCGCCCGCCTCATGCTGCCGCTGATCCTGCAAGCGGAGATTCGCTCGCGGCCATGAGCCCCCAAAGCAAAGGCCACTCGTTTCCGAGTGGCCTCTGGTCTTTCTGCACGGCTGCGATCAAGGCAGATTGGTGTGGTGGTAGATTTTGCGCCGCCTGGACGGCCAGGCCTAGTCCCCCATGACCGGTTCTTCGGCCTTGGTGAGCTTCGGAGCCGGTGCGATGGAGTTGATGCTGACCAGTCCTTCGACGGGCTTCTCGCCGAGAATCTGTTCGCGGTAGAGCTTGGCCATACGGGCGTTTTCGGCGTCCTGCTTCAGCTTCGCTTCGCGCGCGCGCAGCTTCTCTTCCCGCGCGTTTTTCGCGATGCCGCTCTTCTCGAACGTATCGTTGGCCGCCGCCTGCACGTGGTCCTGGTTCAGCACCAGCGTGTGTTGCGCTGAGTCCATACCGACCTTTTTGCCGCCGGCGAAGATTTCATGCCGCCCATGCTCGTCGTACCACTTGGTGAGCGTGGCCGTCATGTGCATCTTCTCGATGATGTTCCGCCAGCCGACGCCGGTGTTGTAGGCGCAGAAGCTGATNNGCGATGAACAGGAAGTTCCAGCGATCGGCGCGGCGCTTCTCGATGTCCGCCATGGTGCGATCGCCCGTCACCTTGCCGTAGTTGCGGCCGGTGGCGCCGAAGCACTTGTCGAATTTCTGCAGCAGGTCCATGATCCGGAAGTGCGTCGGCGACTTCGTCGGATCGTAGTTGCGCAGCAGCGCCAGCGCCACACCGACGACCGAGAGGAACTTGCCGCGCGCAGCGTCGTTAACCTTCGCCACGTCCTTCGCCAGCCGATCGGCGTTCAGGAACGCGGTCACCGGAACGGCTTCCCTGGTTTCCTTGTCGATCATCAGCGCCATGCCGATCCCGCAGTTCGGGTGGCATCCGCAGGAGAGCTGGCCCCACTCGTGATTCGGCCCGTGCACCAGGTCGGCCCAGTCGGAGAAGGTGCTCATGAAGCTGATCGGGAACCAGTCACGGGTCGGCTCGCCGAGCCCGGTCTGGTTCTTCACATCGTGCGCCATATGGCTCAGCGTATAGCGCTGCGCCGTGCGGCGCTCGTCGGTCACAGCTTCGTCGCGGCCGGTAAATGAAACCGGCTGGAAGCTGAGGAAGTTGATTTTCTTCGGATTGTCGAGCGCGAACTGGATGATGTGGCCGACCTGCTCGTTGTTGATGCCGTTGATAATCGTCGTCACCGGAACGATGTCGACGCCGGCTTCGTGCAGGTTGTGGATTGCCTGGAGCTTCACATCGAACAGGTTGCCGACTTTGCGGTGCGAATTGGCCGCGTTGCCGATGCCGTCAAACTGCAGGTACGCATAGCGCAGGCCCGCTTCCGCGGCCGCGCGGCACAGCTCCTTCGACTTGGCAAATTCGATGCCGTTAGTCGCCGCCTGCACCGAGTTGTAGCCTACCTTGCGGGCATAAGCGACAGCATCGAGGAAGTACGGCGAGAGCGTCGGCTCACCACCCGAGAACTGGACCGACATCTGCCGCTTCGGCTTAATCGTGATGGCGTTGTCCAGCATGGTCTTGATTTCGTCCCACGTCAGCTCGTGGACGAACCCCACCTGATTGGCGTCCATGAAACACGGATCGCACATCATGTTGCAGCGATTGGTTAGGTCGATGGTCAGCACCGAACCGCGGCCGTGCGTCACCGTCGAGGTACCGTGGTTGTGCAGCTTGTCGTCGTTGTGGGCGCGAATGTCGCGGCCTGGAAAGACCTCTTCGAGGTGCTTGAAGAACGCGGTGTCGATCGACATCACGTCTTCAAAGTGGCCGTGCTTCGGGCAATCCTTCACCATCAGGATCTTGCCGTCGCGCTCGATGATCTGCGCCTTGATCTCGCCGACTCTCTCGTTGAGCAGGATTTCGTGCGGCAGCTTGCCGTCGATGATCTGCTGCCGAATCTCCGGCACGCACTTCGGACACAGCGAGTCGGTGGTGCGCGGCCAGCCAAGCGGCGGCTTTTCCTTCTGCCACGATTTCAGCAGCGGCTTGTCGGACCATTTCGGTGTGAACGAAGGATTAGGGCGAATGCTGTTCAGCTTCTCGAAAACAGACCAGGCGCCCTGAGCCGTCAGGGTCACCGCTCTCTCGGCGTATTTGACAGCTTTTGACATTGGCAGAAATCTCCTGGTAATAGGATGTCGTGCGCGTGTTGCCCGGCCTGGGATGTAAGTCGTTGTTCCGCCAGGGCTTTACCAGTTTCCAGCATACGGATAACGGGTGCACCGCAGGAACCCGCTTCGGTTAAAAGGGGAAAATCGCAACTCAGGCGGCGATTGCAGCGGGTGAATGGCGCAAGTCCATGAGCGAGATAGAGGTTCCGCTCCACCAGGTCGTCCGCCCTGGGCGGACCAACCGGCGTCCTTTTCATCGCCAACCGCTCAACCTATAAAGGAAGCGGCCTGCCCGAGTGAAATGCACCGGCTCGGTCAAAGCACCCACAGCAACCCGCGCGAGTGCGACAATCGTCTGCGGAGATTGTCCTGGCCTGAGCCGGACCCTCTCAAGGAGTTCGTTTGCCATGAAGCGTTTCCTGATTTGTACAGCACTTCTTGCTTTTGCCTCCACCATGCTTGCCCAACAAAAGGCGCCTGCCAGTCCGCCGGAAACAGCGACGGCGACGATTGGCGGCCACACGATCACGATCAAGTACTCCTCGCCAGGCGTGAAAGGCCGCGAAGGCCACATCTTCGGCGCCGATGGCCTGATCAGTCACGATCCGCATTACCCGGTCTGGCGTGCCGGCGCGAATTCCGCAACCGCGCTGCACACCGACGCCGACCTCACCATTGGCAACCTTGCTGTGCCGAAGGGTGACTACACGCTGTTCGTCGACATCTCGAACCCGGACCAGTGGGTGCTGATCGTCAACAAGCAGACCGGCGAATGGGGCCTGCGCTACGACGGCTCCCACGATCTGGGCAAGACACCGATGACCATGAGCAAACCGGCGAGCATGGTGGAGAACCTGAAATGGTCGATCACCGAGGTTAAGCCCGACCTGACCCTGGCCTGGGAAGACCACATCGCCTCTGTTCCTGTTTCCGTCCATTGACGCCGCATCGCTGGTGGCGCCGCTGCTGTTCGGTGATTGGGATTCGCGCAGCGCGATGAGTTCGTTGCTCCCGCGCGCCAAAGCTGCCCGTCCAACTCTGGTAACCAGGGCTGGACGGCCACCCGCCCGTTACTATGGAACTGGAGGTTCTCCGCTCGAATGGTTTCCCGAAGCGCTTTGCGGTTCTTTCTGGCTCCCTTCTCTGTTTTTCTCCTTTGTTCCGCAGTCCAGGCCCAGAAGGCTCTCAGGAACGACGACGTTTCCCTCGACGGCTTCTACCAGTTCACGCAGACCGCCAGCGGAAACGGAATCTCCGATACCGCCAGCAAATCCGTGGGCGGCGAAGCCAGCTTCCGCCATAGCTTTCACCCCCTGCTGGGCTTCGAAGCTGCGTATGACTACTCGCGCTTCACCGAGTCCTACACCGGGCAGGCGTTCGGCTACCAGCACAACCTCCATGTCTTCAGCGGCTCGTATTACGTGCACGGCCCGAAGGCGCTGGGCATCCAGCCCTTTGCGCTCGCCGGCATCAGCGCGGCCGTTTTTTCGCCGTCGCTGAATGGCGGCCAAAATGTCCCTTACCAGGTTCGACCCGCTGCGAACTTTGGAGCGGGCATCAACTATCCGCTGCTCGGGAGCGCCATCGGCCTACGGATCGAGTATCGAGGGCTCTATTACCAGGCGCCCGACTTTGGACTGCAGAAGCTGACGACCAACGCGTATCGGCTGATGTCGGAGCCGATGGCCGGCGTCTACATCCATTTCTGAAATCGCGAGGCGACCGAACCAGCACCTATGGACTGCATCTTCTGCAAAATCGTGGCCGGCGCCATTCCTTCGAAGAAAGTGCGCGAAGACGAGACCCTGCTCGCTTTTTATGACATCGAGCCGAAAGCGCCGATTCACATCCTCGTGATTCCGAAGAAGCATGTGGCGTCGCTCGCCGACGCGAAGAAAGCCGATGAAGCGCTGCTGGGCCGGTTGCTGATCGCGGCGGCCGACATTGCCCGCGAGCAGGGACTCGCCAGAGGATTCCGCGTGGTGATCAGCACCGGAGCCGAAGGCGGGCAAACCGTGGATCATCTGCATCTCCACGTGATGGGCGGCCGCCAGATGCACTGGCCGCCTGGGTAGGCACCTTTTCAAGGATCACCGGTTGAGTTTCGAGGTCGCCGACTTGCTATTGCCCTGGCCGTCAGCGCCTCTTGTTTTCTCTCCCCGACCATGCGGGAAGCCAGGTATATTGATCGGCTAAAGTTCCTCACAGGTGATCGGACAGGGCGGGTGCCTGCACCCGGCACGATCATCCGTACGAGCGCGAGGGCCTTCCATGCAAAAAAACATCGTGATCTGCTGCGACGGAACGGGCAACGACTTTAAAAGCCCTGAGACCGATTCGAACGTGGTGAAGCTGTACAACACCCTCCAAATTTGCGACGAGCAAATTGCCTATTACCATCCTGGCGTGGGCACCATGGGATCGCCCAATGTCGACGGCCATTTCGCGAAATGGTGGTCGAAGGTGGAGGGGCTGGCCGTCGGCAAGGGGCTGCTGGACAACGTCGGGGATGCGTATCGCTACCTGATGGACACCTATAAGGAAGGCGACAATATTTTCATCTTCGGTTTCAGCCGCGGGGCGTACACGGCGCGGGCGGTGGGCAGCCTGCTGCATGTTTACGGTTTGCTGGAACCGGGGAACGAACAGCTGATCCCATACATCCTGCGGATGTACGCGCAAAAGTCGAAGGCGGCGCAGGAATCGACGATCCCGGCAGAGAACGCCTTCAAATACGCTTTCTCGCGGGCAGTGGAGGTCCACTTCTGCGGAGTGTGGGACACGGTGAGCTCCTATGGATGGTTGACCTCGCCGATCAACCTGCGCTTCAACGGGCAGAATCCCATCATTCGCACGGGACGGCACGCGGTGTCGATCCACGAGCACCGCTGCTTCTACCAGGATGATCTGTGGGGGCCGGCGCTGGCGGCCTCGGAGGAGGGTCCGGCGCAGGATATCCGGCAGGTTTGGTTTACTGGAGTGCATTCGGACATTGGCGGGAGCTACGACGAGAGCGAGGCGGGGCTCTCGAAGATCACCTTCGAGTGGATGCTGGTGGAGGCGGTCAAACAGGGATTGCTGGTCGATGACCAGCGGGCCGCGATCGTGCTGGGCGAGGCTCCGCCGCCGCCGGCGTTGCCGAAATACGTGGAGCCCGATCCCAGGGGCATGCTGCATGTGTCGCTCAAATCGTTTTGGTGGATCGCGGAGTGCATTCCGCGAACCAGGAACGGGCATCTTTCGATTCCCCTGGGGCGGTGGTGGCGACAGATTCCTGAGGGATCGTACATTCACGCCACGGTGCCACTCAGCGGGCAAAAGGTGAACTACCCGGCGCAGTATCAGACCGAGCCGTGGGTCAGGTTCGGTGCGTCCGGCGCGCCAGCCGCGGAATTCGCGCTGTCGGCGCCCGCAGTGGTGCAGCAGATGGCGGCCGTCGCGGCACCGACGAAGATTCATCGGCTCTTTCGGCGCTGAGTCTGCGCTTCCGATTAGTCCTTGTCAGATTCGGCAAGCAGATCCGCGAGGCGTTCGAGGCGTCGCTCCCAGGACGTGCGGTGATCGCGAATCCACTGCTCGAGGCGGTCGAACCCGGCGTGGTGGATGCTGCACGTCCGGACCCGGCCCAGCTTTTCGGTGCTGACCAGACCCGCGTCCTCGAGAATCTGCAGGTGCTGTCCGACAGCGGTAACGGTGACGCCGAGCCACTCGGCCAGGCGCGTTGCCGAGGTGGGCGCGTGGCCGAGGCGATCGAGGATGGCCCGGCGCGTGGGATCGCCGAGGGCATGAAAGAGACGATCAATGGCAGGGTCTTTCTTCTTCAAGCCACTCCTCGTTCCTGATTCCAACACTACCGGCTCAGATCCTCGGCCAGCCGGTCGAGGATTTTGCGCCATCCGCCTTCCCGCATCTTCGGGCCATCGGAGCCCTCATAGAACGCGCCCTGGTGGGTGAGGCGGAGTTCGGTCCCGGTCGCGATGGGCAACAGCTCGAAGGTGACCAGCGAGGAGGAGATGCGGTGGTCGCCGAGCATCATGGTGGAGGCGGAGACGACGCGCTGGTTGGGGATGATGTCCTGGAAGGTGCCGGTGTTCGTAAGGGCGACGCCGGGGAACGGCGTGCCGGGGCGGAAACGGTAGAGAGTGCGTTCCGCGCCGCCGACGCGAAAATCCATCTCGTACAGCTCGACGTCGGTAGCGTCGCCTTCGGCGAACCAGCGCCGCTTTTTGGCGGGGTCGGAGATGGCGGCGAAGAGGCGCTCGGGAGGATAGGGGTAGCGGTGTTCGATGACGAAGGTGGAATGGGTAACGGACGGTTCCATGGGGATCCTGCTTTCTTCTGGAAATTAGTGAAGCATTCACTTCACTGTTGAAGTATCGCGCGGACTCGGAGAATTGTCAAGTGGATACTTCAGTATTTTCTTCGGACCCCGGCAACACCCCCGAAGATCATCGGGAATCAATGAAACAACGACAGGTCGATCGCGGCGCCCATACGTTCGTAACCGGCGTCGCCGGGGTGGAGATGGTCGCCGGAATCGACGGCCGGGTCAAAGGCAGTCGGATTAGCGGGATCGCGCATGGCCTGATCGAAGTCGATGACGCCGTCGAAGACACCGCTGGTGCGGATCCACTGATTGACGGCTTCTCGCATCTGCTCGCCAGCCGGCGAGGCATAGTGCGCGCCCACGTACGGAGTCAGGGTCGCGCCGAAAACCTTGATGCCGTGCTGGTGGGCGCGGACGACGAGTTGGGTGAGCCCGGAGGTCAGTTCCTGGACGGTGACGGCGTCGCCCGGTTCGCGCGGCTGCGCGGTGCGGCCGATGTCATTGATGCTTTCGAGAATGATGAGATATTTCACGCCGCTCTGCGCGAGGACATCGCGATCGAAGCGGGCCAGGGCATTGGGGCCGGTGCCATCGTGCAGAATGCGATTGCCGCCGATGCCTTCGTTGAGCACGGAGAGGCTGGCGGTTTTCGAATTTTCCTGCAGGCGGCGGGCGAGAACGTCAGGCCAACGGCGGTTGGCGTCGCGCGTGGAGAGCGCGCCGTCGGTGATCGAATCGCCGAACGCGACGATAGCGGTGGCTCTCGGGTCGTGCGTGCTGACGTCAATGCCCTTCACGAAGCACCAGGAATAGATGGGGCGCGCATCGGTCACGGTTGCGGCGGTGGTTGTGTCTCCGACCGTGATGAAGGTGGTCGAGCGGGCGTCCTGGTGACAGGTGGTGTCGTTGATGGGCTGCTCGGGAAGAAAGATGCTGACGGCGAGGCTGGTGAGCGGAGTGATCTGAAGCGGCACCGGATCGCTGAAAACGGGCGCGCCAGGAGGGATGATGACGGAGGCCTCTCCGCTGAAGGTGAGGGCGTGGTCGCTGGCTGGTTGGATCGATCCCGAGCCCGCACTGAGGGCGATGTGCGCGGAGCCGATGGTGAGCGGACGCGCGCCAAATTCGTTGGTGAGCTCGACGCGCAGCGACGCGCCGCCGGCGCTGACGTGCACGACGTCACGATAGGTGGTGTTGGCCGGAGAAGGCTGCCCGGGATTCACCGGCTCCCCCATAGGCGATGCGGCCCAGGTGCCGATCCAGCGGAGCGGCTCTTGCGCGCTCAATGCGGGCGCGGCGATCATCGACAGAGACAGAAAAAGGCGGGCGAAGAACCGGCTCATGCGTGCTCCTTCGGAAAAGGCACTGTCCGTTCTACACGATTCGACGCCGGCTTCGCAGCGCAAAAGAAAAAGCCCCGGCCGGAACCGGGGCTTTGTTTTCGATCGAGGCTCAGAACGGCTGGGTGAGTTCCGCTTCCTGTTCCCCGTCGAGGCCATGACGGCGCAGGAGTGTGGGCAGGTTCTGCGAAAAAGCCGAGCGCGGCATGACCATGTCGCATCCGGCCTCGACAGCCTTGGCCTTCAGGTCTCCCTGCAGGTGCGAAAGAAAGCCGATGACCGATGTGCCCTTCTTGAGCTTCGATTTGATTTTCGGAATCAGCGTCATGGGCTTGGCCGCGACGTTGTTCAGATCGAAGACGATCAGCGAAGCACGCTCTTCTTCGGGAGCGTCGATGATCTTCGCGACGGTCTCGGGGTCGTTCTTAACGAATGCGACTTTGATGCCGAGCTTGCGCGCGGCCTCATTGATCTTCGCGAAGAAGAACAGGTCTTCGATGAAGAGGTAGATGCGCGTGGGCGCGTCTTCCTTGATGGGCGGCGGAGGGGCTTCCCACGGAGCAGCGTTCTCCGTCATGTAGTGGCCATTGCCGTTCATGTTGCCGTTCCGGAACTCGATGGTCGAGGGCGGAGAGTCGGCGACGTTGCCGTTGACCGTGCGGTAGCTGTGGTCCATGGGACCGACGAAGACGCGCTCGCGCCGCGGCTTGTTACGGCGGCGTCCGCCACCACCCCCGCCCTGGTGCTGGCCGTTCCCGTTGTTGCTCTTAAAGAAGCGGGTTTGGCTGGAGGGCTGCGGCTTGGGCGGCTTCTGCTTGTAGGGTTGCGGCTGCTGGATCTGGGGCTGGGCCTGATTCTGGCCCTGACCGTTGGCCTGCGCCTGCGCGCCACCCTTGTTCCGCTTGCGACGACGGCGGCGACGACGGCCGCCCTCGCCATGGTTTTGCCCCTGGGGGGCTGCTTGCGCCTGAGCCGGGATCGGATTATCCGCCGGCGGCTGGTTCTGCTCTGTTGTCATGCCTGCACTTCCTGGTGCGATGGACTGTCTGTTCCTGTTTCCCGCCACGTCTTGAGACCCGGCTGGCGTGAACTGCGATCCCTCGAGGACCGCGGCACGAAACCTGACTCGCCGGGAGTCAGGAACAGTGGAATTTGTTAGCTCCGGCCCAATATTTCTGGCTTCGATTCAACCGACACGGCCGGAAAGTTAATAATGCTGTGCGACACACGTGATCTGGGTTCCTGGGCCTGTACGGCTCCCGCCCTGCTGCCTGAGGAGTGCGACGGGGGAACGCAACCGAATGCCGCGCCAATCAACGGAACGTACTGGAGTTGCCGTCTGATTCTGATTCAACCTTCGCAACCGGGTGCTTTCTCCTCTGACGGCACACGCGACGGCGGAGAAAATCTCCCGGGGGTAATTCCTGACTCTCGAGAATCGCAGCGAGCCTCGCGCATAACCGGCGTGGCATCAGCCGCTCGATAGGCAAACACAATACTACTCCGAGAGGTCAGTGCTGACAAGTCCCTTCCTGCCAGGGCCGACCGCGCGATGCGAGATAGTAACGGGAGAGGCCCGGCAAAAAAGCCATCCGTCTGCCGGATGGCTTTTCGCTTGACGGCCAGTCACTGGCCTCCCTGAAGTCGCCCTATATCCTTAAAGAACCAAGTATGGATCAGGACTCTTTGCATCCCGGCCGGGGCAGAATCTCGAAGGATGATGCTCTCGACGGCCGGAATCTCTTGTCGCACCAGCCCACTTACGCGGGCCTATACGTCGCTGGCACTGTGATGAATTGCAATTTGTGGGCCGTTTCGTTGAAGGATTGAAATCAATGGTTTAAGCCCAGTGGACAGGCCCATTCCATTCAGATTCCCGTAGAACCCCGAACCGCTAAGTCCGGAAATTCATAACACCCGTGGAGGACTACTTAGGGCTCGGGGCCCGCTGGACCGATGTTTGGCACCGCGGGCAAAAGTGGGTGCCCCGACCCCCGAGGACGATCCGCCGGATGGGCGTGCCGCAGACAAGGCACGGCTCTCCTTCCCGGCCATAGACGCGATGCTGGATCTGAAAGAAGCCGGCGACCCCGTCGGCGTCGACGTAGTCGGAAACCGACGAACCCCCGGCGCGGATGGCCGACTGCAGGACAGTCCGCAGCGCTTTGTGGAGGCGAGCCAGTTGCTCCCGCGTGAGGCGGCCGGCTATCCGGGTGGGGCGAATGCCGGCGCGGAAGAGGCTCTCGTCGGCGTAGATGTTGCCGACCCCGTGCAGCAGCGACTGGTTCAGCAGCGCGGCTTTGATCGAGAGCTTCCGCCCCTTGAACAACGCCGCAAAGTCGGCCGCTGCGATGGTGAGAGGCTCGCGGCCGGGACCGGTGAAGCTGCCCACCCCGATGTCGTGCAGCGCAAGGCGCCCGAAACGGCGCGCGTCGACGAAGCGCAGCTCGCGGCCCGAGGCGAGGCGAAGGACCGCATGCGTATGCGGCGGAAGCGGAACCTCGGCGGCGGAAACCAGCAGGCGGCCCGTCATGCCGAGATGGACGAGCCACTGCGCTTTCAGTTTGCGGCTCGATTTCGCGGTGAGGTCGACGACAATGTGCTTGCCCACCCGACGAGCCCCGGCGATCCGCAGGCCCGTGAGCACTGCCGCCATTTCGGCAGGCGGCGTTTTGAACGGCTCCTTGTAGTTGCTGAACCAGACGGTGACAATGCTGTCGCCTCGAACGCGGCGGTCGACACCATTGGCGATGGTTTCCACTTCAGGGAGTTCGGGCATGCCTTCTCGGCAGGCGATACTTTTTCAGATCGGCCTGGTGCCCAGTCTAAATCCCCGAACCGCGCTCCCAGGCAGACTCGGAGCGTAGATGTGCAGCGCGGTCTCTGAAGTGGCCGTGTGGTCGGCCATTCCGAAGTTTGATGATCTTTCACCTGGAATCGGCCAAGCCGGAACGTGCACGTTGTGGCTGAGTTCAGGACTTCCAGGTTTTTGGCCCGGGGTGCGCTTTTCCGATCTTGTCGAGTTCTGATTGCCTTCACAACTCGCATGTTGCACGCATTTCTCCCACCCTGTAACGCCACCCCGTTGCCGCGCACTATCCCTGCGGGTATACTGCGGGCGACCCGCGCTTCTCTCTGGTTCTCTCTCTCTCTCCCGCGCCGCCTTAAAATCCTGTCCGGAGGCTGTCTATGTCTTCCCGTTTGCAGCACGCTCTGCTTGCGCTTGCCCTCTCTCTGCCTGCCACCCTCTTCGCTGGCGACTACACCTATCAGCAGACGACGCAGATCACCGGCGGCTCGCTCCTCCACATGATGAAGACCGTCGGCATCTTCAGCTCCCAGGCCCGCCACCTCGGCGACCCCGTCGTCTCAACCATCTACCTCAAAGACAATCGCCTCGCCAACGTCTCCTCGGACAACATCCAGATCATCGATCTCGACAAGGAAACCATCACCCAGATCGATATCCAGAAAAGGACCTACACCGTGATGACCTTCGCGCAGATCAAGCAGGCCATTGAAAATGCCAGGGCGCAGATGGAGCAACAGGCCGCCAAACAGCCCGCCGCCCAGCCTGCCCAGCCCGCCCCGAACTCTGCCTCGGAGAACGTCAAAATGAGCTTCGACGTCAAGGTTCGCAATACCGGCGCCCAAAAGGAAATCAGCGGCCTCCAAAGCAGCGAGTCGATCCTCACCCTCATGATGAACGCCACTGACACCCAAACCCAGCAGTCCGGCAGTATGGCCGTCACCAACGACATGTGGATGGTGCCCGCGATCCCCGGCTACGACCAGGTACGCGACTTCTACAAGCGCTTCGCGGACAAAATGTCGGACGCCACCATCGGTCTCGGCTTCGACTTCAGCAAGGTACTCTCTCAGAATCCCGCCGCAGGCCAGGCCCTCAACGATATGGCTGGCGAGATGCAGAAGCTCCAGGGCGTCCCCATCATGCAGGTCATGCGCATGGGAACCACCGTCAATGGCCAACCGCTGCCCGCCGCGTCCGAAGCGCCCCTGCCTCCCGACTCCGGCCCCGCTGCTCCCAGCGCCGGCCAGGTCGCCAAAGCCGGCATATCCTCCATGATTCCCGGCCACTTCGGATTCGGCAAGAAGAAGAACAATCCGCCCGACCAGACCTCCGACCAGAACAACACCGCCACCCAGGCCCAACCCACCAGCGCCATCCTCATGGAAACCCAGATCACCACATCGAACTTCTCATCGGCTCCGGTCGATCCCTCGCACTTCGAAATCCCCGCAGGCTACAAACAGGTCCAGCCGCCGGCTCTCGCCACGCCAAACGCGCCTGCTTCGCCCGGCGCCACAACCCACCCATAGCCCTCTCCGGAGCGCGTACGGATGACTCGTGCTTCACCCGACAATCATCGCCGACTATTGAGCTGAGTCAGACGTTAGATCGGTGCGGGTCAGCCGAAGATAGTGGACCACGGCGATCCTGCCCTCACCGAGCGGAAGCGTCGGGATGGAGATGACATCGCCTGATCGGACCACCAGAGGAGTCAGGTCCGACGGAAGCGCAACGGGGACAATTTCTTTTTCTCTGTCGCGAAACCCGGTCCAGCCCCGTGGATTGGTGAAGGCGCTGAACGTGCACTTGATCTTGTCCGTGCCCTCGACGGGTTCCGCCAGCAGGTCATACCCAAAAGCGACATTCAAATGGTCGTATTGAATGTAGAAATGGAAAAGCTCGGCAGGCTTGCTCCCATCTACGTCCGCTGCAACGGACCAGCCCGCTATTTCGCCGAAATCGGGAGACGACGAAGGCTCCGATTCGGATAAGTCAATCACAACGCCGTTCGCCTTGATGCCGCCGTGTTCATATCCCTCGACACGCGCCGTCGATGGAATGGCAGAGGCGGGCTTGTAAAAAGGTGAGTCTACGTAACTCTGACAGTGACCGCACAACGGAATTGCAAGGGCAAGCAACAGGAAATATCTGTGCATGTCAGCCTCCCGGATACCGTTCAGACGCAGGACCATGTCGATTCGTTCACGCCAGAGCATAGTACGGCAAGAGGACGGTTGGTGGTGCTTTGGGCTGTCTATTGTGGACTTCCGCATTCCCGGTGATTCGACCCCACGCAGGTATTCCAAAGTCACGCTATTGGAACTGCGCAGCAAGTTTTTTCATTGCTGCATTTTCGCGGGTAACTTCACCGGTCTCTCGACTGTGCGAAGCAATCTCGGCAGCGATGGAGCGACCGAGAATTCGCTGATCGATATTGCCAAACGGCCCAGGCACGAGTCTTCCCAGCCAACCGACCCAGGCCGGCGTATGAGCGTTGCCGACAATGATGCCGGGGCGAAAGATGGCGAGGCGGGTAAAACCGATGTTGCGTACGGTGTCTTCCTTCATGCCCATGACGCGGACATAGCGAAACCGGCTGCGGGCTGTGCTTCCTGCTGCGGAAAGCAGGCAAAACTGGGCGATTCCGGCGTCATGGCAGCCACGCGCAAAGGCGCCGACGACGCCGAGTTCAAGTCGTTGCAATTCTTCTTCGCTCCAGTGCATCGATCCGGAACCGACACCCACACAGCTCACCGCGCTGGCGGGACCCTGGCTCAAAACTTCGCGGGCAACGGCCTCTGTGCGCTCGGCAAAGTCAGCAGCGCCGGTATCGAGAACCACGTTGCGCACCCGCGATCGCGCCGCAATGGGCTTTCTCGTGACCATCACTACTTCCCGGCACTCCGGAATTGCCAGCAGCTCCGCAACCACTGCACCCCCGACCTGCCCGGTACCCCCGAGGATCATTGCGGCGAAATTCTGCTTCATCGTGAGGACCTTTGCTTGGATAGATAAGGATGCGACAGCCCCGTTCACCCCAGGAGAGAAGCATACCTGGCCTCGGCCCTAAATTGAGCCAATGAGGTATCGCGTTCTCCATTGGCGCTATCAGGCCAATGCGTTTCAAGCACGGATTCTTGCCGGATGTCGGCAATACGGACATTTCAACCCGGCCTCGGAATCCCAACCCGTTATTTCCTGTTGCCGGTAACCCGCCCGCTGTCCACCCGAAGCACGTCCACCAGGATGCCCCTGGGATTCTTCGCAATATCGCTCGACGCGCGCGTGCCTCTCAGCGTATACCTTGCCCACCACGAGGCCCGCAACTCCCTGCCGGATTAGTCCCCCGAAACGCGCTTGTGTTTTGTAATGCCTGTATGGTCGGCGATACGGAATGTATGGTCAACCGCCCCGAACATGAGATGGTGGTTCCAATTTACGGCTGAGCACCGTGCGCCAACGATTCGCGAGCCGTGCTACTCCCAGCGAAAAACCTTTGCCGAAATCGATGTAAAAAGGAGAAACAAGACCGTCAATGCTGCTATGTCACCCCAGTGAGCGAACCAGCCGTCTCCGTTCCATATGCCCTCGAGGAGGCGCACGGCGTAGGTCAGCGGCAAGACGTGCGTCACAGCACGCAGCGCCGGCGGCAGATCGGAAATGTGAACGAAGAGTCCCGAGAAAGCGATCATGGGGTAGAGAATGACGGCGCCGATCGGCTGCGCAAAGCGCGCCGTGGGAACGATGCTGGCGATGAGGAAGCCGATCGCCAGAACACTCCAGGTGCTGATGAGCAGCGCGATGGTAAACGAGAGCCATGGAACATGGGCTCCCGGCGGAAAGTAGCGTTTGCCCGCAACGAACATCAACCCTAATGTTGCTGCAGTGAGCAGGAGCTTGACGATCACGTGGGCACTCAGGATGGTTTGCGGGCGCAGCGGCGTAGCACGAAGCCGCTTGAGGATGCCCCCCTCGCGGTAGATGGAGATGATGGTTACCAGCGAAAGGACCGCACTCACAGAGATCAACAGCGCCACGAGGACAGGAAGGTCGGCGCCGGACAGACCCATGACAGCCGGTGAAGGCTTCCCGGATCTGAAATTTGCAAAGCGCCCCAAAACAACAAAAATCAGGACAGGTACACCAATGGTGCCCAACGCGCCCAGGGGTTCGCGCATGAAGACTTTCATCTCGATCCAGGTCAGTTTCCACAGTCCACGCAGCATCGTTGTCGATCCTATTCGCGAATGGAGCGGCCCGTCAGTTTCAGAAAGACGTCCTCAAGGTTGGGGAGAACGGTGCGGAAATCTGTGACCCGAATCCGATTCTCCGAAAGACAATGAATCACCTCGGTGACCAGGTCGTCGCCCCGCCCCCGAATGGTGAATCGCGTGTTTTCCCAGGTCACGGACTCTACTCCAGGAATGGTCTGAAAGTGATTGCCGGCAGCGGGGTCGTTGGCATCCAGAACGACAGTACGCTCCGGACAGTGCCGGCGCACGAGGCTCTCCGGCGTGTCGATGTCGATGATTCGTCCGTGCTCCATGATGGCGACCCGGTCGCACAACCGCTCGGCCTCTTCCATCAGATGCGTCGTCAAAAACACGGTCTTGCCTCGTTCGCGGATGCCGCGCACCAGATCCCAGATTGCGTGCCGCGCCTGGGGGTCGAGGCCGGTCGTCAGTTCGTCGAGAAACACCAGTTCCGGATCGTTGATCAAGGCAAGAGCGATAAACAGTCTCTGTTTCTGACCTCCTGAGAGATTCATGAACCAGGCGCCCCGCTTGTCGGTGAGGCTGAGCTGTTCCAGTAGCCGCCTTCCATCGATGGCTTTCTTCCCGTATAGCGACGCCCAGAGATCAACTGCCTCCCACACCTTGATGCGCTTCTGCAACTGTGCCTGCTGAAGCTGAACTCCGATGCGGTCCTGCAGCTTGTACACCTGGTGAAAAGGGTTAAGACCGAGCACTGTAATCGTGCCGCGGTCGGGCTTGCGAATCCCTTCGATACACTCCATCGTGGTGGTCTTCCCGGCTCCGTTGGGCCCGATCAATCCAAAGATTTCTCCCTCGTTGACCTCGAACGACGCCTCCTCGACGGCGACGGTCTTGCCGTAGGTCTTGCGGACTCCGGAAACTTCAATGACCGGATGCATGGCGCTTTTCTGACAATCGAGGATTCCACTGAGCTCGATGGCGGTGTTCAGTGTAATTCTTCGCGCCAAATCCGGGTTCCTGGCGAGTGGTCGGCGACTCGGAACTTTCAACCATGTCGCTTCGCTTGCCCGCCCCATGACCTTCGTACCGCGCGCCCCTCCGAATTCTCTTGAACCTGCCCCGCAAAACTCCTAACCTGAAAGCATAAGGAAAGCTCTGTCCGCCCGGCTCACGCCGTCCCCGAACAGAGCTTTTTTGTTTCCCGCATAGCCTGCCCTGAGCGAGTTCGCCTGGGCGGACCATTCGAACGGGGCCCAGGCCGTGCGCCGACCGGTCCCTTTGAGCGAACTATCGAGGAGGGTTCCAGGCCCGGACGGGGCTGGCCACTCGCTACGGCTGCTGGCTACCGGCTACCGGCTACCGGCTACCGGCTACCGGAGGGTAATACCTGATTTACGGTACCCTTTCGCCTCTGAATAATGAACGGCTTGCCACACCCCCAGGGGGGAGGGGGGGGATGGGGGGTAGGGGCTCGAGGAGCAGGTCGCTGGCTCACCAACCGCCGCGCCCTCGGCGAGCCCGCGCGACGATGCCTTGACGACGTGCCCTGCCTACACGGATAGTGGGAGTTCCTTCCCCATTCCAGGAATGCGAGAGGCAACGATGAAGCGAAGTTCGATCGCGCTGGCGGGTTTATTGTGCGGAGCGGTGGCAAGCGCGCAGGTTCCGGCCACGCTCCAGCCGTTTGTAAAGGTCGACGCGCCGGTCGTTGTGCTCGAAAATGTGCGCGTGATCGACGGGACCGGCGCGCCGGCACAAGAGAATCAAATGATCGTTCTCGAGCATGGAAAGATTACGTCGGTAGGGCCGCAGACCGGCGATCAGCTGATGCCGACGGGCGCGAAGATGATCGACCTGGCGGGCAAGACCGTTTTCCCGGGCCTCGTCGGCATGCATGAGCATCTCTTCTATCCGCTGCCCGACGGCGGCCCGGGGTTGTTGCGACTCTACGGCGAGATGGCGGACTCGGCGCCGCGCCTCTATCTCGCCGGCGGCGTGACGACGGCGCGGACAGCAGGCAGTCTCGAACCCTACACCGACATTTCGGTGAAGCAGGCGATCGATGCGGGGCAGATTCCCGGGCCGAAGTTGTTTTTGACCGGTCCTTATCTCGAAGGTTCGCCGGCGCTCGGGCCGCAGCTCCACACGCTCACCGGCCCCGACGATGCGGCGCGGCTGGTGGACTACTGGGCCGCGGAAGGCATGACGTCGTTCAAGGCCTACACGCACATCACGCCCGAGGAGCTGAAAGCTGCGGTCGATCACGCCCACGAGCACGGGCTGAAAATCACGGGGCACTTGTGCGCCGTGGGCTTCAAAGAGGCGGCAGGGCTGGGCATCGACAACCTGGAGCACGGGCTGGTGGTCGACACGGAGTTTTATTCGCAGAAGAAGACCGGCGTATGCCCAGGGCAGCGTCCTGCGCAAGCCGAGCTGGCGAAGATGGACGTCGAGGGGCCGGAGATTCAGGGGACGATCAGGTTCCTCATCGACCACCACGTGGCCGTCACGTCGACGCTGGCGATCTTCGAGAGCTTCGCGCCGAATCGCCCGCCGATGAGCGAGGAGATGCGCGTGCGCACCTCGTTGCTGCCCGATGCCTGGGGCAGTTACGCGACGACGCGCGCGGCCATTGCGGAGCGGGCGCAGGACCAGCCGTCTGAAAGCATCTCCGGCCGCCTGCTGAAGATGGAGGAGCGGTTCGAGCTTGACTTTGTTATGCGGGGCGGCGTGCTGATGGCCGGTTGCGATCCGACCGGATACGGCGGTGTTCTCCCCGGCTTCGGCGATCAGCGCAACCTGGAGCTGCTCGTGGAATCCGGATTCTCGCCAGAGGCGGCAATCCACATCGCAACGCAGAACGGGGCCCAGTGGCTCGGCGAAGACGCGCAGCTGGGGACGATTGCTGTTGGCAAAGCTGCGGACCTGGTGGTGGTGGACGGGAATCCCGCGAAGAATATCGCGGATGTGGAAAAGGTGGAGACCGTTTTCAAGGATGGCGTGGGCTACGACCCGCAGAAGCTAATTGCCTCGGTGCGTGGGTTGGTGGGATTGCGGTAACAGTGTGCACCATTTCTGGAGCATGCCAGCCGAAAGGAGGTCCGCCCTGGCCGGTGTTTACCGAAACGCCATCGTTTTCTTTTCTGTTGACCTTTGTCTCCGGATCGAGTATCCCTTCCTTTCCCCCTAAAACTAAGAAAAGAAGGAGATCAAATCAACATGATGGGACACGGGATTATTGCCTGGATCATTATCGGTGCGATCGCTGGCTGGCTAACCGGGAAGATCATGAAAGGGTCGGGCTTTGGCTTCCTGATGGATATGGTGGTCGGAATCGTTGGCGCGCTGATCGGCGGCTTCCTCTCCAGCCATCTCGGCCTCGGAGGGATTGGCCAGCATGGCCTGATCATGAGCATCGTGATCGCCGTCATCGGTGCGATCATTCTGACCCTGATCATCCGTCTGATCAGCGGCAATCGAAAAGCTAACCTCTGATCGCAGAGGGATCGCTCGCGGCGTCGACAGAGAAAAACAAGCCGTGCAGGCGCAATGGCTGAGCCTGCACGGCGTTCTCTTTGTGGCCCAATGCCCTACGCTTCCTTATAGAGCGCAGCGCCTGCCAGCGCCGCGAGCAAACACCCGACTAAACTGCCCAGCGTCGTATACAGCGTCAGGTGATGCGAGTAGAGGGGCGTGATGTACATGAACGAGGTATTCGGCAGCAGAAATGCGAGGATCCACGTGGCCAGCCCGGCATAGATCGCCGTCTTCGGTCCGGCGCCGAAGCGAGGACGGATGCCCACATAAATCCACAGCCCAACCAGCCCAATGAAGATTCCCACCACGTTGAATTCGACGATCTGCGTCGAGTTCATGGCATGCTGGCCAAGCCGGAGCAGTCCGGCGTTCCAGCGCGGCGCGAGCAGCACGCCGTCCACGAGACTCCCAACCAAATCCCCAACAATGCCCGCAATCACACCACACAGAATCCAGCGGGCGGCATTGATCTTTCCCATATTGCCTCCTTTTTGGGGGATTGCGGAAGTATAGCCATGCACCAAACTTTGTGCAATGAGAAACTTGCAGGCGGGAATTTACTTTGCGACGATGCGTTCTTCCAGCCGCACCGTCACCGAGTCGCCGGCGTCTTTCCCGATCGCTTTCAGGATGTCCGCCTTTACCGGCAGCTTGTGCCTGCCGTCGCCGAGAGCCATGAACGAGCTGCGGAAAGAAACTCCATCGACCTTGCCGCGAACCTTCACCAGGCCGCGCGTCCCGAAGAATTGCACCGAATCCGGCCAGATCACATAGGTCCAGCCGCCTTTGTTCGGGCTCTTTTGGAGTTTGGCGGTGAAGGATTGGTTGAGCTTCATTTGAACTCCCATAAGGAGCCGCTTACTGCAGCAGCGAAATCGCCACGCTCGTCATCGCCGTCACGCCGGTGCGGATGGTCGGCTCGGGCAGCGGCTCAAAGCGGCTGGTGTGCGGACCCGGCAGTTCTTTGCCGGCAGCGTGTGCGGCGGTCAGCTTCACCGGATCCATCGCGCCCAGAATGAAGTAGGTCAGCGGAATCTCGTGGTTCGGCAGCGCGAAGACCCCCACGTCCTCGCTCGCCATGGCTCGCGGTATGTCGGAGACGTTGTCCGCGCCGAGTGCTTTCACCAACGTCGCCCTCACCAGGGCGGTCTGCGCGGGATCGTTGTAGAGCACCGGCGTCGACTCATCGTCGAGCACGGTGACGGTCGTGGCTTTCTCCGGCGGCAAACCAGCGGAGGCGGTGATGCCGGCGGCCATCTGTTCGAGGCCTCTGATGACGGTGTCGCGGCTCTTGTCGGAGAAGGAGCGCGTGGTCAGCTCCAGCTTCACCTGGTCGGGAATAATGTTGCGCTTGGTGCCGCCTTCGATGTGTCCGACGGTGACGACAGTGGGATCCTGTGGGTCTTCTTCGCGGCTGACGATGGTTTGAATCTGCGTGATGTAGAGCGCGGCGAGCGTGATGGGATCGCGCCCGGCGTTCGGATACGCGCCGTGGCCGCCGATGCCGCGAATCACAACGTCGATGGAGGTCGAGCTGGCCGCCGACGCGCCGCTGCGCACGCCAACCGTGCCCGCAGCGAGTCCATTCGTGTCGTGCAGGCCGATGATGCGGTCGGGACGGCCGAAGCGCTTGTAGAGATGGTCGGCCAGCATGGCTTTGGCGCCGTCAATGGTTTCCTCAGAGGGCTGGCCGACCAGCATCAGCGTGCCATGCCACTGCGACTTCATCGCCACCATGGCGCGCGCCGTGCCGATCATCACCGTCGTGTGCACATCGTGCCCGCAGGCGTGCATCACCCCGACGGTCTGGCCCGCCAGGTCCTTCATGGTGACGTGGCTCGCGTAGGGGACGCCGGTTTCTTCGACGATGGGCAGCGCGTCCATGTCGGCGCGCACCATGAGCGTCGGTCCCGGGCCGTTCTTCAAAACGCCGACGACCCCGTAGGCCTGCGAGCCGTCGGGGTAGCGGCCCACGCGCTCGGTGACGGTGTAACCGGCGGCGCGCAGAGCCTCGGCCAGGATGTGCGAGGTGCGGGCCTCAAAGTGCGACAGCTCCGGGTGCGCGTGGATGTCTTTGTAAGTGTCCACCAGCGCCGGCGTTTCGGAGTTGACGAAGGAGGGAACGTCCTGGGCCGCAGGCGCGGCTGATAGTGGGAGACACACGAACGCCGCAATTGCGAAGCTTCGCACAGGATCTCCTGGAGAAAAGATTTGGCGGCCAGTATAGCGCGCTAGGCCGGAGGCCTACCCCTCGAACCGCCGCACCGCGAGCACCGCGTTCAATCCCCCAAACGCGAATGAACTGGACAGCGCCAGCCCAGGACTCGCTGGCTCATTCGCGAGCAGCACGCGGTCGAGGCCCAGCGCAGGGTCGACGCCCGTCTCTGCCAGCCCCGCGTTCGCAGGCAGCAAATTCCTGCGGAGCGCCAGCACCGTGGCCAGCAGCTCCATCGCGCCCGAAGCGCCGATGGCGTGGCCGTGCAGTCCCTTCGTCGAGCTGATGGAGAGCGTGCGCGCTCGTTCGCCGAAAACGCGATGCATCGCCTCGGCCTCGACGCGGTCGTTCACGTCCGTGCCCGTCCCATGCGCGTTGATGTAGCCGACCTCGTCAGGCGTTGCGTGACCGTCTTCGATCGCGCGCAGCATGGCCGCAGCGGGTCCGGCCGGATTCGGCTGTGTGATGTGGTGCGCGTCGGAAGACATGCCGAAGCCGACGATCTCGCCGAGAATTTCAGCTCCCCGCGCAACCGCGGACTCCAGCGCCTCGATGGCAAAAACGGCCGCACCTTCGCCCAGCGTCATGCCGTCGCGATCGGCGGCGAAGGGCCTGCACGCCGTCGGCGAGACGACGTGCAGGCTGTCCCACCCTTTCAGGAACGCGTAGGTCAGCGGCGCTTCGTGAGCGCCAGTGAGCGCGGCCCGTGCAGCGTCCGAGCGCACCAGGTGAAACGCGAGCCCGATGGCGTGCGTGCCCGAGGCGCATGCGGTCGTCAGCGTAAACGCCGGGCCCGTGCAGCCGTGCTCCATACTCACCAGGCTGGTGCCGGCGCTGGCCATCACGCGTGGCACGGTGAGCGGATGAATGCGCCCGCCGGTGGTGTAGAGCTTGCGATACTCCTGCTCTTCCGTCGTGCGGCCGCCGGTGGAGCAGCCGAAGATGACCGCGATGGAGTCGCCGGAATAGGCGGCGACCAGGCCGGACTGGCTTACCGCCTGGCGCGTCGCGGCAATGGCAAACGCGGAGGTCCGGTCGGCGATCGGGCGCTGGCTGGCGGTCAGCCATTCCGCCTGGCGGAAATCCTCGACGGTGCCGGTGCGTGAGAAGTGTAGTTCGGGCGGCCGATCCATCATCTCGCGGATGCCGCTGCGGCCAGTAAATAGATTTTCGGCGAAGCTGGCCACATCCTGCCCGATGGGCGTCATGCAGCCCGCCCCGGTGATGACCACGCGCGTCATGCGGTTGCGGAAGGTTTGGCGCTCTTCTGGCGCACAGCTTCTTCGATCCCGGTCACCATGTCGTTCACGGTCTTGATCTGGCCCAGCTTCTCTTCGGGAATTTCGATGTCGTACTTCTCTTCGAGGTCGAAGGCGATGCTGACGCGATCGAGCGAATCGAGGGAGAGCTCCTCAAGGGTGCTGTCGAGGCGGATTTGTCCGGGCGATATGCTCTTCTGTTTCGCGATGAGCGCAATGCACTCCTCGGCTATCGGGTTCATCGGCCTCTCCGTGCCTGCTGGGTGGAGGATACATGGTCAGGATGCCCCGCCTGGGCGAGTCCGATCAAGCAGGCTGCCGCGGAGACTACGCATCGCGAAGCTGCTTCCCGCCCGGGGGCGAAGAAGAAACGAAGATTCGCGGTAGAATAGGCGGATGTTGTCGCCGGTGACCCCAGTCCCGGAGAATCTTCCGGACCTCTCCGTCCCCGAAAGCCTCAAGTGGGCGCACCCGCTGGTGCAGGAGTGGTTCGTGCGCCGCTTCTTAACGCCGACCGAGCCCCAGGAGCAGGGCTGGCCCGTGATTCTGGCGGAGAAGCCGGTGCTGATCTCCGCGCCGACCGGGTCGGGCAAGACGCTGGCCGCATTTCTCATCTGCATTGACGGGCTGATCCGCAAGGCGATCGAAGGCCGCCTCGGCTGCGAGACCGAGGTGGTGTACGTTTCGCCGCTGAAGGCGCTCTCGAACGACGTCCAGAAAAATCTGGAGACGCCACTGCGGGAGATTCAGCAGCTGGCGCTGGAGCGTGGGTATCTGTGCCCCCCTGTGCGGGCCGCGGTGCGGACCGGCGACACGCCCGCAGCGGAGCGGCGCGCCATGCTGAAGACGCCGCCACACATCCTGGTCACGACGCCCGAATCGCTGTACATCCTGCTCACCGCCCAGCAGAGCCGCGAGCATCTGCGGCGCGTGCACACGGTCATCGTCGATGAGATTCACGCGATCGCCGACGACAAACGCGGCTCGCATCTGGCGCTCAGCCTGGAGCGGCTGGACGCGCTGGTGACCGGGGAAAATGCGCTGATGGTGGGCGCGAGTCTGCTCAAGTATCCGCCACCGTTACGCATTGGGCTATCGGCGACGCAGAATCCCATTGAACTGGTGGCGCAATTCCTGGGCGGCACGCGTGGCGACGAAGTGGAGATTGTACAGGCGGGGCAGCGGCGGACACTCGACTTGGCGATCGAGGTGCCGACCGACGAGTTGGGCTCCGTCGCGACCATGGCTATCTGGGAGAGCGTCTACACGCGGCTCGCAGAGCTGACCCTGCAGCACCGGTCGACGCTGGTGTTCGTCAACACGCGTTCGATGGCGGAGCGGCTGGCGTTCCAGATGGGTGAACGTCTGGGCACGGAGAATGTTGCGTGCCATCACGGCAGTTTGTCGCGCAAGCTGCGCCTCAACGCGGAGCGGCGGCTGAAGAACGGCGAGATTCGCGTGCTGATCGCGACGGCGTCGCTGGAGCTTGGCATCGACATCGGGACGGTGGATCTGGTCTGCCAGATTCAGTCGCCGCGGGCGATTTCTGTCGGGATGCAGCGCGTGGGTCGCGCGGGGCACTGGCGCGGCGCAACTCCCAAAGGGCGATTCTTTGCTCTGACGCGCGACGACCTCATGGAGCAGGCCGCGCTCATCCGCGCGATGCGGGCCGGCGTGCTCGATCGGCTGGAGATTCCGACCAAGCCCTTCGATGTGCTGATGCAGCAGATCGTGGCGACTTGCGCCGCGGAGCCGTGGGAGGAGCGGACGCTCTTTGGGGTCTTCCGCCGCGCGCAGCCGTATCGCGACTTGCAGTGGGTCGAGTTCGATGAGGCGCTTTGTTTGCTGACCGAGGGGATCGAGTCGAGCCGCGGGCGTTACGGCGCGTATTTGCTGCGGGATCGCGTGCAGGGACGCCTGCAGGCGCGGCGCGGTGCGCGGACGACGGCGATCACCAATGGCGGCGCAATCCCCGACACGGCGCTCTTCCCGGTGATTTTGCAACCGGAGGGCGTACAGATTGCAACACTCGACGAGCACTTCGCGGTGGACTCTTCTCCGGGCGACGTGGTGCAGCTTGGCAACGCAAGCTGGCGCATCCAGCGGATCGAGACTGCGGGGCGCGTGCTGGTGGAGGACGCACACGGGCAGCCGCCGACCCTGCCGTTCTGGTTTGGCGAGGCGCCGCAGCGGACGCGCGAGCTTTCAGAGTTTGTGGCGGAGCTGCGGGAGGAGATCGACCGCCAGACCCGTAACGTGCTGCCGGGGTACGTGAGTCAGGCTGTGCCGGAGGTGGCCGCCGCGGCGGCCTTCCTGAAAACCGAATGTGGCGTCGACGATGCGGGCGCGGAGCAACTGATCGCCTACGTGGCCGCGGGACGCGCCGTGCTGGGCGTCGTCCCTTCTGTAACAACTATTGTTGCAGAGCGCTTCTTCGACGAGGGTGGAGGGATGCAGCTGATCCTGCACGCACCGTTTGGCGGGCGAATCAACAAGGCCTGGGGTTTGGCGCTCCGCAAGCGCTTCTGCCGCGGGTTCAATTTTGAGCTGCAGGCGGCCGCGACAGACAACGGGCTCAACATCTGCCTGGCGGAGCAGCACAGCTTTCCGCTGAGCGACGTTTTCCATTTCCTGACGACCGAAACGGTGACGGAGCTGCTGGAACAGGCGTCGATTGCGTCGCCGATCTTCAAAACGCGCTGGCGCTGGGATGCATCCCGGAGTTTGCAACTGTTACGGTTCCAAAAAGGAAAGAAAGTCGCGCCGCAGGTGCAGCGCATCCGCTCTGACGATCTGCTGGCCAGCGTTTTCCCGCAGGCGGCGGCCTGCTTCGAGAACATCGAGGGCGATATTCAGATTCCCGATCACCCGCTGGTGAAGGAAGTGATGCGCGATGTGCTGCAGGAGGCCATGGATCTCGACGGGCTCAAGAACCTATTGGCGGCCATGCATCAGGGCCAAATCCGGTGCGTCGCGGTGGACACGACCACGCCATCGGCGTTTGCCCATGAGCTGATCAACGCGAATCCGTACGCGTTTTTGGACGACGCGGGACTCGAGGAGCGGCGGGCACGGGCGGTGCAGTTGCGCGGCGTGGTTCCAGATGCGGTGCTGGGCGAGGCGGGGCGGTTGTCGCTGGATGCGATCGCCGAGATTCGACAGGAGGTTTGGCCCGATATCCGCGACGAGCACGAGCTCCACGATTTGCTGTGCGCGCTGGTGGTGGTGCCGGTGGAGGTGCTCTCCTGGAACGCCGGATGTCGGGATTGGGACGTTTTTCTGGCGCGGCTGGAGCGAGCGGAGCGCGCAACCATTGCGCGGTCGCAGGGCAGGGCCCATTTCGTAGCAGCCGAACGAGCAGAATGGCTTATGACGCTCTGGCCAGGTGTGGAATTCCCTGTGGAAATGTTGAAAACGCCCGGGGAAGTGCCTGAGAACAGTGACATTGTGAAGAAAACGTTACAGGGATGGTTACAAATTCTCGGCCCTGTAACCTCGGCGGGGATCGCGGAGCGACTCGGACTCGACGCGAACGAGGTTTGGAAGCAGATGGTCCGGCTGGAGTCGACCGGGACGATCCTGCGGGGCGTCTTTGAGGGTCAGCCTGGACAACAATCTGTGCCCGACGTTGAGATTGAATGGTGCGAGCGGCGGATTCTGCAGCGCATTCACCGCAGGACGCTGAGCGCGCTGCGCAAACAGATTGAACCGGTCACACCGGCAATCTACATGCGCTTCCTGCTCGACTGGCAGCACCTGGGGGAACGACGGCAGCTGAGCGGCGAACAGGGATTGCTCCAGGCGCTGCGGGGGCTCGAGGGATTTGAAGCGCCGGCAGCGGAGTGGGAGCGCTCGATCCTTTCTCAGCGGGTGGCCGGGTACGATCCGCGCTGGCTCGATGCGCTGTGCCTGACGGGCGCGGTGGGATGGGGAAGGATTTCGCCGCACCCTGCATTTGCAGACGTCGCCAGTGGGGGACCGCGTCGCGTCGTGCCCACCAGCATGGCTCCGGTGACTTTCTTCGTGCGCGAAGAGGCGCTGTGGATGGATTTGTGCCTGTCGCAGCGACAAATTCCGGAGGCGAATCTGACCGCGTGCCTGAGCGAGCTGGCGAACCGGGTGCGGTCGTGCCTGGGTGAGCGCGGGGCGATGTTTTCGGCAGATTTGATTCGCATGCTGGGCGCGCCGCCAGAGGATGTTCATCGCGCGTTGTGGGAACTCGTCGCAGCGGGACTGGTGAATGCCGATGGATTTGACAGCCTGCGGGTGCTGATTGACCCCAGGCGGAAGCGGGCCTTTGCCGGACCCGGAAAAACCAAATCCACAGGNNCCGATCCGAGCGAGCCGATGCAGTTCGGGGCTTCGAAGCCGAGCGTCGAGGCGGCTGCACAGGCTGCGGCGCGACGCGACGCGCAAATCGAATCGGCATGCCAGATGCTGTTGCGGCGCTACGGCATCGTTTTGCGCGATGTGCTGGCGCGCGAGACGACGGTAGCGCCGTGGCGGGAGCTGGTGGGGATGTTCCGGCGGCTGGAGGCGCGCGGCGTGGTGCGTGGCGGGCGGTTTGTGTCGGGGTTTGGCGGCGAGCAGTTCGCTCTGCCGGAAGCGGCCGATGCACTGCGGGCCAATCGAACCCGAACGCTGGCCGATATGCCTCCACTAATGATGGCGGCGGCCGATCCCATGAATCTCGTCGGCATCGTGATTCCAGGCGAGAGGACTGCGTCGATCGCGGGGAACACGGTGACGCTGCCGTTGCAACCGACGGAGGCCGAGGCTGTCGTGGTCGAGATGCCAGTGGCTGCGAGCTTTTCGTTCGACAGTCCACTGGAAGGCGGCGCGATTGCCTGAGTCGGGCTCAGAGCCGCGGACGGAGCGGAGTCCGGAACAAAATTCGGAACCCAGGCCCCTCGTCGAAGGCGAGGACTTCTATCGCGAGGGTCCCTACGTGGTGTTCACCGAGGCGTACCATCGCCGGCGCGGTTACTGCTGCGGCTCCGGATGCCGGCATTGCCCGTGGCGCGACGAGCCGGGTCCGCCAACCCGTCGGGATCCCGACTCCGCGTGATTCTTACTGCACCTGGCCGATGTACACGCCGAACGCCCCGAGCTGAATCGATCCGAGCGAAGCCGGGTCGGTCGCGCCGGGGGTTTTCATCAGCGTCTTCACATTCGTCCCGTGAATTCCCTGCCCTGACAAATCGAAGCTGACGGTCTGCGGCTGATCGCTGAAATTGCAGGCGACCACGACCGCCTCTCCGTTGTCCGATTTGCGCAGCCAGGAGAGCACGTGCCCGTCGCCGGTGTTGAGCATGGTCTCCGCGCCATCATGAAGCGCCGGATCCTGCTTTTTGAGCGCGATGATCTGCTGGTACCAGTGCAGCATCGAGTCCTGCTCATTCTGCTCCGAGGTGACGTTGATGGTGCTGTAACTCGGCGGAATGGGCAGCCAGGTCTTCACACCGGCCGGTGAGAAACCAGCGTCTGCGCCGTCGTTCCACTGCATGGGCGTGCGCTCGCCGTCGCGACCCTTCTGCTTCGGCCAGCCGGTGATGCCGATGGGGTCCTTCACATCTTCTTTACGGGTGGGCGGCGTGGTGGCCATGCCGATTTCGTCGCCGTAATACATCATCGCGGTGTCGCGCGAGGCGAAGAGCACCGTGGCGATCACGCGGCCCACGTCATCCTTGTGATCGCTGGTGACCCAGCGGTCCCAGCGCGGATTGTCGTGATTGTCGAAGACGAAGAGGGGCATCTCGCCGCCAATCCCGGTTTCGGCTTCGTTGATGCGCTGGCGAAACCAGTCGACGCTTGCGAGCGTGACGCCGTATGGCGGGAAGCCGACCTGCATGTCCATGGGCAAATCGAGCTCGTCGTCATGCGGACCGTACATTTTGCGCAGATCGTCGACGGAGCGCAGATAGGTTTCGCCAATGAGGACGACCTTATGGCCCTGGGTCTGATCGGCCACCTGGCGCAGTTCGCGCAGCACGTCGTGAACTTCGGGCAGATTGTCGGTCTTGCTGCTGTCCACCTCTTTATCGCCATAGACATTGATCTTCGGCTTGCCGTCGGGGCCGAGGACATAAGGTTCGTCGGTATCAGAGGGGTCTTCGAAGAGCGCTGTGATGGCGTCGAGACGGAACCCGGCCGCACCGTGCTGGATCCAGAAGCGCTCGACGTCGTACATGGCTTTGCGAACCTCGGGGTTGCTCCAGTTGAGGTCGGGCTGCTGGATGTAGAAGCGGTGGTAGTAGTACTGCTGGCGCACGGGATCCCATTGCCACGCGGAATGGCCGAAGACGGAGAGCCAGTTGTTGGGCGGCTCGCGATGGCCGTCGACCATCTTCGGGTCGCGCCACATGTACCAGTCGGCTTTCGAATTGGTGCGTGAGCTGGCGGACTCTTTGAACCAGGGGTGCTTGTCGGAAGTATGGTTCAGCACCAGATCCATGATGACGCCGATGTTGCGCTTCTTCGCTTCGGCGACGAGCCGGTCGAAGTCGGCGAGGGTGCCATACTGCGGGTCGATGTTGTCGTAGTCCGAGATGTCGTAGCCGAAGTCGACCTGCGGCGAGGGATAGATGGGCGTGAGCCAGATGGCGTCGATGCCCAGGCCCTGCAGATAGTCGAGGCGCGAGGTGATGCCATTGAGGTCGCCAATACCGTCGGCGTTCGAGTCCTGAAAGCTGCGCGGATAGATTTCGTAGATGACCGCGTTCTTCCACCAGTTATTCGGATTCTGCTGGGCGGGGGTTGCGTCTTGCCGGGCACAGGAGATCGCGCTGAGGAGAACCAGCGCAACGACGACACACGAAAGGCCGCGGGCCGCTGCTTTCATTTTGTTGTTCACTCCCAGAGAAATGGCATTGCGCTTTGGCCGCTCTTGCATGGCGACGTGCAAATCAACCAATGAAGCTACCACAAGAGAGGGTACGCGGGTGTCGAGCGGTCCCGCCCGCTGTACTCTGGAGGGCATGAGCAAGCTCTCGCACTTTGACGATGCCGGCGAGGCGCGCATGGTGGATGTGAGCGGCAAACCCGCGACGCGCCGTGAGGCGGAGGCGTCTGCGTTTGTCGCATTGAGCCCCGAAGCGCTGGCCGCACTGCCGCAAAACCCCAAGGGCAACCCGTTGGCCGTGGCGAGGATCGCCGGCATCCAGGCGGCGAAGCGCACCGCGGAGCTGATCCCGATGTGCCATCCGTTGCCGCTCAGCTTTGTCGATGTGAACGCCGAAGTCGTGGCGGGCGGCATTGCGATTCGCGCGACTGCGGCCACTACGGCCGCGACCGGCGTGGAGATGGAGGCCATGACAGCGGCGGCGGTTGCCGCGCTGACGGTTTACGACATGTGCAAGGCAGTCGACAAGGGGATCGTCATCCGCGATCTGCAGCTCGAACGCAAATCGGGCGGCAAGAGCGGCGATTACGCGCGAAATTTATCGCGCTGAAATGAATTCCCGGGCATCCGCCGTGCCACCTCTGTTCATCTTTAAGTAAACAGGTGTTCCCTTAGCCGCGATGTCTGCGACCAGTCCGGAAAGCCGGCGGCTGGTCCGAGGGGCGGATCCACCGGGAGGGGCCACATCAAGAGGCAAGCCCAACTTTTGTTGAGGATGATCCTTCCTGATGCCCCGAATACTGGTAACCGGAGGCGCCGGATTCGTCGGCGGAATCCTGAAGCGCCACCTCCTGCAGCACCACTATGACGTGACCAGTGTCGATCGGGTACCCGATCCGAGCTGGCATCCGCGCCTGACAAGAATTACCGGCGACCTGCGCGATCCGTGGCTGGTGAACTCGGTCTTCGAAAGAGCCGGCTACGATGCGGTGTTCCACTGCGCGGCGGTTCTGTCGCACGGAACGCCGCTCCATGAGAACGACCTGTGGGCTTCCAACGTCAGCGCCACCCGCATGCTGGCGGAGGCGTGCCGCGACCACGGCGTTCCCAAGCTGATTTTCACTTCGACAAATTGCCTGTGGGGCGGCAATCAGGGGCATGCTGTCAGCGAAGACGAGCCGCCCGCCCCAGCCGAGATTTATGGCCAGTCGAAGCTGGCGGCGGAACAGATCCTGCGCCGCTATACACGATACCTGGATGTGGTCATCCTGCGCTGTCCGGCCATCATCGATCGCGGGCGCGAGGGTCTGCTCACGATTCTGTTTGAATCCATTCGCAACGGCGAGGTGCTTTGGGTGGTGGGCGACGGCGGCAATCGCTGCCAGTTCCTTTACGCCGAAGACCTGGTCCAGGCGTGCATGGCGGCGCTGCAGCCCGGCGAATCGGGTGTCTTTCACCTCGGGGCGTCCGGGGTAATGCCGCTGCGCGAGCTCTATCAGGCGGTCATTGACGTCGCGGGCAGCTCGTCGAAGGTGCGATCGCTCCCGTCGAGGCCCGCGCTCGCCGCGATGCGCCTCGCGCATCGGCTGGGTGTGTCGCGTCTGGGTCCCTATCCCTACCGCATGATCGCCGAAGACTTCCTGTTCGATACCACCCGGATCGAGGAACGTCTGGAATGGCGGGCCACGCTCACCAACGAAGAAATGCTGGTGCTGGCTTACCGCTCTTATCTGGTGCGCCGCCAGGAGATGGGCCTGCCCCGGCATGTCTTCGCGCGCTCAAAATCCGCGCCAATGGGCCTGATTCGGTTGCTGAAGTGGGTTTCATGAAGACTGATCCAATCGACTTCCCCGCAAATCGCTCCTCTCTCGCGCGCTCGCCCAGGGCAGACACTTCCGGCAACCTCGCCCTCCGCGTCGATCGCTTCGAGTGGCCCGAAGAGGTCGCCCCCAAGCTGGAAATCACCGGTCCGGTCATTGTCGAGGAACGCCCGCCAACCTGAGCCAGCCGAGTTGCGATCCCCTGAACGACCCGTACCACGTCATCGATTACGCGGAGGCGCATGGATATCGCGAGACGCATCGCTTCTGCGGCCACGTATGGATGCGCAGCGGGTATTCCGAGGAAATGCCGGGTGGCGCCCCAGCCGGTGCAGTAATCGCGGCGGTTCGGGCGGAGAAACGCGGTGGGACGCGGGGCGATTCGCGGTATCATCGAACCAGCAGGCAGACTGGACGGCCGCTGCTGCGGAGCGAGAGCGATGCGGTGGAGGAAAGTCCGGACTCCTCAGGGCAGTGTGCCGGATAACATCCGGGACCTGAGCGTCAAGGCTCAGGGACGGCAAGTGCCACAGAGAATATACCGCCCTGGTTTTCCGAGAGAGGTTCCGAGAGGAACATTCCCGAAGGGAATCCGGGGTAAGGGTGAAAAGGTGCGGTAAGAGCGCACCNNGGCAGGGTAAACCCCACACGGAGCAAGACCAAATAGGGAACGAGTCCGCAGCAATGCGGGCACGCGCCGGCCCGGCGCGGCAGCCTCGGCGAGGCATCCTGCAAGGGATGGAAGTTCCGGGTAGGTCGCTAAAAGGCGTTCTCTTCGGAGAGCGCCCGTGAGCGTCGCAGCAATGCGGCGCCCAGAGGAATGGCCGTCCTCGACAGAATCCGGCTTACAGGTCTGTCTGTCACACTATGGCCCCGGTTTTCCGATAAGGAGAGCCGGGGCCTTCAACTTCCAACGCTCATCCGGGGGCGTTCTTCAGCCAATCGGCTGGAGAGACGATCGTTATCCCCTGAAATGGATGGAGTGCGAGCAGGTCGGCATCGCCGGTGAGTATCGCATTCGCGGATCCATTTACCGCGAGCTCCAGAAACTTGTCGTCCTTCGGATCGCGACAGGCGCGCACGGGGCGCAAAACGCGGATAATTTCCGCGACATCGCCGATTTGAAGCAGAAACCCCTGTCGTTCTTCAACTGAAACATAGCGGTCGAACTTCGGGTGCGCGAGAACATCGACCAATTCCAGCATGGTCGATTCAGAGACGAGCAGCTGCTCCTCATCGACTGCCTTGCGAACCGCACGGCCGGGAGTGGACGAGGGAAAGATCAGTCTGCTGATCAAAGCATTGGTATCAATGACCAGGCGCTGGCGGATCTTCATCGGAGAGCAGTTGCTCCAGAATTTCAGGGGTCATGCCGCGAGCAGCGGCCTTTTCCGCAACCTGGTCGCAGAACCGCTGAAATTCGGCCACACGCAGCGCGCGGAGACGCTCGTATTCCTCTGCGGACAATATGACGGCGACATCGCGATCATGGCGACGGATCACCACAGGCTCGCGCTGTGCCGTGTCGAGCACGGCGGCCAGATTTTGCTTGGCCTCGGTAGCAGAAACGGAACGCATCAGCCAATTTTACTACCAAAATGAGCTAAATAGACAATTTAGACAAAATAGACCGATTGGAACCCGGGCCCCTGATCGGGCATTACTTGCGGGGCGGGGTCTCTCTCCTGCCGGAAATGCTCCCACCCCCCAGGATCGACTGCGATGCACCGGCCGTCGCGCGTCTTCAGAAGGATCAGCGGCTGAACACGGCTGGGCTTGCGCATCGTCCCGATGCGATGAATGGGCACTCCGGCGATGGTGTGTGGGATGCGTACGGAGGCGGGTGCGGTAAAGAGCAGCTCGTAGTCCTCGCCGCCGTTCAGCGCCAGGCCCAGCGGATCCCTGGACTCCGCAGCCAGCGGACGGATGGGCAGCGCGGCTTCGTCAATCGTTGCGGCAACGCGCGACTCCTGGCAGAGGTGCGTCAGATCCGTCGAGAGCCCATCGCTGATGTCGATCGCCGCGTGAGCCAGCTTGCGCAGGCGGTGCCCGACTGCCAGACGCGGCTCGGGATAGAGATGCGGATGGCCGTCCACAGCGCGAGTCAACTTCGCAAATTTTCCTGGACTCTTTTCGAGAGCCTTCAACTCCGCGGCGGCTCCACCCAATTCGCCGGTGACATAAATCGAATCGCCCGGCCGAGCGCCCGAGCGTAGCAACGCCTGATTGCGCGGCGTCTGGCCCACCGCCACAATGTCGGCGGCGATGAGCCCGTCGCGTCCCCTCGCAATCGCCGGCGACTCGGACGTGTCGCCCCCGGCCAGCGGAACGCCGTAGCGGCGGGCCAGCGCGAGAAAGCCGTTCATGAATCCCTCCAGCCACGCCGCGGGCAGCCGCGAAGGAACAGCGAGCGACAGGAATACTGCCAGCGGCTCCGCCCCCATCGCGGCCAAATCGCTTAGGCCGCGGGCAAGACAACGATGGCCAACCGACTCCGGCGGATGCCACTCCCGCCGAAAATGCCTGCCCTCCAGCGTGAAGTCCGTTGTCACACAAATCTCGTGACCGGGCGAGGGTCGAAGAACAGCGCAGTCGTCGCCGATACCCAGGCGCACAGCCCGCGACCCGGACCCGGCCCGCGCAGCCTGACGCCGGATCGTCTCGATCAGCTCAAGCTCACCAGAAATTACTCGGGATGGCGCTGGGCGGGCCAGGAAAAATTACCTGCGAACAGGATACCTGCGATTTTCTTACCCAGGCACGGGTGCAATTTCTACGACCTGGCAACGCGGCGTACGATTGAACGCTTTCATATCAACAGAATGCCCTGTTATCCACTTGATTTGCACAACATCCGGCGACTGTAATGGAGTCCTGCCCGTGCAAGCGGTTGGAGGTGTTTATGGCGAAGGAAGCCTGGATGGACCACACTCATGTGCGCGTGACCTCTGAGGACGGCAGAACCTCATATCTTTACGAAGTCGATTCCGTGGGCGAGAGGACCTGCACCGAGATCACGGAGCGCAAAGCCGACGGCACCATCGACGATTACGTCCCCGCACGAGCTCTCGACGATCTGTTCTGGGGCGCCAGAAGCAGTCACAAATAGCCTTCCCGCGGCCCTGGATCCCGGACCAGGAACCAGGTCTATTCTGAACAGACAGATTATGTCTGATCAGATCGATTCCCTCAGGACAAAACTCGAAAAGTTCGCGTCGGCCGGTGGCGATGCCATCGGGGATCGCGCCGCCATGGAGGCGTTCCTCGAACTGCGCCTCCTTCTGGAGGCCGGCGCCGTCCGCGCCGCGGAACCCGACCCGGCAGCCGCTACCGGATGGCACGTCAACGCCTGGGTCAAGAAGGGCATCCTGCTCGGCTTCCGCCTCGGACAGCTCAAGTCGTTCGGCGCCGATCTGTCCTTCGTCGATAAGGACACCTTTCCCGCCCGCCATTTCACGCCGGACCAGGGAATCCGCATCGTCGCCGGTGGGTCTGCCGTGCGTGCGGGAGCCTACCTCGCGCGGGGCGTCATCGCCGTCCCGCCCATGTACGTCAATACAGGCGCGTATGTCGACGAGGGCACGCTGATCGATTCGCACGCGCTGGTCGGCAGCTGCGCGCAGATCGGCAAGCGCGTGCATCTGAGCGCCGCGGCCCAGGTGGGCGGCGTGCTGGAGCCAGTGAACGCCAGCCCGGTGATCCTCGAAGACGACGTGCTCGTCGGTGGTAATTGCGGCATCTACGAAGGCACGATTGTCCGCAGCCGAGCGGTGCTGGCAGCGGGCGCCGTGCTCACGCGCGGCACCCCGGTCTACGATGTGGTCCGTGGCGAAGTACTCCGTGCCGACGGGGAGAAGCCGCTGATCATTCCTGAAGGCGCGGTTGTGGTTCCAGGCGCGCGCGCCGTGACGAAGGGCAAAGGCCGCGAGTGGGGCCTGAGCGTCTACACTCCCGTGATCTTGAAATATCGCGACGAGAAGACCGAGCTCAGCCTGGCGCTGGAAGATTTGCTGCGCTAGCTGGGGCTATGCCTGCTTCTCTTCCGCCTCGTGGAGAAACGGCAGCGGCGTCCCGTTGTTGCCCGCCCAGCGGATGCTGGCGATCAGGTCCCCCATGTTAGGAACCGTGATGCCCTGCGCCGGGAGATACAGCCCGAGGCAGTTTTGGTTCCACAACTGGTTCGCCATCAGGAACAGAAGCTTATAGCAGGAAGGCCATTCCGATTCCGGCATCTTTGGGGCATCGGGATAGTCAACCGCCAGCCAGGCTTGGTGCCGGTCCCACGCGCCCTGTCTCACCTGATTGGCTTCCTGTCCCGGTCGGTGATAGCGGGCTCGTGCGGTGCGCACGCCGAACAGCACATTGGAAACGCGGATCAGCCACCTTCCCTTGCGCGGCCGGCTGGCGATGACAGGCTGGCCTTCCGGTCCACCCCACGCCTGAGCGGCCAGTTCCAGAGCCGCCTCCCGCGTCAGTTCCACCGGCGATTCCAGCAGCAGCACCAGGGAGGGACACGGTTCCTCCCCTTTGTTGGGAGAGCCGGTAACGACGCTCCCCAGGAACCGAATCATTTTTCGAATCATTTCGGCACCCATATTACGATAAGTTGGGCCGAACGGTGCAGGAAGTTTCCGCCGTAACTACGATAGTAACCAGGCCCGGGTACTTCATAAGTAATTTACTTAGGCACTGGATAAGTCCGGCTCCAGCCCCTACGCCACTGCGCTCGTTTCGCGCTCGATCCTCTGATTGGTCATGAAGCGCTCCATCGCCTGCATCGCGCATCCCCGGCCACAGAGGTGGTGCATTTCGCTATTGCGGCTCTCGGCAAAGTTCCACGGCAGCAATGTGAAGCGCTGCCTCGGCTGGCCCTCGTCGCAGCAGTCAACATCGCCCAGCGTAAACATCCACCAGTGGTTAGAGTCGCCTTTCTTCTTGCCGCAGACGTCGCAGGTAAAAGATACGTCCCAAACCATGTTTACTCCCTGTGAAGCCCTAATGTCCTTAAAGTACACCGGTACCGGAACACCGGCAGTAGCTCTTCCGTGGGACTATGGACATCGCTCCGCGTTGCTCGTATGGTGGTGCCACCATGGTTTGCCAGCGCTGCAAAGCAACGGAATTCCGGCTGTCGGGCCTGCGCTTCCGCGACCTCGAGCACCTCGCTGTGCTGCGTTACCCGGTTCGCTGCCGGTCGTGCCACCACCGCACCTATGGAAGCCTGCTGCTGGCGCTGGTTTTGTTCCAGCTGCGGCGCCACCATTTCGGCAACAAAGAAGCGGCCTAGCGGGTTATTGCGGAGCCGGCCCGCGCACGATCTGCACCAGATTGTCCGGCTGAATGTGCTTCGCAAACGCCGCCTTCACATCGTCGGCCGTCAGCGCGGAATATTTCTTCGCCGCCACGATCGGCTCGTCCAGGGGCAGCCCGATTTCGGCTCGGCCCAGCAGGCCCCCAGCCACCGCCTCTTCACTCGATTCGCTCAGCGGGATCGAGCGCAGCAGCAACGCCTTCGCCTGGTGCAGCTCCGCATCGGAGACATTCTGCGCCCGCATCTGGTTCAGGTCCCTCACGATCAGCGCCTTCGCCTTCGACACATTCGGCGGGTCGCAGCCGTAGGTGACCGAATAGCTGGCCCGCGTCTTCGAGGTCTCCATTCCCACGTCGACGTTGTAGACGTAACCCGCGACCTGGCGCAGATCGTGATACAGGCGCGTTGCGTAGAAGCCCCCGCCGAGCACATGGTTTCCCAGCTGCAGCGGGTAGAAGTCGGGATCGAAGCGGTTGATGTCGATCTGCTCGGCCAGTGTTACCGAGTCCTGCACCGCTTCGGAGTCGGGCACGGTCGCCGCCGACGTCTTGTTCACCGGTACCGCCGGCAGCGTCGTATTCGGCTTATCGCCCGTAGCCTTCCAGTCGCCAAACCATTTCTCGATGACCGAGCGCGCATCAGCCGGTGTTACGGCGCCGATCACAACAATGGTCGTCAGATCGGGGCGGATCGTCGCATCGTGGTACTGCTTCACTTCGTCAAGGGTCAGCGCGGTGACCGTAGCCGGCGTGACCTCACGCAGCACCGGGTCGCCCGCCGGCAGCAGCGCCAGATCCATCGCGCGCGCGGTGCGGTACCCAGGACTCTGCAGGTTCCCCGCGACAAACTGAGCAGTCTGCTGCTGCGTGACCTTGAAAGCCTGCTCCGGCAGTGCCGGATGCAGCTCGTTGTCGGCCAGCAGCTGCACGCCGCGCGAGAAGTACTCCTTCAGCACTTTTACCGAGAAGCTGTAGCCCGCGCTCTCGTTGGCGGCGATGTCGTCGAGCGCCTTCTGGTACGCGATCCGGTCCAGCGACGTCGTCCCGTAGGAATAGAGCCCATCCAGCACGTCGCCCACTCCTTCCTGTTTCGGCGGCGTCTGCAGGTCGCCATCGTGCTTGACCACCCCCATCACCGTTACCGTCGGGCTAGTGGTGTCCGTGCGGACGATGAGGCGGATCCCGTTCGGCAAGGTCGTATCCGACACCGGAATAAACGTCGATGGCACCTCCAGCTCGGCGAGCGGCTTGGCCGCCCAATCCGGCAGCGCCACGGGCTTCGTGGGAGCCGACGTGACCTTCTCGCTGCCGCCGAATCCCTTTTCCGCGATCGGCTCCCCGTTCGGTACCGGCTTCAGCGTCGCCGTGATGGTGTTGGCGTTCAGCAGATACTGCTTCGCGACGCGATTCACGTCGGCCAGCGTCACTTTGCGGATCGCGTCAATGTCCTCATCCGGTGAGTTGCGCCCCTCGGCGGCCAGCGCGTCCGACCAGACCGCGGCCAGATCGGGAATGGAATTGCGCTGGAACTCCGCCTGCGCAATCTCCGCGCGCTTGGCCGCGTCCACCAGGTCCTCCGGTACGCCGCTGGCCGCGTACTTGTTCACAATCTGCCGCAGCTCTTCGAGCGGAGGTGTCGCATCCTGTCCCGCCGGCAGCGCCACCACGCCGTATCCGACGCTGGCTTTGGGATAGTTCTCCGCGATACCGAATTCCGCAGCCAGCGCTTTGCCCGCCGGAACCATGCCGTAAATGTCCGCCCGCTGGCTCGCCAGCACGTCGGCTAGGATCTGCAGAGCCGCATAATCGGGCGAGTCGGTTCCCGGCATGCGCCACGCGATGAATCCGAGAACGTAGGGCAAATTGCTGTCGAGAGTAAACGTCTCCGGTTTCACCGGCTGCAGGCTGACCGCCGGATGCTGCGGCAGCGGATGGCTCGGAATATCGCCATAGAGGCGGCGGATTTTCTCGAGGGTGGCTGCAGGGTCAACATCGCCGACGATGACCAGAATCATGTTCGAAGGCGAGTACCACTTGTCGGCGAAGTCCTTGAGCATGGCGCCGGTCGTCTTGTCGAACGACGGCCGCGTCCCCAGGGAATCGTGGGCGTAGGGCGTGCCGGCGAACATATCCACGTTGAGGCGGTTCACAAATTTGTAGGTCGGGTTTGAAAGATCCCGCGCGACTTCCTGCTCAATCGCGCCCCGCTCCTGATCCCACTCTGCCTGCGAGTCGTCGATCCCGCGCATGCAGGCCGCCTCCGCCTGGAGCGCCACGTCGACGTCGGCAGAAGGCACTGTCTCGAAGTACTGTGTGATGTTCTGCTGCGTGTCGGCGTTGTTATCGCCGCCCATCAGCGCGAAGATCGCCGAAGTCTGATCCGCGGTCATGCCCTTGCAGCCGCGGAACGCCATATGCTCCTGCGCGTGCGCCATACCTGGGAACCCATCGGGAGTCTCGTTGCCGCCGACCATGAAGTTGGCCTCAACCGTCACCACCGGCGCCAGCGTGTTGCGGATGATCACCACGCGCATGCCATTCGGCAAAGTCGCGCGGGTAGGCGGCGCATCGGCCGCGTGTAAGAAGGACGCGGCGGCAAGAAACAGGAGCGTAATCAGAAATGGAAGAGTAAGGCGAAGCTTCAAAACAATCCTCCGGGCAGGAAATGCCCTTTAAGGATGGTAACGGATGGGCAGCAAACCAAGACCGCGCCATCACCATCGAAGTGACGAATGGAGAAACCTGTGTGGAGAGGTTTAAATGGTCGGGACGGGCAGATTTGAACTGCCGACCCCTCGCACCCCAAGCGAGTGCTCTACCAGGCTGAGCCACGTCCCGACAACAGCAGAGGTCTGACGCCAAGTTTACCACCCGGCCCACCATGAGCGGCCGCGTGCGTCAGAACGAAACCGCCCCCGCCAGCGCCGCCAGCCCCTCCTGGCGCGTCCGCAGCTCTCTCATCTCGTCCGGCCCCAGCTTCTCCGCGCAGCCGGCCACCGTGCGCCATCCGCGTTCCACCAGAATCTGCCGGAACTCCGCATCGGGCGTCGAAGCGGCGATGTCCCCCAGCGCCCGCAGCAGCCGCAGGCTCACCGCCACGTCGCCCTTCGCGTACATGCGAATCTGCTCGAACGCCGCGTCCAGCAGGCGCGGAAACTGGATCCACGCCAGGCTGACGCGAATCACGCCCGGTGGATCGAACATCAGCTCATCGGGTGGCTGCCGCGACGCGAAGCGAATCATAATGCGGCTCAGCTGATCGACGCAGTTGATGCCGGTGCTGGGATCGTTCACCGCGGGCGAAATCGCCTTCAGCGCGATATCCACGATCTGCAGCACCCCGAATTCCACATCCTGTTGCAGCGTCCTCGTCGGCCCCATATCGAACGCCGACAGCAGCCGTGCCCTTGCGTCGTCGTCGAGCCGCTCGCCCTTCGCCACCATGGCCACCGGTATCCCCTCCGGAACAAAATGACCCACCCGCCGCAGCACGCGGATCCGCACATGGTACTGCTTCGCCAGATCGAGCAGCCGTCGCGTGTCGATGAACCGGATGTATCCGGACTCTGGATTTGCCACCGCCTCCTCATCCGGCGTCGCCGGGGGCGCCTGCGACTGCTGCAGCCGCTCGGGCCAGTGCGGCCACGGCATGACTTCGTCGATCACTCCCTCCGTCTCCTTCGCAATGCGGTCCACGATGTGGTTCACGCTGATCGCCTGCGAGATGTGGTGGATGAAAAACAGCAGCCAGCCCACGCAGATGAGTGCCAGCAGCATCGCGCCCAGCACCGTCGCCACCGGCGCAAACGGATGCGGCAGCGATCGCGCCGCTGGCAAAGCCGCCATGCAATAAGAAAACGTCCCAAGGAAGACGCCCAGCGTCCATTGCGTCACCCGGTCNNCCCAGAATCACCTGCGCCACCTGCGGATCGGCATGCGACGGAAAGATCGCCCGCGGAACCCACGCGCTCACCGCGGGAACCATCTCCTCCAGCCACGAGAGCAGCGCTCCCGCGCACCCCAGCGTCAGCGCGATGATCAGCGGGCGGACGAGAAAGCCGCCGCGCAGGTTGTACATCGCGCGGCGCAGGATCAATGGGAAGCTCTTGTTCATGAATCTGTTGGAGCAAGTATAGTGGCCGATTGCGCGGCCCCGCCTTCAGATCGCCGGTGCCCGCCGCAGAGCGAAGCTCGCCCTACTGCGGCACCTGCCATCCCGCTCCCACCGTCGCCAGCGTCGCCTGATCCGTCGGCGAATCTCCCAGCGACTTCGCGAGCTGCGGGAACGCGGCTTTTGCCTGATCCGTGCCCGCCCACACCGGCACATCCCGCATGGCGTACTGGTAGGTCACCGTCGTTTCGGTGAAGCCGTTGTGCGGCCCCGGCGGCGTGAAGCTCACGATGCCCGTCACCTCGCGATGCCCGTAGCAGAATCGAGGCGCGAAACGGTTGCCGGCAAGATTGAGCGTGTACCGGTCCACATGCATGTCGCGGTCTTCGAGGCGCGTCAGCAGCCCCGCGTCGGTTAGCGAATCCATTTCGCTCTTCTCTTCCTTCGCGGTGGGACCGGGCGCGACCTCGTACGGGAACGTGTGGCCATGCGGGAAGAGGCAGTCGTTGTGGTCCTGGTAATACGCGTTCAGCGTACTCGTGAAGTTTTCGTTGGTGGGCTTGTTGGCCGATGAGCAGCCGGCCGCGAAGATGAGCAGCGCACACCCTGTGATGGTTCTGATTGCTTTCGTCGTCATTTTGCCTCGTTCCGCTGCTGCGATGCATGGTAGCGGAAAAATGGCAGCTATGGGCTGGGAATGCTCGGCAGGGTCCCCCGGCTGGCGCGATTCTCCTGCACCGGGGGTAAGCAGAGGAAATCGCGAAAACCTGCGCCCCTGCCGTGATGCGCTCTGCGTTGCTTCGCGAAAGCTCCGCAGGGAGCCGAGCGGCGGCGCTTCTCTGCCGCCCTGCTCACACGAAGATAGATGCCAAGCCGGAGCAGCGGAGATGGCCGGCAGACGCGCAAATCGCCCCGGCTTTGCCGCATTTGGTCCCCAAAATGATGGAACCAAAGCTCCCCGCCAGGCGTATGGTTTCTCCATAACAGGGAGTTTGCCTATGCGAGTGCGCATATTGCCGGAAGCGCTGATCCTGGGAACGCTGCTGGGCACACTGCTGGCCGCCGCAGGCTGCCACGTCGAGGTCGACAAAGGGAAAAACGGCGAGGACAAAAACGTCAAAATTGACACGCCGCTGGGCGGGTTGCACGTGCGCGCCGATCAGACCTCAGCCGTCGACCTGGGGCTGCCCGTCTATCCCGGAGCCGAGATCGCTCCAGACCACGAGGGCGACAAGTCCGCCGATGTGCACTTCGGCTTCGGCCAGTTCCAGCTCCGCATCAGGGTGGTCACCTACGAGTCGCCCGATTCTCGCGATAAGGTGGTCGCGTTCTACAAAAACGCCATGGGCCGCTTCGGCGATGTCATCACCTGCGACGGAAATCATCCCGTCGGTTCGCCAGCCGTGACCGCCGAAGGCCTCGGCTGCGACGAAGAACACAATCGCAACGTGCAGGTGAACGGAATCTCCGACGACAGCGGCTTTAGCCTCCGGGCTGGCTCGAAGCATCACCAGCACATCTTTGCGATCAAGAACGGCGGCGAGGGAACCAAATTCTCTCTCGTGGAGCTGCAGTTGCCGACCGGCCTTGACGAGAGCGCGTCAAAATCCAGCGATTAGCGACTGCTTTTTTCCTGCTCCAGGCTTTCGCGCGCAACCACCCACAATCTCGCATTGCGCTCCCAGCCCGCGTGCGATAGGGTCAAGTTATGGACTCGTTGTGCCATCGCTGCGGAAACAGTCTGCATGAGGGAGAAGGCTTTTGCTCCCATTGCGGCGCGCCGCAGTTGTTGGTCGACACCTCCGAAGTGAGCGGGCCGCAGCAGCCGCCACAGCGGCTGGGCGTCGATCCCGGCCGGGTCCAGTGGCGCACCGCGATCACTTCGGCGCTCCTGGTTTCGGTACCCGTGGGCCTGTTGTCGGCGCTGCTTGGGGGTGTTCGCACCCTCCTCGTCATCGCCGGAGGTTTTGCCGCCATCGCGCTCTACCGCAGACGCAGCGAAGCCGCCACGGATGGCCGCATCGGATGGCGGCTCGGCGCGCTGGTCGGAGTCGCTTCGGCCTTCCTGGCGACCGCCACCTATTCCGTGCAGCTGATCGTCGCTCGCTACCTTCTGCACGAAGGGCCCACGATGGATCGGGAATTTCAGGCCGCTGCGCAGATGGGCGTCGACTATTGGGCAAAAAATTCGCAGCAGGGTCCGCAGCCTCCTGAGGTTGCCCACGCGTTGCAGACCGTCACCAGCTTCATGCTCTCGCCCGACGGGCACGCCGCAGGCCAGCTGGCGGCTGCCGTGCTCATGTCGACAGGAATGATCCTCTTTGCCGCAACCGGCGGCGCCATCGCCGGACGCATTCTGTCCGCCCGCCCCAAACCGCAGCAAACTCTCTGATCCGGATCGGCTCCGCCGCGCTGGCCTGAGGAAAACGCGCGCGCACAAAGTCTTGCGGCGCGCAAACCAGGCTCGTATCATCGCCTTGATACCTATGTCGGATTTGCAGGCTGTCGCTACGCCAAAATTGCGCGAGAAGGGGCGGATTATGTCCGCGTCGGAGATCGAGCGCACCCTGGTTCGCCTGGCGCATCAGATCATCGAGAAAAACAATGGCGCGGAGACCATCGGCCTGGTCGGCATCAAGCGGCGCGGCGTCCCCATTGCCGAGCGCCTGGGCGCGCTCATCGGCGGCATCGAGAAGCACCCCGTCGACACTGGCGTCCTCGACATCAGCTTCTATCGCGACGATCTTTCCACCCGCGATGTGCGTCCGGTCGTCGTCCCCGGCTCGCTCGGCTTCGACGTCAATGGCCGCGACGTAATCCTGATCGACGATGTGCTGTATACCGGACGCACCATTCGCGCCGCCCTCGATGCCCTTTTCGATCACGGACGCCCGCGCCGCGTGCAGTTGCTGGTCCTCATCGATCGCGGTCATCGCGAGCTGCCCATTGAGGCCACGTTTGTGGGGCGCTCCGTCCCCACCTCGCAGCGGGAGATCATCGAAGTCAAGCTGAAGGAAGTGGACAACGACGAGCAGGTGTTGCTCGTCGAGCGCGTGGAATAGAGGATCGCAGTTTGAAAGCGCGGAGCCGGACTCTATCTGCTACAAGCCACCGGCTACCGGCTGTGTTCGAGGAGATGGCGCTGACCAGGACCACAGTCCGCAAGCCGCAAAAACTCTCCAGCCCCTCTTTTTTCCATCAGCCTATCCATCCCGGCTCCGCCATCTCCGCCAGCGACTTCTCTGTCGCCGAAGTGCGCCGGATTCTCCAATCCGCCGATGCCCTCGAAAAAGAAAATCCCATGCGGCGCATGCATCGGCTGGAGAAGCGTCGCGTCGCCCTGCTCTTCTACGAATCGAGCACGCGTACGCGCACCTCGTTTGAGCTGGCCGCGAAAGCCCTGGGCGCCGATACCACCCTGGTCAGTTCCCTTTCTTCCAGCATCGAAAAAGGCGAGTCCCTCAAGGACACCGGCATCACCCTCAGGGCGCTGGGCGCCGAATGCATCATCCTGCGCAGCCCGTATTCAGGCGCGCCGTATCTGCTGGCGAGCGTGACCGGCCTGCCCGTGCTCAACGCCGGCGACGGCATGGCCGAACACCCCTCCCAGGCGCTGCTCGATCTGCGGACCATCCTGCAGTTCCTCCACATTCCTTCGTCGTCAATCAACGAGAAGGTCCTGCGCGGCGTCACGCTCACCATCTGCGGCGATATCCTGCACAGCCGTGTAGCGCGTTCGAACGCGCTGCTCCTTCCGCGCCTCGGCGCAAAGGTGCTCCTCTGCGGGCCGCCCGAGCTCCTGCCGGAAGTCGCAACCGGCATCGGTCCAGGCATCGCCATCGAGCGCGACTTCGACGACCAGCTGTACGATGCGCGGCGCATCGTCTCGATGATCGATCACGTGGCGCCGGCGAAGGATTCGGCGACCGCGCTGCAAGCGCAAAGCGTGCGCACGTGGTCGAAGCGCCACCAGATTCGTTTTCACGACATCGGCGACAACGGCATCTGCCACGTGCTCGTCCCCGAACGCGGCTACGTGACGCCGGGGATGACGGTCTGCTGCGGCGACAGCCACACCTGCACGCTCGGCGCGCTCGGCGCGTTCGCGCTCGGCATCGGCA
>PKVY01000022.1 GCA_003131625.1 Acidobacterium sp. | reverse complement strand
GGATGTAAGGTGAACCTGGCGGGGTCGGCGGAAGGGGCTCGCTTCGCTTGCTCAGGCCGGGATGTAAGGTGAACCTGGCGGCGGGAGCGGAAGGGGGCTCGCTTCGCTTGCTCGGGCCGGGATGTAAGGTGAACCTGGCGGCGGGAGCGGTAGGGGCTCGCTCCGCTTGCTCGGGAGAGGCTCCGGGGCAGCCCACCAGGCCTGGAATGCCCTCCATTCTTCTGTTGCCCAGCCTGAAAGCCGGGTTTTGGTGTGTCCTTCGCTGCCGGCAGTTTGCCGATGAGAAGCGGGGTGTGAGGTGGAGTGCCACTTTGGATTTTGGAGAGTACTAAGGGTTGAAGTTTGGAGTTTAGTTGTGCTGGCAGCATGCTCTGTGAGCTTAAGCTTCTTGCTGTGGGGTGAACCTTGCGGCGCCAGCTCGGCGGAAGGTGCCGTTTTCTCGCAAAGCGTGAGGTCGTGCCTCGGCTTGAAAGCCGGGGCTCCTGCCTTGTCCTTCGCTTCGCGAAGGAACTCCATCCTTAATTACTATTCGTCGCGGATGGCTTCCATGGGGTCGATGGAGGCGGCGCGTCCTGCGGGAAAGACAAAGGCGAGAGCCAGCACGGCGAGGAGCACGGCGAGGGTGGCGATGGCCATGACGGGACTGGCGGGCGTGACTCCATAAAGGAGAGATTGCATGAGGCGGCCGGCCATCGCGGCTAAACCAGCTCCGGCGAGGACGCCGATGGCGATGCGGAGGGCGGCGACGCGGGCGAGGTTCGAGACGATTTGCTGGCGCTGGGCACCGAGGGCCATACGGATGCCGATTTCGCGACGACGTTCGGTGACCGTGCGGGAGAGGATGCCGTAGAGGCCGGTGGCGACGAGCGCGAGGGCGAGAAGCGCGAATCCGCCGGAGACGCTGGAAAGAAGACGCTGGCGACTGAGGTCGTCGTTGACAACCTGATCGAAGCTGTAGATTTTGGGCGGGGCGGCGCCGGGGAGGATGCGCGCGGCGGTGCGCTGGATGGCGGTGGCTGCGAGGCGCTGGTTGCCGGAGCGAACTGCGAGGAATTCAGAGACGAATCCGTGTTTCTCCTGCTCGATGAGGTGATAGAGGAGAAACGGAGCGGGTTTCAGCAGACTTTGCATGCGGGCATCCTCGGCGACCCCGACGATGCGATACGCGGGGGGCGGAGTTGAGTCGCCGGAAGTAGGTTTGGGAGGCGCGCCGTCTCCTGAAGTGATGTAGTGGCCGATGGGATTTTCGCCCGGGAAGAAAAAGTTGGCGGCAGCGCGGCTGATGACGCAGACCTTGTCACCGGCGATGTCACTGCGGGTGAAGCCGCGACCGTCGAGGATGGTGGTGCCGACGGTGCGGAAGTAGTTGGGGGTGACGCCTTCGCTCCAGACCTGATTGTTCTTGTGGAGATCGCCGGCCGCGTCGCGGGTGAAGAAGTTGCTGGTCTGGAGCCAGCCGTGCATGGGCGGCATGGAGAGAAGCGCTGCGGAGTGAATGCCGGGCTGGGTTTCGAGGTCGTCGACAATCTGGAGGCTTTTGGCGATCTGCACTTTATCCGTGGGATTGTCGGTCTGAAAGCTCAGCTCAGCCAGGGTGGCGTTGGACGCGACGAAGCCGGAGGATTCGCGCAGATAACTGCGCAGCGTGCCTGCCATGAGCAGGGCGGCGTAGATAAGGACCAGGCCGAGAGCGACCTGGATGGGGATGATCCAGCGGCCGAGGCCACCGGCTTTGCGCATGGCGTGGAGCTGCTTGAGATCGAGAGCGGGAGCGGTGCGGGAGGCGCGCCATGCGGGCCAGAGTCCGGCGAGCACGGCGGCGGTGAGAGTGAGAACGACGGCGAAGAGAGTGATGGCCGCGCCGAGTTTGAGGCTGAGGGTGGCTGGTTCGCCGGCCGGCGTGATGAGGGCGACCAGCGCGTGGGCGAGCTCCCATCCGGCGAAGACACCGAGGAAGAGTCCGGCGGAGGCGAGGAGCGCGGTTTCGGTGAGGACCTGAGCGATGAGGCGGCTGCGCGCGGCACCGAGAGCGCTGCGAATGGCGAATTCGTGGAGGCGACCGCTGACGCGCGAGAGGATGAGCAGGCCGGTGTTGACGGCGCAGAGGAGCATCATGAGCGCGCAAAGAGATTCGAGAGCGAGGAGAGGCTTGCGGTACTCGCTGCGCAGACCGGATTCGCCGGTGCGTCCGGATTCCATGCCGAGCTCATATCCACCGCCGAAGAGGTTGGCGTTGAGAGTTTTGTGCTGGGGGTCGGCTTCGTTGGTGATGAGGCTGGCGGAGGAGGCGAGAGCGGCTTGCGCGGAGGCGAGGGACTGTCCGGGCCTGAGGCGACCCATGACGGTGAGCCAGAATGCGCCTGGCTGATCGATCATGGAGAACGGCGGCGGGTCGAAGATTCGGTCGAAGGAAAGCGGGAGCAGGACGTCATTGTGGCTGTCGGGAGAGATTCCGTCAAAGCCGGGCGGCAGGACGCCGACGATGGTGACGGGGGTGTGTTTGGCGCCGAGGACGAGGGTGCGGCCGAGGATGTGCGGATCGGCGCTGAAGTGCGTGCGCCAGAAGTCGTACATGAGGAGAGCTTCGGGCTGGAACGGCTGATCTTTCTCGCCGGCGGACTCGGCGAAGCCGCGCCCCAGATACGGATGGAGTTCAAGGACGCGGAAGATGCTGCCGGTGGCGAGCTCAGTGTGAATGGATTCGGACGAGCCGTGGTCATTTTGCAGTGCGACGTCGTTATCGTTGGAGGCGAAGACGCCGGCGCCGGTTTGATGCGCGCGCAGAGCTTCGTAGAGGACATAGTTGAAGTCGATGTCGCGATCAGGCCCGGCGCTGAAGGTGTAACGGACGAGCTCGCCGGGGCGAGGGACGGGGAGGCTTTTGAGGAGGATGGACCAGGTCAGCAGGAAAATGGCGGTGTTGGCGCCGATGCCGAGAGCCAGGGTGACGAGGGCGACGACCGCGTAGCCCGGGGATTTGCGGAGCTGGCGCAGCGCGTAGCGAAGATCCTGAGCAAACGAGAACATCGCATTCCTCCCGAAGTAGAGGTTACAGGTTGCAGGTTGCAGGAATCACGCCGGTTCACTCGTCACGGATGGCTTCCATGGGATCGATGGAGGCGGCGCGTCCTGCGGGAAACACAAAGGCTAAGACCAGAACAGCAAGGAGCACAGCGAGGGTGGCGAGGGCCATGACTGGACTGCCGGGCGTGACTCCGTAAAGGAGAGATTGCAGGAGGCGGCCGGCCATCGCGGCGAGGGCGGCTCCGACGAGAACGCCGATGGCGATGCGCAGGGCGGCGCCGCGGGCGAGGTTGGAGACGATCTGCTGGCGCTGGGCGCCGAGGGCCATGCGGATGCCGATTTCGCGGCGGCGCTCGGTGACGGTGCGGGAGAGAATGCCGTAGAGGCCGGTGGCGACGAGCGCGAGGGCGAGGAGGGCGAATCCGCCGGAGACGCTGGAGAGGAGACGCTGGCGGCTGAGGTCATAGTTAACGGCGTCGCCAAAGAGCCAGATGTGGGGCGATGGCGCACCGGGGAAGACCCGGGCGAACGCCTGGCGGATGGTTGCAGTGGCGAGGGCGGGATTCGCCGCGCGTACGCCGAGGCTGGTATAGGCGAAGCTGGCATCTTTTTCAGAGCGCAGTGGGGAGTAGACGACGAGGGGCGGGGGCTCGAGAAGACTCCGCATGCGCGCGTCTTCTGCGATGCCGATGACGCGACAAGTTTCACTATTGGACGCTTTCTCCTTTCCGTCCCCGGTCGTGAGAATATTGCCGATTGCCGACTGGCCCGGGAAGAAGAATGCGGCGGCGGCCGCGCTGATGACGCAGACGCGATCGCCGGCGAAGTCCGACTGGGTGAAAGCGCGGCCGGCCAGGATGCGCGTGCCCATCACGTCGAAATAGTCCTGGGTGGCGCTCTCAGGCCACACCTGCTGGTCGCTGAGCAGGTTTCCTTTGGAGTCACGCGTGTAGTAGCCGCCCACCGCAAAGCCGCCGTTGAGCGGAGGCATGAACATCAGCGCCGCGGCGTGCACACCGGGTGCGCTGCGGACCTGGCGCAGGATATCGGTCGCTGTGGTGTACTGGGCCGCGCGGGAGAGACCGGAGTCTGCGAGGTTCAGTTCGACGACGGCGGTTTGGTCCGCATGGAACCCCGAGCTTTCGCGCAGATAACTGGAGAGCGTGCTGGCAAGAAGCAGGGCTACGTTGAGAAGGACGACGCCGAGGGCGACCTGCGCGGGGATGATCCAGCGGCCGAGGCGGTGTGCCGTGCGTGTGGAGGCCGTCTGTTTCAGATCGAGGGCGGGCGCAGTATGCGATGCGCGCCATGCCGGCCACAATCCTGCGAGCAGCGCTGCGCCGAGACTGATCGTGGTTGCGAAGAGAAAGATAACGGCGCCGGCCTTGAGCTCGAGGACCTCGGGCAGGCCAGGGCTGGAGATCATGCCGACGAGGACACGCGCCATCTCCCATCCGAGGAAAGCGCCGCAGGTCAGACCGCCCGCGCCCAGCAGCAGGGTTTCAGTGAGCACCTGCGTGAGGAGACGTGTGCGCGAGGCGCCCAGCGCGCTGCGCATGGCGAATTCGTGCAGACGCGAGCTGACGCGCGAGACGACCACGAGCGCTACGTTGACACCGCAGAGCAGCATCATGAGGCCGCAAAGAGCTTCAAGGGCAACGAGGGGCTTTGCGTATTTCCAGCGCAGCCAGGAACGGCCGGCTCGTCCGGACTCGACATCGAGGCGATAGTCCGCGAAGAAACCCGCGGTGAGGAACCTGTGAGACGGGTCTGCTGTTTCGGTGACCTGCTTGCGAATGGCGGCGAGGTTGGCCTGGGCCTGCTGCACGCTTTCGCCAGGGCGCAGGCGGGCCATCACGGTGAGCCAAAAGGCGCCGGGTTCGTACAGCATGGCGTCCTTGAGCATGCCTTCGTAGTCGAGGGGGAGAAGAACGTCGAGGGGTTGTTCCGGAGCAATTCCGTCGAAACCGCGGGGGAGAACGCCGATGATGACAATGCTGGTATTGTCGAGGCGGATCGCTTGGCCGACAACGTTGGGATCCGCATGAAAAGCGGTTCGCCAGTAGTCGTAACCGAGCAGCGCCTCCGGATGCCACCCATGACCTTGTTCGCCGGTGGCGGGATCGAATGCACGACCGACTGCAGGACGTAGCTGAAGGACAGGAAAGACAGAGCCCGTCGTCAACGCGATGGGGATCTTCTGCGACTGACCGTTGCGCGCGATGGTCGCTTCGGCGGACGACCACGCAAAGAGTCCATCGGCAACGGACTGTTGCTTCTGCAGCGCCTGATATTGCGGATACGAAAGCCCGATTTCACTTTCGCCCTTGCGGAAGGTGTAGCGGATGAGCTGGCTGGGATGGGGGACGGGGAGGCTGCGCAGGACGATGGAGTAGGTGAGCAGGAAGATGGCGGTGTTGGCGCCAATGCCGAGCGCCAAAGTGATGATAGCGACCAGCGCGTAACCGGGCGACTTGCGGAGCTGCCGCAGCGCGAAGCGAATGTCCTGTGCTGGCGAGATCATGGTGCAGCCTCCATAGAGTTATTCGGTTCTTAGCGCCTCCACGGGATCGACGGCGGCGGCGCGACGGGCAGGCAGATAGCTGGCGAGGAGTCCGCAGAGGCTGAGCGTGAGGACCACGAGCAGAATGGTGGCCGCATCGTAGCCGATGGCTCCGTAGAGGAAGGAGCGGAGGACGCTGCTGGCAGCCCACGCAAGGGTCAGACCGACGGCCACACCGAGCGCGAGGAGAACGAGGGCATGCCGGAGGACGAGCCAGAGGATATTTTCGCGCTGGGCACCGAGGGCGAGACGGACTCCCAGCTCGCGCGTGCGCTGGCTGACCGAATAAGCAAGGAGGCCGTAGATGCCGGCGACCGCGATGAGCAGGGCCGCGAAGCCAAAGATGGCGAGCAGGCGGGCGGCGAGGGTCTGCGGACCGAGGGAGGTGTCGACCACCTGCTGCATGGTGGTTTGCTCAGCGAAGGCGAGATTGGGATTGAGCTGGTGCACGGCGTCGCGGACCACGCGGAAGGCAGATTCCGGCGCGAGGCGTGTGCGCACGACGATATCCATGTGGAAGGTGGCGAGGATGGAGTACATATCCATGCCGGGCGTCAACTGATCGAGGTCGAAGTAGATTTCCGGAGTGGAGGCAGCTCGCGCTGAATCCTGGTGAACATCGGCGATGGTTCCGATGACGATGGCGGTGAGGGTTTTGTCATCGTCGTCCCACTTGAGGCGGGTGCCGAGCGGGTCGCGGCCGTTGAGAATGGTGCGGACAAATTCCTGGTTCACCAGGACGGCGAGGGGCGCGCCGGGACGGTCCTCGTCGGTAAAGTTGCGGCCGCTGGTGAGGGCAATGTCCATGGTGCGGAAGTAACCCGAATTGCTGGCGCGGACGGCTGCACCCTTCTGGTCCTTTTGCGGAGGCGCGGGTTCATCGGCCGGCCAGGTGTCGAGGGTGAAATGGCTGGTGGTGAAGGGGCGAATGGTGGCGAGGCCGACGGACTGCATGCCGGGTGAGTGCTGCAGCTTGTCCAGGAGCGGATCGTAGAAACCGGTGACGATGTTGGGAGCTTTAACGTCGCCACCTTCCCACCACGCGCCGTGCGTGGGCATGAAGATGGAGGTGGTGTCGAGCTGCTCGGGAGCAAAGCCGAGATTGGTGTGGCGGAGCTGCCAGAGGGTTTGGATGAGGAGTCCGGCGGCGATGAGGAGGGCCAGGGTCATGCCGATTTCGCCGATGACCAGGGCGTCGCGCCAGCGCGCGTGTTTTTTGCTGGTACCGGAAGCGGCGGCTCCGTCGCGGAGTCCTTCCTGGACGGGCAGATTTGCTGCGTAGAGACCGGGGCCGACGCCGAAGACGACTGCGGAGAGGCATGAAAACAGAACGAGGACGGCGCAGACGCCGGCGTCGATGTGGATGCGATCGCCAAAGGGAACGACGTTGGCGAGGTAGTGGCTGAGAGCGCGCAGCGCAGCCCAGGCTGCGCCGAGGCCGGCGGCTCCGCCAAAGAGGCTGACGAGCAGGCTTTCGGTGAGGAATTGGCGGACGAGGCGGGATTTGGCGGCTCCGAGAGCGCCGCGGATGGCGAGCTCGCGACGGCGGCTGTTGGCGCGGGCCAGCATGAGGCCGGCGAGGTTGGCGCAGGCGATGAGCCATACGACGGCGACGGCGGCGTTGAGCGCGTAAAGGCCGGAGCGCACGTTGTCAGTGGCGACCTCACGCAGGGATTCGACGCGGACGGGCTCGGAGGATTCGGTTGCGGCGTAATCGTGCAGGAGCTGCGCGTGGAGGGCGGAGATTTCCTGCTGCGCCTGGGCGACGGTGACGCCGGGGCGCAGGCGAGCGACGGCGGAGAGGGAAGAGCTGGCTCGATCCTCAAAGGAGCGGTCATAGGGCAGCGGAGAATAGATTTCGTCACCGGTGCCCTGCGGGAATTCGAAATTGGGCGGCATGACGCCGACGATCGTGTACTGCTCACCGTTGATGGCGACGGTTCGACCGATCGCGGACTTATTCGCGTTGAAGACTTTGTGCCAGGTGGAGTCGCCGAGGATGACAACCTGGGTCGAACCCGGCTTGGCGTCGTCAGGGAGGAAGCCGCGGCCAAGTACGGGCTGCGCGCCGAGGACATCGAGGAGGTTGGGGCTGGCGCTGATCTGGGCGACGAGCGTGGCGCTGTCGCGGTTGCGCAGGGTGGGGACCTGGATGGTCCACCAGGCCATTTCGGAGAAGACATGGGCGCGGGATTTCCAGTCGCGGACGTCGGGGAGAGAGGCGGGGTCGAAGGCGCCGTTGTTGAGGGGGTGCGGAGCGATCAGGACTAATCGCGAGGCGTCGCGATAGGGCAGGGGACGGAGCAAGACCTGCTCGATGACGGAGAACATGGCGGCGTTGACGCCGATGCCGAGTCCGAGGGTGATGACGGCGGTGAGAGTGAAAGCCGGGGATTTTCGGAGCTGTCGCAGGGCGAAACGAAGGTCCTGGGCCAACGTGGTCACGCGGAATCTCCTGGGTTTGGATCAGCAATTTTAGCGCCGCCGGTGGGTGGGCGAAGGCGAAGGGGATGTGGCTGAATTTTCGTTGGTTGCAGGAGCGGAAGGGGGCGGCGGCTGTTCGGAAGTGGAGGGAGCTGTTCGGAAATGGGCAGTGACGGAGGAGGGGCGAGTTAGACTGCTGCTCTCCGCGTTATGCGCCGTGTGGTCGCTGCAGTCGGAGATTTCGCGCGGCGGGCCCGGGATTGCGCCGGGCAAATCGCGATGCTCGTCTGAAGATGCAGCCGGTCAGCGTAGCGCAGCAGTTTTTCGAGGCTCACCTGGGAGATTCTCCCCTTCAGCAAATTGCTCACGGACGGCTGGTACTCGTCGAGGATTTCCACAAGTTGCCCCTTTGTGTAGCCCTTCATCCGCACGTGTTCCAGAATGGCGGACAGAATCTCGGTTTTGACCTTCAGAGCGCTGGCTTCCGACGCGGAAAAGCCCAGCGCGTCGAAGATGTTCCCCTTCACGATATGGGCTGGCTTTATTTTCCGCTGCGCTTTTCATGTGCCTTTTGCTCCTGCAATCGCTGCCTGACCAATTTGAGGCGCTGCCTGGCAACCTCGATGTCGCGCCGGTCCGTCTTCCGGCTGTCCTTCTCAAAGCAGTGCAATACGTAGATCGTGTTCCCCACTTTAGACAAGGAGATGGTCCGATACCACGTCCGCTCGTCGGACTCCTTCAGTTCGTAGACCCCGGAGCCAATGGAACTCATGGCGCGCGTCTGCGATGTTTGCTGCCTGCCGATCTGGAGCTGCCGGAGGGAGAATCCGAGCGCCCGCTTGATCTCGTCAGGGAAGCTCGATAAGACCTCCAGAGAATCGCCCTCGATTGCGGTGTCGTTCGCGATTCCGGGGATCATTCTCCGTAGGGAACCCAGATGTTTTTCACCTGCGTGGCGTGTTGCAGGAACCAGCGACCTTCGGCCTGCGCTGGATTGAACCAGTCGTACTCGTGGCCGTCGTTGGTCCATACCTGCTTCATGTTGCCAATGGAGGCGGCGCGCACCATCGCGGCTTCCTCATTGCTGCGGAAGCACCAGATCGCCTCGACGCCATCGTGTTCGGCCAGAGTTTTGCCCAGCTCGGCCAGTCTGCCGGCCACGAGGTTCACGATTCCGCCGGGCAGGTCGCTGGTATCGAGCAACTGATATAGATCGCCCATGATGAGCGGGTAGCGTTCCGATGGCACAGCTACCACGGTGTTGCCCACGGCAATGGCCGGCAGCACGAGGGAGAGCAATCCCAGCAGCGGCGCGTCCGCTGGAGCGAGAACGCCGATGGTCCCTACTGGTTCGGGCATGGCGATGGTGATGTTGCGTCCGGGCGGGTGATGGACGACTCCTTCGTATTTATCCGCCCACGCCGCGTAGGTGAAGATGCGCTCGATGGAGAGATCGGTCTCGGCCGCCGCCTGCTCGTCTCCGACGGCCGCTGCGAGGCGGTGCGCGATTTCGTCGCGGCGCTGGATCATGTTTTCGGCGATGTAGTAGAGGATCTGGGCGCGGAGGGGCGCGGTGGTTCGCGCCCAGCCGGAAGCCGCGCGCGCCGCTTCCACGGCGTTGCGAATGTCTTTGCGATTGCCGAGAGGCGCTTCGCCGAGCAATTGACCTTCCTGACCGAAGACCGGGAAGGAGTAGCCGGAGTCGGGCCTCGCCTGTTTTCCCCCGATGTACTGTTTGACGGTGCGGTCGATGGGCGAGCCCGCTGGAGCGAGGTTGTCTTGTTCCTCGGAAGACTCCATGCGGTTGGCTGCCGATCGGGCGGGAGGCAAAGTGGACAGCCATTTCGGCGTCAGATATTCGAACATGCCCTCGCGTCCGCCTTCGCGGCCATAACCGGATTCACGATAGCCGCCGAATCCGCAGGCTGCGTCGAACTGGTTGGTGGAGTTCACCCAGACCACGCCAGCCTTGACCTGGGAAGCCAGATCGAGGGCAACGTTAATGTTCTCGCTCCAGATGCTGGCCGCGAGTCCGTACACCGTGTTGTTGGCCAGCTCCGCAGCCTCCGCTGGAGTGCGGAAGGTCATGGCGGTGAGCACGGGGCCGAAGATTTCTTCCTGCGCCACCGTCGCCGTGGGATGCACATCGGTGAGCAAAGTAGGCGGGAAGTAAGAGCCTTTTTCGGGGAGCGGGTTGCGAGGCTGCCAACAGCGGGCGCCCTCCGCCACTCCAGCGTCGACCATGCGGCGGATGGATTCCAGCTGGACCGGGGAAACAATCGCGCCGATGTCGATCGCCTTGTCGAGTGGATGACCGACGCGCAGCGTTTCCATGCGCTGGCGGATTCGGGAATAGAGGGTCTCTGCGACACGTTCCTGGACCAGGAGCCGGGAACCGGCACAGCACACCTGGCCCTGGTTGAACCAGATGGCGTCGACGAGGCCCTCGACAGCGGAGTCGAGATCGGCGTCATCGAAGACAACGAAGGGCGACTTGCCACCCAGTTCGAGGGAAAGCTTCTTATTGGATTGCGCGGTGGCTTTGCGAATGATGCGGCCGACTTCGGTCGAGCCGGTGAAGGCGATCTTATCGATGCCGGGATGTTCGATCAGGGCCTGACCGGAAGCCGGGCCGCCATTCACCACATTCAGCACACCGGGCGGCAAACCCACTTCGATCGCGAGCTCAGCGAAAGCGAGCGCGGTGAGCGGGGTATTTTCGGCGGGCTTGATGACGACGGTGTTGCCGGCAGCCAGCGCGGGCGCGACTTTCCAGGCAAACATGAGCAGCGGAAAATTCCACGGGATGACCTGGCCGACCACGCCGCAGGCGGTGTAGCCGGGAAACTCCGACTCCAGTAACTGGGCCCAGCCGGCGTGGTGATAGAAATGCCGCGCCACCAGGGGAATGTCGATGTCGCGGCTCTCGCGGATCGGCTTGCCGTTGTCCATGGTTTCGAGCACGGCCAGGCGGCGCGAATGCTTCTGGACCTGGCGCGCGAGGGCGTAGAGATAGCGCGCCCGTTGGTTTCCGCTGAGCGCCTGCCATGCGGGCAGGACTTGGCGCGCGGCGGCTACGGCGGCGTCCACATCGGCGGCATCCGCCTGAGCGATTTCGGCAAGCGTGTCGCCGCTGGAAGGATCGCTGGTCGCAAAATATTCGCCGCTGACCGGCTTGACCCACGCGCCGCCTATGAACGCATCGAACCGGCGGTGATGCCGCTCCAGCCATTGCACCGCTTCTTTCGGATCTTCCGGCGCGGCTCCGTATTCCATGGTGTGGAACTTTTCGGCAATGCTCACTGCGGCTCCTTCCAGAGATCGAATGCCATTTACGCGATCGGGTGACGGTACGCCGCCGAATAACGGCCGGTCAGGTGATGCTCCAGCTGGCGCTCGATATCGGCGAGCATGCCGCTAGCGCCGAACCGGAACAGCGAAGGCTCCAGCCAGGGGCGGCCGAGTTCGTCTTTCATCATCACCAGCCAGTCCAGCGACTGCTTTGCGGTCCGGATGCCGCCGGCCGCTTTGAAGCCCACCGCCATCCCCGTGCGCTCGGCGTAGTCACGAATGGCGCGCACCATGGTCAGCGATACGGGCAGAGTGGCGTTCACCGCTTCCTTGCCGGTCGATGTCTTGATGAAGTCGGCGCCGGCCATCATGGCCACCCAGCTGGCGCGCGCTACGTTGCGCAGGGTCATCAGATCGCCGGTGCCGAGGATGGCTTTCATGTGCGCCGGCCCGCAGGCCTGCTTAAAGGCGGCGACTTCGTCGTACAGCGCCTGCCACTCGCCGTTGAAGACATGTGCGCGCGTGATGACGATGTCAATCTCCGACGCTCCTGCTTCCATCGAACGGCGAATTTCCTCCACGCGCTCGGCGAGCGGCGATAAGCCGGCGGGAAACCCAGCCGAGACGGCGGCGACCGGGATGCCGGATCCCTCCAGCGCTTTGACCGCGGTTTCGACGAAGGCGTGATACACGCAAACGGCGCCGACGGTGAGGTGCAGTTCTTCGATGCCGAGGCCCTGGACCAGATGGCGCTGCAGCGGATTGCGGGCCTTGGCGCACAGCCGCCGTATGCGGTCCGCCGAATCGTCGCCGCTGAGCGTGGTCAGGTCCATGCAGGCAATGGCGCGGAGCAGCCACGCCGCCTGATTTTCCTTCTTGACGGTGCGCCGCGTGCAGTGAGTTGCCGCTCTGCGCTCGACGGCGCTGGTGTTGACCCGCACCTCGTCCACCCAGTCGACATTAAGAGGAATGCGCCGGTTGCCTTCGAGAAGGCGCCCATTGAGAACCACGGGAGTGGATTGTGTGGCGTGAGCGGCGTCGTGCGCAGATGCTGGTGGTTGGAGGGCCATGTTCACTTTCTCCGCAGGAGAAGAGAAGAAGTCAATGCAAAGAGGATACTGCTATCCGCTGCCGATGAGGATCCGGGACCGCAGGATTCCATGCTGTGGGAGCGCTATTGATTGGTGCCGTGAGGGGGGCGAACCGCCATGGCCGCGAGGGCCGGCGGATTGTGAGTCCCTTTTCGGCAACTTTGCATGACCTTGCAGGTGAGAGCAGGGAATCGCAAATAGCCAGTATTGACGCGTGAGCGAGGCGCAACGGCTGCTGCAACTGGAAGAGGAGAACCGGAAGCTGAAGCAGCTGGTAGCCGAGCAGGCGCTGGACATCGTGGGCTTCAAGGCGTGCTGCGCAGACATTTATGAGACCACTTCCAGATATGCGCAAAGCGTAGCATGGGGTAGTTTCCAGTTCCAGATGGATGGAACGTTCCGGGATTCAGGCAAAGGGCAAGGATGAAGATCGCGATCATAGGCGGCGGAATCGTTGGATTGGCAACGGCATACCAGCTGCTTCATCGCTTCCCCTCTACCCGACTCACAGTCCTTGAAAAGGAAGCCGGTGCAGGCCGACACCAAACCGGACACAACAGCGGCGTGCTTCATTGTGGGCTTTTCTACAAGCCGGGTTCATCGAAGGCGCGCCTGGCAGTGCAGGGTATTCGCCGACTGACAAGATTTTGCGCTGAGCACGGTGTCGGCTATGAACTCTGCGGAAAAGTGGTTGTCGCCACTGAACAGCGCGAAATCCCCAGGCTCCGCACCCTACTGGAACGAGGCACGGCGAACGGACTGACAGGACTGCGACCTCTCGATCCTGAACAAATCCGGGAGTTGGAACCACACGCTGCTGGATTGGCCGGATTGCACGTTCCTGAAGAAGGGATTGTAGATTACGCCGGTGTTACGGAGAGGATGGCCGGCGAGATCATGCGTCTGGGAGGCGATATCCAATTCTCCTCCGAGGTGATCGAGCTACGCGAACGCAATGGCTGGCACGTTCAGACGTCGGGGGGCGACTTTGATGCCGATTTCCTGATCAACTGTGGCGGATTGCAAAGTGACAGGGTCAGCCGCATGGCGGGGAATCGCGATGCGGTAAAGATCGTGCCGTTTCGCGGAGAGTATTACCAACTAAAGGAGAATCGCCGGCACCTGGTCCGAAATCTGATTTATCCAGTGCCTGATCCTGCCTTTCCGTTTCTTGGGGTCCATTTTACCAGGATGATTCGCGGCGGAGTCGAGGCCGGCCCAAATGCCGTGCTGGCGCTAGCGCGCGAGGCATATCAAAGAACCGATTATTCTGTCCGCGACATGGTCGAGACTTTCACCTACCGTGGCTTCTGGCGATTCCTGGTTCGCTATCCGGCAATGTGCTGGCAGGAGTTGAAGAGTTCTTTTAGCAAGGAATTCTTCTGCCGGAGGCTGCAGCGTCTGGTGCCGGAAATACAGGTGGATGACCTCTTAGAGGGCGGCGCTGGTGTGCGAGCGCAGGCTCTTTCGCCGAGCGGTGAACTTCTGCAGGATTTCTATATTGTTCGTCAGGAGCGGGCCCTGCATGTACTCAATGCTCCCAGTCCGGCCGCGACCGCCTGTCTGGCCATTGCGGACGAGGTGATTGATCGAATAAGAGATGCGATAAGCTAGTGGACGATTTCCCAAAATACCGTACTGGTATCGGAAGTGTTGCTGGATTTGATCACGAAGGATGTATTCGGGGTCACAACTCCCAGAGAGACAGTACCAGGTGTTCCGCCCGCGGCTTGAGGTGAGAGCCGCACCATGCTCCAACTCTGAATCTCGTGTGTGCTCACCGTGCACATGCCGCTGGACAACGTGCACGTCCCGGATGCCATCCCGTCGGTGAACTGATTGCCAAAGTGGAGCGTGTCTGTGTTCCAGACGACGCCGATGCCCGAAAGCGACGAGTAGACGCCGAAGGCGTTTCCATAGACGCGGGAGCGCCTGGAACCCGTGGCCGCAAAAGAGTTGTTATTGTTGTATCCGATGTTCCCGGTGAGGATCGCGTCGGTCCCACTTTCCAGGAAACCGTAGTCCGCCACATTTGCGACCGTATTATTCGTCAGGTGGGTGGATAGAGCGCCATCGTCGATCCCTTCGTGCATGGTTCGTCCCGATGACACAGACGTGTCACCGAAACCATCGCATGAGTTGCCATCTATGGTGGCCGCCTGGAATCCGCCGGTAAGCTGGATACAGTAAAACATCTGTGCGGAAGCCGTATTACCGCCGATGGCGTTATTGCTCACAATCAGGCCGGCCCCGTAACCCGAGGGAACACTGCTCGCCGCGTTAATTCCGGCGTAAGTCACACGGTGGATCGTATTGTGACTTACCGTCAGGAGATTCAAGGGCGCGCCCGTAGCCGCATGAATACCACTCGACCCCACAGATGACCCGTCTATCGTGTTTCCCGAGATGGCGTTAAGACGGCCCTGGCCGAAGAGTATGCCATCTCCCGTGAAGTTTGTAATCGTGTTGCCGTTGTACGTCGAGTCGTAAGACAGGACAGCAGCAATACCATCGGGGATGTAAACGCAATCCTTTAACTTATTCACGTTTACATTCACAACGGTGTTAACGCTGTTATTGTTGACGGTCAGGCGAGTGGCCCCGCTCACCGTTATTCCCGCCATCGGAATGGAGGTGGTTGGCAGCATCTGGGCACAATTCCACACGACGTTGTCATCGATGTGCCCGTCTATCAATGATTGGGTGTAGATACAAGCACCTGCCGCGTTGGTAACATGATTGCCAGTAACCGTCGTGCCGATAACAGCATCGACGATGTCGATACCGGAGGTGGTGTCGTCGGCACCGATCCTGGTCCATGTGAATGTTGGTGCGGCGCCCCCTGATCCATTAACCGCAGTGATTTGATAGCAACCACCAAGATCAGTGTTGTGCGAAACACCCAGGGCGGAGTTTACGCAGACCCATTGGCCGATTGCATAAGGGATGACGGATCCGTTGGTCATGGTCGTGGTAGCAACGTTTCCAGAAAGAACGGTTGACACCCAGTTCCCCGATGATCTGCCAACGTGAGCGTTTCCGTAGACATTGATGCCGTACCCCTGTCCAGCCTCAGCATTCGCGGTCGTGTCGTTCTTATACGCATTATTCTGGTCAACATAATTACCTGAAATCGTCGAGTACTCTGAATTGTAAAGCGCAAGGGCAATCTGTGTATTATTGCCCGTAATGATGTTGCGAGTGAGTTGGAGGTCGGTAGTAGCTGACCGACTGAAGTTACCTGGGAAGTAATTGGGGTTGGCGACAATCGTATACCCCTGAGGGCAAACGCTCGGTTGATTGTTCTTGTCTCGGCAGTTTCTGGTTGCGCCAGTGATAGATGGGCCGTTGTTGGTCAGGACGTTGTGGTCAATGTGGATGTGGGTACCTCCCTGGATCCAAATGGCTCCGCCGAGGCCCGAGACCAGTCCCTGAGACCCTCCCTGGATACTCAGGTCGTGGATGTAAACGTTTGAGGATTGAGAGATGGCCAGAGCGCGGTATGTTGGTCCGGCGATGTAGAAGTGGTCCAACTCCACCTTGTGGGCCGAATTGCTCTCAATAACAAGTCCGGAGCCATTTGAATCCTCAGAGGTAAAGAGGAAGCCGGAATTGTCGCCGGTCCCATAGATATGGAGGCTGCCGGGACAGCCGTCATAGATGACAGACTGAGCGGTGAGAGCAATTGGTTTGTTGGGTAGCATCACGGATGCGTTGCCCCCGAGTGAGCAGATTGTGTTTATGAAGCTTTGCCAGGCTTTGGAGTCAGTCGTCGTGCCGTCGCAGGCGAGTCCATAGCCGTGGCAAGGGTTGTAAATGGTATCCAGTGACGGCGAGCTCGGGGCGGGGGCCTGGCCTGGCGGGAGCTGGACTGAGGCGCCAGAGATCGTGTGTGGGAGGTGGATGGTGGTCAAGAATGCGGCCAGGGCCGACGGGAGCCAGGCGAAAGCGAGGACGATCGCGAGGCCGAGCAGCAGGATCCTTTTGATCGATGAGCCCCAGTCGTTGCTTCGCATGTTCATCGTTTCTGGCGCAGGAAGACAGTCGGTGCTCATCGGGCTGGTGCGGGAATTATAAGGGCAACATTGGCATCGGTGGAGGTTCTGCGCCATCCAGCCTGCTTGCAAAGCATGTATGCAATCACTTTCAGCGATTGGAGCTGTTGCGAATTCGGTCACAACGGTGGCACTGAGCCTCAACGGGCGACGACCTGGGTTCTCGTTAACGTTTTTAATATCAAATTGATATATGAACATGACGACACAATCGCGGCTGACACGCTACGGTATTGACGAGCGATGAAAACGGTTGATATAGTAACGCGATAAAACCCCAAGCAGTGCCCCGGTGCAAGAATGCGCATACTTCTCACGCTCCTGCAGCATCCTGTCCAGGGACACCGTATGCGGGGAATCCGCACACGAGGATATTCGCTTGTTTCCAGTTGGCTCCGCCCCCACTGCGATCAATCAGAACTCGGCGTTGAGAATCACCGCCGCTGCCAATGGAGACGGGACAGATGCCGGATGGTACGCCGTCTCCACAGTGGCTCGGCACGAGAAGCAGGTCGCGAGATTCCTGCAAATCCGCGGCATCGAGCATTATTTGCCTCTATATCGGGTGAATCGGCGATGGAGGGACGGTTCAAGAGTTATGCTGGACCTCCCGTTGTTTCCATGCTACCTGTTCGCAAAAATTCACCCAGCCGAGCGTCGTCACGTTCTTCAGGTCCCAAGCGTAATCGGCTTCGTGAACGGGGTTGGAAGGGAGCCGGCACGGCTTGCGGATGAGCTGATGGAATCGCTGCGAAACGGGCTCTCCATCTGCAAGGCCGAGCCGTATCCGCTGCTGCTTGTTGGCCAGAGGGGCAGGATCAAGTCGGGGATCCTGTCCGGACTGGAAGGAGTGTTGCTGCGAACCGGCAACGACTGCAAGATGGTGCTCACGGTTGATTTGATCATGCAGAGCGTGGCGGTTGAAGTGGCGGCGGAGGATCTTGAAGTGTTACCGGCGGCTTCCTGATTTTTCTGGTTGTGCGGGGAATCAAAGCAGTACACGTGCCCATCATGGGCGATATTCGATGATCACCCGGAGGCTGGGACGGCTTTTTGTTTGACAGCATTCGAAACTGCGGCTATCTTGAGTGGGTCTATCTGAAGCGCACAGACCCCTTACCCATCAACCCCAGAAGGCGAACGGTGCAGGTCGTCCAGCGCTTACTGCAAAAGGGAAGCTGTCCGCATCGCAGAGCGTTTCGCGGAGCTTCGTAAAACAAAAAGCCAACTGTGGAAAACCCTCGATCCAGGCGAGGATGGCGAAGCCCTGTTTTGGGGGGCTCGGCGGCCATGGGATTTAAGCCATTGTTAAGGGCTCGCGGCGCGGGAATCCAAATGACACAAATCCAGCAAGCCAGTCCAAGAGCATCGCAGGAGCGGATTCTTGCCACCGCGGCGGGATTGTTCGCGCGCCATGGATATAACGGCACCAGCACACGGGAAATCGCTGCGCAGGCAGACGTTAACGAAGTGACAATCTACCGTTATTTTCGCCGAAAGCGCGATCTATATTGCGCGGCACTTGAATCGGAGCTGGCGAAAGTGAAGCTTCGCGGCGATTTGCTGGCGAGAGTGGCGGAAGCCAATGATGGGCGGACAGCACTGGGCCGTACCTTCGAACTGATCGCCGCTACATTGGGATATAGCCCGAATCTGGTGCGCCTGGTGCAATTCAGCACGCTGGAGCTGAGCGAAGATGTGGATGAACTCCTGAGAAAACATCTCCGCGAACTCCTTGAAGTGGTTGCGGATTACCTGCAGCCATGGGTGGTCCGGGGCGAAGTGCAATGCTCCAACGCAAAAGCACTGGTGCTGGCGCTTGCCTTTTTGGTTTTCAGTCATCATTCGTTCCGCCGAATCTTCTTCGACGATGTTGCAACGCCGGCGGAAATGCTGAGTGCCTATGCAGATTTGAGTCTTGCGGGCAATCGGTCCTGATGGTGAACCCAGCACATTTGTTCGGGATGAACCACCCACGGCGTGGCAGTCCGCGCTGGGCAAAACCACGCAGTTACATCCGGGCAGTCCCGGCAGCCGCGTCACTCCTACAGGAGGCGAAGTGAGAGCGCCAAAATCAGCGTTGCGGTTCGAAACGATGGTGAGAATCTGTGCGGATCTCGTGATCCTGAATACCGCGTTATTGGGCGGCCTGGCGTCGAGGCACATTTTTTTCAGGCTGACGGAATACCCCGAGAACACAATTCTCGGACCCTATTTTCATAGCTTCTGGGCTCTCTCCATCATTGGCATTGGCCTTTTTTATGGAGTGGGCTTCTACACCAAAGGACGGGCGTATGCGAGCCGCTACAAGGCGCTGGTTGTGGTGCAGACGACCATTCTCGTCTACATCATCTTCGGATTTGCGGGCTTCGTCTTACCCTTCGTGGCTCGCGTAGGCAGGCCGGCCCTTCTCTTCTCCTGGAGCTATGCAACGGCTGCACTGGTGTGTGCGCGGCTCTGGGCAGTCATCTGGCGACGGGTGATGGCACTGGAGAGTCACAGCGCGTCTGCTCCCGCGTTCGCCAAACCGGACAGCAACGACACTGTCCTGCTCATTGGGGGCGCCGGCTACATCGGGTCCGGACTGCTGCCGAAACTGCTCAAGGCGGGGTACAAGGTTCGCCTGCTCGACGCGTTCCTCTATGGGCGCGAACCGATTGCGCCCTGGACATCGCATCCGAATCTGGAAATTGTCAAGGCCGATTTCCGGCGAATCGACGTCGTGGTCCGTGCGATGCGCTCAGTGAATACGGTCATTCACCTTGGGGCGATTGTCGGGGACCCCGCCTGTGCGCTCGATGAGGAACTCACGATCGACACAAACCTGTTGGCCACCCGTATGATCGCCGAGGTGACGGAAGGACAGGGGATCGAACGGTTCATCTTCGCCAGTACCTGTTCCGTCTACGGGGCCAGCGATCTGTATCTGGATGAATGGTCCGCGCTTAACCCCGTTTCTCTTTACGCCCGAAGCAAAATCGCGTGCGAAAATGTGCTGCTGGGAATGAAGAGCGAAAGCTTCTGTCCGGTCATCCTGCGATTCGGAACGATCTACGGACTGTCCGGTCGTACGCGGTTTGATCTGGTAGTGAACCTTCTTTCTGCGAAGGCCGTGGTCGACGGCGTGATCACGGTATTTGGCGGGGATCAGTGGCGGCCTTTCCTGCATGTCAACGACGCCGCCCTCGCAGTGTATCTGGCCTGCGGGGCGCCGCGTCAGGCACTGCAAGAGACGATCTTCAACGTCGGGTCAAATGAACAGAATTGCACCCTGGGCGAACTGGGACGACTCATCCAGAGGGCAGTTCCGAAAGCGGAATTGCAGTTCTTTGAGGAGAATGTGGATCGGCGAAATTATCGTGTGGATTTCAGCCGGATACAGAAGTCTCTGGGATTCAGTCCTGAATTGACTCTCTCCATGGGAATCCAGCAGGTCCTCGAAGCGATCGCAAGTGGACAGGTTATCGATTACAAGGACCCCCGCTATAGCAACGTACGGTTCCTTTCAGAAGAGATCGGTCCTGAATCGCTCCGCTTCAACCAGCAGCAGTGGGTTCATGAAGTGCTTCCATCCGACTCCGCGGTTCAGATTCCGATCAGCGCGGCATGATGCTTGAGCAGGTATCGGAGGGGGAGCGAATTGCCAAATCGTTTCCGGGTCATGGGCATTTTTAGGAACAAATGTGACAGATCAGCACGGACGCCGTTGTCGGCCGAGAGCTGGCCCATTTGGACATGGTTTTCATCTGTCACAGGGCCCGAGAGGCGCTAACAATAGTCTCGAGGCAGTCTCGGCGCCGATGGCTATGAGGGATGCCGTGGTGAGCCTCGCCACCTGGGCATTAGAACCGCAGGAGTGGAAGGAATCAGATGCAGTCGGATAAATCACTGGTGACGACAGAGCTACGGCACCGGCTCCTCCCCGTGGAGCGTCCTGGGGGGGGTGGAGGGCCGAAGGATGAGAAGCTCGACATCGCGTGGCTGATCAATATTTTCATCCGCAGGCGCAAGATCCTGATTGCCTCGGTGCTGCTGGCTCTGGTGATGGGTGCGGTGTACTGCATGATAAAAACGCGCCGCTATGAGGCGCAGGGGGAGATCGCTGTACATGCCGAGGGCTCAGGCGCGCTGAACCTCGAGGATGCATCCGGGGGAGCGCTGGGTGCCATGGGAGGAGACTGGAGCAGCCGGCTGGAGACGCAGGTCCGAGTCCTCCGCAGCGGGACGCTGGCGGGCATCGTGATTTCCGATCTGCAGCTCGATCAAAAGCCTGAGTTCAACCCGTTTCTGAACAAGCCCAAATCTGTTCCCGAATACATCAAGCAGGCCAGAGTGCAGGAGAACTTCGCGAAGGATTTGACCGTTCAGTCGGTGCCGCGAACCCAGGTAATCCAGATAGGTTTCCGGAATCAGGATCCCGTGCTGGCAACTGCGATTGTCAACGATCTCTCCCGCGTCTATCAGGAACACAGCTTCATGACCCGTTACGAGGCCACGCAGCAGGCCTCCACCTGGCTTTCGCGGCAGCTGGGCGATCTTAAAGGTACGGTGGAGCAGGAGCAGGAGCGCCTGGCGGCCTACCAGAAGCAGTACGGCATTATCGGCACAGACGAAAATAATAACCTCGTCATGACGCGCCTCGACGAACTGAGTCGACAGCTCACTGAAGCCGAGGCAGACCGCATCACAAGGGAAGCCAAATATCGTATCGCGCTCTCGGGGGATCCGGCGCTCGTGCAGTCGATTTCGACGGACCCGACACTGCCCGCACTGGAGCAGGAACGAGCGAGTCTGCAGAACCAGCTTGCAGAGGCGCAGACAACCTACGGTTCTGCCTATCCGCGCGTGGTCGAGATCAAGGCGCAGCTTGCGCAGACGCAAAAATCGATCGAGCGCACGATGGACCAGATCCGCGAGCGATATAAGAACGAGTTCGGGGCTGCGCAGAATGAAGAGAACTCTCTGCGGCGATCGCTGGACGAGCAAAAGCAGGCCGCCTACCGGCTTAGCGAGAACTTCAGCCAGTACAACATCCTGAAAGACGACGTGGAGTCAGGGCGGTCGCTGTACGAGGATCTGCTCAGCAAGCTCCAGGAGGCCGGAATCGCCGCCAGCCTCCGTTCGACCAACGTCGAGATCATCGATGCGGCGGTGCGACCGATCAAGCCAGTCGAGCCAGAAATTCCGTTCGTCATGCTGTTCGCACTCTTTTGCGGAGTCGTAATCGGGATCGGGCTCGTCTTTCTCTATGATCGGATCGATCAGCGCGTTTCCTCCATCGAAGAGGTGGAGTGGATTTCCCGCCTGCCGCTGTTCGGCGTCATCCCCAGTATGGGGTCGCGGGGGCGGATGCGCGAGCCTGGGCCGGAGTCCGCCAGTTCGCTGGCCCTGATGTCAGTGCGGCGACCGCAGGCGCAGTTCTCGGAAGCCTTCCGCTCGCTGCGGACGGCCATTTTGCTTGGAGCAGCGGGCGCTCCGCCTCGCATCATCGTCATTACCGGATCGATTTCAGGCGAGGGCAAGAGCACCATCAGCGCCAACTGCGCAGCAGTGCTGTCGCACAGCGATCAGCGCATCCTCCTGATCGACGCGGATATGCGCCGCGGCAAGCTGCATGAAGCACTCGGGCTTGGTGCTCGGGTCGGGCTTTCTGAATGTCTCGCCGGGGCCTCAGACTGGCGTACGGCAGTCCGCAGCGTTCCGGATGCTCCGCACCTTGATTTTCTGAGCCGTGGCGCCCGTCCGCCCAGCCCCGCCGATCTGCTCAGCTCGCGGCAGATGGAGCACCTCATTGAGGAGTGGTCGCGCGAATACGATCACATCGTCTTCGACACGCCGCCGGCGCTGATTGTGACCGATGCGCTCTTGCTCTGCCGGTTCGCCGACGTCGTGATCACAGTTGCCCGCCACCGATTCAGCAACCGGCACGCACTTCGCCGCTCATCCGAGCTGATTCTGAAGTCCTCGCGGGGCGTCGTCGGCCTGGTCGTGAACGCCCTGGATCTCACCGGCACTTATTACGGCTACAAGTATGGTTACTACGGGCCGGCTGATGCTTCTAATGAGGCCTACTACGAAGAGGGGACCCCGGCGGAGCACACCAAAGCATGATGCTGGGCAGAGCCAGGGGGCGACTGGGCAAGCTCAGCCGTTTCTACAATAATCTTTTCCTCCTCGCCGGCGGCTCGGTCGCTGGTCAGCTGATTCTGCTGGCCGCTGCGCCCATCCTGACCCGCCTGTATACGCCCCGGGACCTTGGTATAGCGGGCGTGTATGTTTCCATTCTTGGCTTTATGTCGGTGGGCTGCATGCTGCGCTACGAGATGGCCGTCGCAGCCTCTCGTGATTCCCGGGAAGCGGCATCCGTCACGGTACTGGCCTGTACGCTGGCTCTAGGCTCGGCGTTGCTGGCGGCAGTTCTGAAGGGCCTCGCCGTGCCGCTTCTGTTGGTGCACATCCGCAGCGATGTTCGTCTGATTGTGCCCTATCTCTACTGGGTCCCCATTGGGATGGCGACGACTTCGATCTATCTGGCCTTCTCCATGTGGGCGGTGCGATTCGAGGAGTTCCGGGCATTATCGGCGACCAAAGTGACGCAAGCGATCTGGGGGGTCCTGATCCAGCTCGGAACTCCATTCCTGCATCGCGGACCTCTGGGGCTGCTTGCCGGGCAGGTGGCAGGACAGAGCGGCGGTGCGACGGGGCTGATCAGCCGGGCGTGGACGGCGGACAAAGAGCATTTTCAGCGGGTCCGATTTGCCGATCTGAAGGCCAGCGCGCGCAAGTTTGTGCGCTTTCCCGCCATGTCGCTGCCTGCCGTCCTGCTTGAGTCACTTTTCCTTAACGCGCCTCTGGTGGTGCTGACTAGTCTCTACGGCGCGACGCTGGCCGGTTGGGTCACCCTTGCAAACCGCGTGTTCTTCCTGCCGGGGTTGCTGCTCACACGCAACATCGCCCAGGTGGTGATGGGAGAAATGGCGCAGGTCGCTGCTGCCGATAATCTCCGGGAGCTGGAACACCTGTTTTGGAAGCGCCTAAAGCAACTCTCGCTGCTGGGTGTGGGCGCCTGTTTAGTGGCCGGTGTCGTGGCCCCGGTCCTGATTCCACGGGTCTTCGGTAAGCAGTGGACGAATGCCTGGGTATGCGCCGAACTGCTGATGCCGGCGCTCCTGGGAAATCTGGTCTCATCCGTCTTCGGATCGGCGCTCGACGTGCTGCAGCGGCAGGATCTGCACATCATTCGGGAGATCGGCCGCACCATCATCCTGGCGATCTCCATGGGAGCCCTCTACATTGGCCGGCCTGGGTGGATCGGCGCTCTGGCGATTGTAGGCTCGATGTCGGGTGTGGCGTACCTCTGGTATCTGTGGATCAGCTGGTGGGCCATTCACCGCCAACCGCTGCGCGTGGAGCATCGGCAGCAAGCGGCGCTGGAATCCGAGGCTCCGGCACGATGATGAAAACGATGAGCCGGAGAAGAGAACAAAGATGAGCCAGCTTGACGCGCCTATGGAATGGGATCCACACCGACCCGGATCGTTGACGCCCTTCCGTTTCCTGAGCCGTCGGGCGGCCCTCCTTCTGGTATCTCTCGGCTTCGCGGCGGCCTTTTGCTGGAACTACATGGTATTCCAGGTGGTGGCCCTCAGCTCGTTCAACGTCTACTACGCGCCTACGCCGCTGTCTGCCTGGATTACGGCCTTTGTCATATTCCTCATCCCGGGCCTGGTTGTGCCCACGGAGCTGGTTCGCCCCTCTTCCCTTGCAGTTCTCATGCAGTATGCGCTTGTGCTGATGCCGGTTTGCTTAGTGCCGATGTTTCGCCAGGAGATGCCGCTGCAGCACTGCATCCTGCTGGCAGGCAGCTTCGCTGTCGCGATTCTGATCCTGCTGGCAATGAACAGGGCGCCTCGCAAGGTGCTGCCCATTCCTCGCATGCGAGCGGATGTTGGCTGGACGCTTTTTGCCGCCCTTTATCTCGTTCTCAACGGGATTGTTGCTCTGACGGGACCGCGCTGGCAGCTCGTGAATTTTCTCGATGTGTACGACGTCGTGCGGGGACAGGGGTTGGCCTATCAAAATAATCTATATGCATATGCATATATGAACCTGGCGTGGACGATGAACCCCTTTTTGATCGCGAATGCGTTAGCCCGGAAGAACTACTGGCTTGTGGTAATTGCGTCTCTCATGGAGATGTATCTCTATGGCTATGGCGGATTCAAATCGATGGTATTCGTGCCGTTACTGGTAATCGGAAGCTATTTCCTGGTCAAGCGCTTCCGTCAGCCTGCGACCAAGGCCATGCTGGCATTATTGGCGGGCATTCTAATCAGCACGACTGGGTATCTGCGTAATCCATTCTCACCGCTTAGTTTCGCTGTCAACAGCCTTTATGATATGCGGACGATCGGCATGGCCGGCCAGAATACGGCAGGCTTCGATTACTTCGCCTATAACCACGGCTTCACGTATTGGGCCCACCTTAAGGGTGTGAACAAGTTTGTTCGCTACAGTTTCACGCAGGATGTCGGGAATGAGGTTGGGCTTTTGGAACAGGGGGGGCAAGATACCCAGGCCAATACCGGATTTCTTGCAACTGACGGTCTCTCAGCCCTTGGATTAGCAGGTGTCATTCTCATTTCTTTCGTAGTGGGCGGATATTTCTGGCTGGTGGATTGCGCCGCTTCCGGACACGACAGCGCCTTTGCCGTTGCCGCTTTCTCGGTGCCGGCGTTCGTTCTGGTCAACGAAGGATTCTTCACAAGCCTGCTGAGCGCGGGCACCTTGCTTACCGTCCTTCTCCTGCAGTTCATGCCACTGGTGACTGCCGATGTGGATCGGCGTTCGGCAGTGGGGAGGGATTTCCTGCCAGCTGCTGCCATCCAGGGCAGCCAGGGCATCTGACGGAGCATGGAACGCGCGGTCGAACCTGTGAGGGTACGGCAGTTGATCCAACGGTAACAGGCGCGGAGTAATCCGGACACAAAAAGACTGTAACCTGCAGATCGCCGACTTTTGCAATTGGCACGAAGCATAAGAGAACGCAATGTCTGGAAATACCCATTCACGTCTCAGGGTAGTGACGGTCACATCGCTTCACTCGGACTTCGATGCCCGCATTTGGCGCTATGCGAAATTGATTGCGTCTTTCGCTGAATCGCACTTAGTCTGCCCCTGGAGGATTCCCAACGGAACAGTGCTTGAAGGGGTGAAGCTCCATACCTTCTCCCCGGCGACTTCGCGGATAACAAGAGTAGTGAACTTCGCCGGGGTGATGAAGAGATTGTTGCCTCTTCTGCCGAAAGCCGACCTCATCCATTTTCACGATATTGATCTTTTGCCCTTCATGATTCCGCTCTCTGCTTTTAAGCGTGTCATCTATGACGTACATGAAAACTACGCTGACGAGATGCTGAAGAGAGAGTGGATCCCCAGGCTCTTGCGGCGCCCACTGCACGACGTTGTGCTTCTGGCTCATGCCGGTGCGTCGCGCACAATCGGGAACATCGTTTTAGTGGTGCCGGATCAGCTTGCGGAATTCAGAACAGCAAAGAAGATTGCCCTTATTCGGAACTACGCAAGCGAGGAGCGGGCGCAGGAAGCCGCCGATGACTACCTGAGCCGGGAGCCCAGCGTCATCTGCACCGCCTCCCAGTATCCTTCGAATGGGAGCTGGTTGCTTTTGGATATTGCGGAGCGGCTTCTGGTCCGAGCTCCAAACGTTTCTGTGCTGGTGGTCGACCGGTTTATGAGCGAGAGTTTCCGAAGCGAGATTCTGGAGTCCGTCGAGCGGCGCGCCCTTACCAATGTGAGGCTTCTGCCGAACGTTACGCCGACCCGGATCATGGAGCACCTTAATCGCGCCACCATCGGAATAATTCCAGCACTAAATCTGCCAAAGAACTTCAAAGCATTGCCGACGAAGCTCTTCGAGTACATGGCCGCCGGTATCCCCGTCGCAGCGAGCGGACATCCGCACACCGCGGCCGTACTCGAGGATGCCGCGTGCGGCGTCTGCTGCGATCCGGACAGTCCCGAGTCCTTTGTAGAGGCGATTCTCCGGCTCACGGCGGACCCGAATGCGGCGCGAGCCATGGGGGCAGCCGGACAATCGGCTTTCCTGGACCGCTATACCTGGGAGAGCCAGCACACGGCTCTGACCAGCTATTACGAGAGGATCGTTGGCTCTCGTGGGCAGGGTCGGGTGGAGGAACGAGCCGGCGCGCGTGAGGAAGGCTGAGTCGCGATGGCGCGAACGTCAATCTACCGGCGGCTTGGCAACGCGATCCGCACCTTTTATATGTTCGGGCTGCGCTATCGATGGGTGCTCTACGGGAGAGACGTTCACGTTCAGACCACATCGACCTTTTTCTCGCCCCGCCGGATCGCTGTGATCGGCGACCACGTGGGCATCGGCGCTTATTGCGAGTTCGGATGCGACATCCGGATCGGTCAGCACGTTCTCATAGCCAGCCACTGTGGTTTTCTATCGCGGGATGCGCATACGTATGATTCACCCGGGACGACGATGTTTGAGGGCCCACGGAGCGATCGGCAGGGCATCGTCGTCGAAGACGACGTGTGGATTGGGTTCGGTGCGATTGTGCTTTCCGGAGTCACAATTGGACGCGGCTCCGTTATCGCGGCCGGCGCGGTGGTGATTGAAGACGTGCCGCCCTATTCCATCGTGGCCGGGAACCCGGGCAGGGTGGTCAGGGTGAGATTCGGAGCGGATCAAATCGAAGAACACGAACGCATCCTCAAATCCCGTGGTCTGTTCGGGGAGTCCACGACAGAGGCTTACGGCAGCTCACGGCCAACCAGCATGCAGTATTGATCATCAGGGGGAGCGGTTCCTCCAAGCTTTTTTCAACCTCAATCCAGAGCGACGAGATTGCTCGTGGCAGTCACAGTCGCCAGCTATGTCAAAAGAGAGCCAAAACAGTCAATATGTGCGGTATTGCAGGAATTTTCTCCAGAAGACCACCCTTTGCCGGTTGCCCCACGATCCGCTCCATGATCGATGTGGTCGCGTATCGCGGGCCCGACGGGCAAGGACACCTGGTCGATGGCTGCGTAGCTCTGGGACACCGGAGGCTCGCGATCCTCGATCTCAGCGAGGCCGGGCACCAGCCCATGCACTCGCTCGACGGCAACGCCAGTCTTGTTTTTAACGGCGAGGTGTACAACTACCTGGAGCTTCGCGAGGAGTTGCGCGCGAAGGGACACCGGTTTGTTTCCAACACCGACACCGAGGTTATCCTGGCGGCGTATTCCGAATGGGGAATGGAGTGTGTGTCCCACTTCAATGGGATGTGGGCGTTCGCGCTCTACGACCGGCGGCTGCGCCGCATCTTCTGCTCGCGTGACCGGTTCGGGGTCAAGCCGTTCTATTATGCCAGCACCGACCAGGCGTTCGTCTTCGGGTCGGAGATCAAGCAGTTGCTGCCGTTCCTGCCGGCTCGGCGTGCATGCCGCGACGTGCTGCTGAACTTTCTAGTTACGGGGCTCAGCGGCTACTCCGAGGAGACGTTCTTCGAGGGTGTCTTCTCGCTGCCGGGCGGCCACAACCTGGTATTGGACCTGCAGACCGGCGCGTTTACGATGGAGCGATTTTATGAAATTCATCCGGCCGAAACGGAGGGCAAGTCGGAGGACGAGCTCGCGGACGAGTTTTACCAGCTTCTGACGGACGCCATACGGCTGCGCCTGCGCTCCGACGTACCGGTGGGAACCAGCCTGAGCGGAGGGCTGGACAGTTCAACGATTGCCATGATCGCTGCGCGCGAATACGTCGAGAAGGCGGGGCGTCCTTTCACGGCGGTCACGGCCGGAAGCATCGATCCAGAGACCGACGAGACCGAATTCGCACGGCAGGTCGTGGAAGCGGGAAAGATGGCATGGCATCTGACCCGTCCCGAGAGCGACACGTTTCTCAGCGAATTGCCCGAGCTGGTGTTCCATCAGGATGAGCCATTCGGCGGGCTGTCTGTGATGATGAGCTATCAAGTGATGAAGATGGCCCGCGAGGCAGGTTTGCCTGTGCTGCTGGACGGCCAGGGGTCGGACGAGGTGTTGTTCGGCTATCCCATGCAAATGGGCGCGCTGATCGTCAATGCGCTCAAGAGGCGAGGCCCGGTGGCGGCGCTGGCGACCTTTTTCCATCTGGGGCGGCGGGATCCGCACCGCTCCGCCCGATTCCGCCTGCTTTCCAGCGCAGCGTTCCTCGCACCGCGGTGGCGCTTCCGGCACTATGTCCGGAATTACTCCGCGCTCCGTGAGCAGCCGGAATGCGCGCCGGCGTTTCTGGCCTGGAGCGATTCCGTGCGCGATCTGGCCGCTTACCAGAAGACGGAGATCACATCGACGGTGCTGCCCGCGCTGCTGCGTTTCGAGGATCGCAATTCCATGGCCTCGTCGATCGAAACCCGGCTGCCTTTCCTGGACTACCGGCTGGTCGAGTTCGGAGTGGGTCTGAAAGCATCGCTCAAGATTCGCGACGGCTGGTCGAAATACATCCTGCGCAAAACGGCGGCGCAGGTGCTGCCCGCATCGATAGCGTGGCGGCCGAGCAAGATCGGTTTCGCGGCTCCTGTTTCCGTCTTACAGAAGGGCGTGCTCGCCTCCAACCGGGACGTGGTGCGGGAATGCCCGGTGTTGCGGGACGTTATTGATATGAAAAAATACCATCAGCTGGAGAGTTCTCAACCGGAGAAGGCGTGGCGCTACTGCAGCGTAGCTTTATGGGCGCAGACATTCGCGGTGAGGGACCTCGCGTGAGCCGCACGTTGCCGGATACGGGAGACGGTGGTCAAAAGATGAACAGCATGGCAAGATCGCGCGTGATCGTCGTTGTGCTGGCGGTGGCAACCGGCCTGGCCGCAAATGCTCAGGAGCAGCCAGTCGAACAGAAACAGCAGACCAAACAGAATCAGCGTATGTTTTACCAGCGCGTGCACCGTTACGACCAGGAGACGATGCTGGAGGATCCTGCGATCACAAATCGGGTGACCGACGAGCAGATATTGCCCGATTCGAACGAGCAGAATATCGAATCTCGAGTCCTGACGCTGGACGACCTGCAGTGGACGCGGTTTGTACCCGCTCCGGTGGCGAGTGAGGGCATGGAGTTTGTTCCGGGAAAAGGTTATGTCGCCGGTCGCACGGAACAAGCCACCGAGCCGGGCATGAGCGTTCTTGCTCCCACACTGGGTTTTGAGGCGACCGGCGGACTGAAGGGCGGGGGGAACTCCCCGAACGCCGAACCGTTGACGGGAGTGAATCCCGGCGAAAGTGGCCCCGACTTTGTCCCGTCGAAGGCTGCCGTGGATCCCTACGCCGAGCCTCCCGATCCGCTGCTGAGCCTCGATCCCTTCCGGGCGGGGATGTCTGGGACAGGGATCAGCTCAGCTCTGGAGCATCGGTCTGCGGCGAGCCTGCCCGTCCCGGAACCCTCACTACTGCAAAACGCGCTGACCGAGCCGTCGCAGAGGAGCACCACGGGCGAACTGTCGGCACATACCGCGCCCTTGCGACGCTCGGGTCCTGGAAGGGTCGGCAGAACCACCTGTCAGTTGAAGGTCAATCCGGCAACCATCCACGACCGTATGGAACGGGAAAGGCTCTCGCGCGAAGGATGCCTGACCGGGCCGGTCGCGCCGCAGAACGGAAAGCACCTCTCGAATGAACCCAGAGACTGAATCTTCGAGCCGTCCGCTGCGCGTGGCCGTGGTGAGCGCGGTGTTCCCCCCGGAGTTTACCTATTCAGCGCGAACCAGCGGCAACGTCGCGGAGCAGCTGGCTGCCGACGGACAGGCGGTCACCGTTTACGCGTCGTTTCCGAGCAAGCCGGCGGGCAGGCTGTTTCCGGGTGTGCGCCGGACACTGTATGCGACAACGAGGGAGCGGGGATACAAGCTGATCCGCTGCTTCTCGTTCCTGGCCCCGGAGTCGAGGATTCTAAGCCGGTTTGCGGAAAACATTTCTTTCGGCCTGACCTCGGCAGCGCGCCTTCTGCTGGACAGGAAGCCCGATGTGATCTACTCGAACACCTGGCCGATTTTTGCTACGGCCATGGTGGCAGCGGTGGCCAGGCTGCGCCGGATTCCGCTGCTGATCTCGGTTCAGGATGTCTATCCCGAGTGTCTGTCTATTCAGGGGCGCATTTCCGAAGGAAGTCTGGTGGCACGGGTGCTGCGTCGCATCGACCGCTGGAACGCCCACGCCGCGAAGGAACTCATTGTGTTGTCCGATCGCTTTCGCGAGGTGTACCAACACAATCGCGACGTCCCCGCTTCGCGGCTGCACGTGATTCAAAACTGGGGCGAACGCAGCAGCATTGTGATTGACGAAGTGGCGAGCCGCGCCTGGCGCCGCAGCAAAGGGATTCCTGAAAACGCCTTTGTGTTGGGCTATGCCGGCAATATCGGACCGGCGGCGGGAGTGGAGGGTCTGGTAGAGGCGTTCGCACGGGTTCAGGACCGGGAGGATCTGTACATGCTGATCGCCGGTTCCGGGGCGCGCCTCGAATCGGTGCAGGCGATGGCCCGCAGGCTCGGTTGCGCGCGGACGATTTTTCACACGCCGTGGCGGGAGGAAGAGACGTCGCTTGTGCTCGGGAGCGCTGACGTGCTGCTGCTTCCGACTATTGGGACGCAGTCGCTGGTTTCGGTGCCGTCGAAGATCATTTCCTGCTTTCTGGCGTCGCGCCCCGTGATCGCCAGTGTCTTGCCGCAGTCGGAGGTGGCATTGATCGTGCGCGAAGCGTCGGCTGGATGGGTGGTAGACCCGGAAAACGCAGTGGCCCTCGCGGAAGCGTTCCGCCGCGCTGCCGCAACGGGTCGCGATGAGCTGAAGAAGATGGGCGAGCTGGCCCGGGCGTATGCAGCGCAGAATCTCTCGCGGGAATCGAATCTGCCCCGCGTGCTTCATCTGCTGTACCTGGCGGCGCAGGCAGGCAGGCCGGCCCCCGCCGGCGTCGAGGAATATCAATAATAAGGTTGGAGCGCATCTTGGAGACGAAAAAACTGGAAGCGTTATCGGTGCCCTATCATGTGGCGGCCGTGGGGGAAGAGGAGGCATCTGCGGCCGCAGAGGTTATCCGCTCCGGTTGGCTGACGACCGGCCCCCGGACCATGGAATTCGAGAAGAAGTTTGCCGAGTATGTCGGGGCAAAGCATGCGGTTTCCGTGGCTTCGTGCACGGCCGCGCTGCACCTGGCTTATGATGCGATCCACCTGAAAGCCGGCGACGAAGTGCTGGTTCCGGCGGTGACGTTCACTGCGACTGCGGAGACCGTGGTGTACCTCGGAGCTACTCCGGTTATTGTCGATGTGGATCCGTTGACGCTGAATCTGTCGGTTGAGGATGCCGCCCGGAAGATCACGCCCCGCACGCGGGCGATTGTGCCGGTGCACTACGCGGGGCAGCCCTGCGATATGGCGGAGATTCAGGACCTGGCTGGCAAACATGGCCTTGAAGTGATTGAGGACGCTGCCCACTCCCTGCCTGCTTCCTATCGCGGCACGCCGGTGGGCACCATCAGCCGCATCACCTGCTTCAGCTTCTACGCCACCAAGACCCTGGCCATCGGCGAAGGTGGAATGGTGACTACGCCCGACGATGAGATTGCGGCGCGTATCCGGATGATGCGGCTGCACGGCATCGGGCGCGATTCCTGGAAGCGCTATACAGCGGAGGGCTCATGGTATTACGAAGTTCTTGACGCCGGGTTTAAATACAACATGACCGACGTACAGTCGGCCATTGGGCTGGTACAGCTGGGGAAATGCGACGCGCTGCGCCAGATGCGAGCTTCGATCGCCGCCAGCTACGACGCGGGTCTGGGAGGTCAACCCTGGTTCCAGATCCCGACCAACCTGCCGGACCGCGAATCGGGTCTGCACCTGTATCCCCTCCGCCTGCATCTGAACACGCTGCGCATCGATCGCGCCGAATTCATCCGACAACTGAAGGAGCGTGGAATCGGCACCAGTGTGCACTTCATCCCGCTGCACCTGCACCCGTTCTATCGGGATCGGTACGGCTATAAGCCTGAGGACCTGCCGGTGGCGACCCGGGAGTACGAGCGTTATCTGTCGCTGCCGTTCTTTCCGTCGATGTCCCAGGAACAGGTAGACTACGTGATCGAGAGCGCCATTGATATCGCCCGCAGCAACGCAAAGTAAGACCCTCATGCTCAAGCGAGCTTTGGACCTGATTTTGTGTGCGGTCGCCGTGCCGCTCGTAATTCCCGTGCTGGCGGTGTGCGCCATCGCTGTCCGGCTCACCTCCCCTGGACCCGTGCTGTTCCGGCAAAAGCGGCTGGCAAAGCACGGGAGCACTTTCGAGATGCTGAAGTTCCGCAGTATGTACGTGAATGCTCCCGATCTGAGGAATCCCGACGGATCGACCTGGAATGGCGCTGACGATCCCCGGGTTACGCGAGCGGGGAAATGGCTGCGGCGGACCAGCCTTGACGAGCTGCCGCAGATCTTCAACATCCTGAAGGGGGAGATGAGCGTGGTCGGGCCGCGGCCCGACGTGCCGGATGCGCTGCGCCATTATCGTCCCCAGGATCGCGCGCGCCTCACCGTGAAGCCAGGGGTCACGGGCTGGGCGCAGGTGCACGGAAGGAACTCGCTCAGCTGGGGACTGCGCCGCGACTACGACCTGGAATACGTGGCGATGGCCTCTCTCTGGCTCGATATCAGGATCATCGTGAGGACCGTCCCCCTGGTTTTGTTCGGCAAGGGCGTTTTCGTCGGAGAAGGGCCCCATACCGAATCGGAAGACCTCGGCGAGCCTCATGCGAGCCAGTCCGCGAAAGTGAGCGAGGGGCGATGAGGAGACTCGTTGTTCTCGGCTCGACGGGCCCGGAAATTGTGAAGCTGCTGGCCGCGCTCAAGAGCCGTGAGCTGGCGGATTTTGAGGTGATGGGCTTTCTGGATGACAATCCCGATCGACACGGCGCTCATTTCATGGGCTATCCGGTGCTCGGAGGGAGCGACCTGCTGAAAAGCGAATTCACGGAAGCGCTGGTGATCAACAACGTCGCAAAAACAACGGCGCTGCGGCACAAGGTGTGGAAGCGGCTCGAAGGAATGGGCGCGCGGTTCTATACGGCGATTCATCCGGGCGTCGATGTGAGCTACACCACCATTGGAGCGGGAGCGATTGTCCAGGAAGGCGTCGTGATGGGGCCGGAGGTCGTCGTGGGCCAGCAGTGCATTGTCTGCTTCGGATCGATCATCGCCCACGAGAGTTCCGTGGGAGACTGCTGTTTCCTCGCGCCCGGAACCGTCATCAACGGGCGCGTGAATGTGCGGGAGGGTGCATTTGTGGGCGCGGGGGCAATCGTGCTGCCGAATATCACGATTGGCGAATGGAGCCTCGTGGGTGCGGGTTCCGTGGTAACGGAAGATGTGCCTCCCCACTGCACGGTATTTGGATCGCCGGCGCGGGTGATCGCGGACCGTAGGCCGAGGACGGGCGCCTGAAGCCGCGTTGGGCAGAGTGGTTCGCATAAGAAATTGGAGCCGTAAATGTCATCCCATATTGCCGTTGTTGGAAGTGGATACTGGGGCCGGAATCTGGTCCGGAACTTCCACCAGATCGAGGCGCTGCACACAGTGTGCGACGAAAATCCGCTGGTGGAGGCGGAGATCGCGGAGAAGTATCCGCAGGTGGTTTTTCGCCGGGACTATGCCGAGGTACTGGCTGATTCTGCAGTCGACGCCGTAGTGCTGGCGACGCCCGCGGGCCTGCATTTTGAGATGGCGCGGCGCGCCCTTGATGCCGGCAAGGACCTCTANNGTCGAGAAGCCGCTGGCACTGAGCGTGGAGGACGGGCAGAAGCTCATCGACCTGGCTGCGCGCGGGCGCCGCATTCTGATGGTCGGGCACATTCTGCGGTACCATCCGGCGGTCCGGAAGCTGAAGGATCTGATCAGCGCCGGGAGCCTGGGCCGGATTAACTATATCTATTCCAACCGACTCAACATGGGCAAGATTCGCACCGAAGAGAACATTCTGTGGAGCTTTGCTCCCCACGACATCAGCGTGGTGCTGGGATTGCTCGGCGAGGAGCCCGTCTCTGTCACCTGTGAAGGCGGCCATTATCTCAGCAACAGCGTGGCCGACGTAACCCTGAGCCAGATGACGTTCAGCAGCGGAGTGCGCGCCCACATTTTTGTCAGCTGGTTGCATCCTTTCAAGGAGCAGCGGCTGGTGGTCGTGGGCTCGGAGAAGATGGCGGTCTTTGACGATACGGCCGCCGAGAAACTGGTGCTGTATCCGCATCGTGTCGAGTGGAAAGACCGGGTGCCGAACGCGGTCAAGGCCGAAGGCGAACCGGTGGCGCTCGAATCCACCGAGCCGCTGCGCAATGAGTGCCAGCATTTTCTCGACTGCCTGAGCTCGCGCCGCGCGCCCCTGACGGACGGGCGGGAAGGACTATGCGTCCTGCGCGTGCTGAGCGCTTGCCAGCAGGCGCTCGAGTCCCAGCGCACGGTGGAGATGAGCGCGGCTCCGGCGAAGCCTGTGCGCCCCTGGTTCGTGCATCCGACCGCCGTAGTCGATGAGCCGAGCGAGATTGGCGCAGGCACGAAGATCTGGCACTTCTCCCACATCCTGCCCGGCGCCAAAATCGGCGAGAAATGCATATTCGGCCAGAACACCCAGGTCGGTGAGGGGGTGCGCATCGGCAACAACGTGAAGGTGCAGAACAATGTTTCTATCTACACTGGTACGGAGATCGAAGACGATGTCTTCCTCGGCCCGTCGTGTGTTCTGACCAATGTCACCAACCCGCGCGCGCAGGTCAACCGCCACTCGCTCTATGAGAAGACGATCCTGCGGCGTGGGGCAACGGTAGGAGCCAACGCGACCATCGTGTGCGGCATTGAGCTGGGTCGCTACTGCTTCATCGCCGCCGGTGCAGTGGTGGCGAAGAACGTGCGCGATTATGCCCTCATGATCGGCAACCCCGCCCGGCAGGCCGGTTGGATGAGCCGCCATGGACACCGCCTGGGCGATCCCGACCCAACCGGCGTGATGGTCTGCCCGGAAAGCGGCTACCGCTACCGCGAAGTCGAGCCAGGCACCCTTCGCTGTATCGATCTCGACGAAAATGCTCCGCTGCCGATGAAACTGACGATCGGTGCGAAGAGGTACGACGAATTGAAGACCCCTTCCCTTCAGGAGGCAGAAGCAGTGCGATGAAGGTCCCTCTCCTGGATTTGAAAGCACAGTACGCCACCATTCGCGACGAGGTGATGGCGGCGGTCGATGCCGTTCTCGAATCACAGCAGTGTATCGGCGGTCCGAAGATCACCGAACTGGAGAGGAAAGTTGCCGCGCTGAGCGATTGCGCGTTTGCGGTGGGCGTCTCAAGCGGCACCGATGCGCTGCTCTGCAGCCTAATGGCCCTGAACATCGGCGCGGGCGACGAGGTGATCACCACGCCATTCACGTTCTTCGCCACCGCCGGCTGCATTGCGCGAGCAGGAGCAAGGCCGGTCTTCGTGGACATCGATCTCCGCACCTTCAACATCGATCCGGAGCGGATCCGGGCGGCGATCACGCCGCGCACCAAAGCCATCATGCCGGTTCATCTGTTCGGCCAAATCTGCGACATGGATCCGATTCTGGCGATTGCCGCCGAATACGGCCTGTCCGTCATCGAGGATGCCGCACAGTCCATCAGCGCTACCTATAAGGGGCGTAAGGCCGGGAGCATGGGGACATGCGGATGCTTCAGCTTCTTTCCCAGCAAGAACCTGGGTGCGGCGGGAGACGGCGGCATGATCGTCACCAACGATGCCAGCCTTTACGAGCGTATGGTTCTGCTGCGTTCTCATGGAGCGCGGCCCAAATACTACCATGCCGTGATCGGAGGCAATTTCCGGCTCGATCCGATCCAGGCGGCGATCCTGCTGGTGAAACTTCCGCACCTGGATGCGTGGAGCGAAGGACGGCGGCGCAACGCGGCTTATTACAACGAGCGGTTCGCGGACTCTCCCGTTCAGACGCCTTACGCTTTGGCCGAATGCGTCTCCATCTACAACCAGTACAGCATTCGGGTATCGCAGCGGGATGCGCTCGCGGAGCACATGAAGCAGCAGGCGGTGCAGACGGAAATCTATTATCCTCTTCCGTTACATCGGCAACAGTGCTTCGCCTATCTCGGATATCGGGAAGGCAGCCTGCCGCAGGCAGAGGCGGCGGCGCGCGAAGTGCTGGCGCTGCCGTGTTACCCTGAGCTGACGCGCCAGTTGCAAAGCTACGTCGCAGACACGGTCCTGAACGGGGTCGCGATGTTACAACCTGTTTGAAATCCGGGCCGGGACCCGGATCAGCTCTGCATGCAGAGGATCCAGATGATTCGCAGGAAGTTGGCAGGCAAGTTTCCGCATCGGCTCTGCTCGCCAGCTGGTGTAATGTCTGCTGTCTTCGCAAGCCATGCGATTCCCGACAATCGAAACTTTCTTTGCCCCACGATGGATGGAGCAGGGATACGAGGCACGCGATGAATTGGAAATGGCCCCTTATGGCGTATCTGCTGTTCAGCTGCACATGCTATGCGCAGTCGGCGGCACCTTCGGCGTCCAGGATTCAACCGGTAGACGAGGCGCAGGCCGAGCAGGCCATGATCGGTCCGGGTGATCTTCTGGACATCAGCGTGTTCGCGGTCCCCGAGCTGACGCTCAAGGTCCGCGTCAATGAGCAGGGCTCCGTAATGCTGCCCTTAGCAGGAGATATGCATTTCGGCGGTCTGACCGTGGCGCAGGCCGAGCAGGCGCTCTCGAAGACCCTGGTGGAGCGCGACTTCGTCCTCAAGCCGCAGATCACCATCTTTGTCACGGAGTACGCGACCCAGGGAATTACCATACTTGGTGAAGTCAACCAGCCCGGAACGTACCCGCTGTTCGGGCCGCACCGTCTGTTCGATGCTCTCTCCGCGGCGGGGGGAGTGACCCAGCGTTCGTCTTCGACAATAACCCTGATCCACCGGGGCGATCACGACAATCCCATCCATCTGAACCTCGCGGTAACGAACACGAATGTGAATACGGACGTGATGCTGCACCCGGGCGACACGATCATCGTCGATAAGGCGCCGGTGATCTACGTCGTCGGCGAGGTGAACAAGCCCGGCGCATTCCTGATGGAAAACAATACCAGCATCACGGTGCTGCGCGCTGTGGCGCTGGCCCAGGGTGCGACCCACAAGGCGGCGCTCAACAAGGCCGAGATTGTTCGCCGCTCGCCCGTCGGCGTCGAAGAGATCGACCTTCCGCTCAGTAAGATCATGCATGGACAAAGGGCGGATCTGCAGCTGCACGGTGATGACATTCTCTTCCTCCCAACGAGTAAGACCAAGGTGAGCGCGCAGAAGGGAATTGAAGCGATCCTCGCGGCCACCATCGGGCTGGCGGAGTTCGGCCGTCTCTGAGGTCGCAGACGACAAACGGCACGCAAAAGATATGTTTGATATTCGAAGACGTAGTGGCCCGGCAGAACTATGTAAAGAGATCATCACCAGGGTGGGCTCGCATCTGTCGTCGAGGACGATTTACAGGCTTGATGCTACGCTCAATTATCTTGAAACCGGGCGCTGGATGCGAGAGCATGGCTTCGACTTATCACACCGTTTTCAGCGCCGCGAGCAGCTTTTCGATCTGGTCGGAGAGCAAGCAGGCGACCGCGAGGTCCTGTATCTGGAGTTCGGCGTCTGGAAAGGCGCCGCAACGTTGTACTGGTCGCAGCTACTGCGAAATCCAGGAAGCAAACTTCACGGATTTGATAGTTTCCAGGGGCTTCCGGAGAACTGGACACCATACGAGCAAAAGGGCTGTTTCTCCACGGGCGGTCAAATTCCCACAATAGACGACTCACGCGTCGAATTCTTCAAAGGATGGTTTGAAGATACGCTGCCCACCTATAAGATTCCGCCGCATGAGGTGCTGGTCGTGGTTTTCGACGCAGATCTTTATTCTTCTACGAAGCTTGTTCTGGACTATCTTGGGGATACAATCGTGCCCGGCAGTTATCTGTATTTTGATGATTTCAGCCACCGCAACGATGAGATGCGTGCGTTCGACGAATTCATTCACACTAGCGGGCGCCGGTTCTCTCTCGTCGGAGCCACGCGGGTACTGTCGGAGGTGATGTTTCGAACGGAAGGCTAGATCTGCAAGCGAGCTGGTTCCGGTATCTTCCCTCCTTTCCTCGACGCCCCGCACCGCTCCCTTGCGAAACATAGTGTTTTGCACCGAAGAACTTTGTGCCGGACGCGTTGTCGGGGCTCGGCGGTGTTCGAGGAACAGGAACCTGCGCCGAATATGGCTGCGTGAGGAAGGCAGCGCGGACCAGATCCATCGCGATTTGTGCAACAACGGCAACGCGACCTCCCTGGATTCGGCTCCGTATCCGGCCCATCCCGACAATTTCATCGCCACCCGCGTTGTTCAATTCTGGGGATCAACGGTAACCGGAAAGTTGCATCTAAGCGAGTCGCAGGGCGCTTTAAAATTATGAGGATAAGCCCGGGCCCGTGACCCCAGTTTGTGCGCCACAGTTTAGACGGGCGAGGGTTTGCTCACCAAAAGGTGTTGGAATCACAACTGCCCTGGTAAAACCCCTGGAGGACTATGACCCATGATCAAGACAGTTGGACTTCTCGTTATGGCGTTTTTCTCTATGCTGTTATCTGCGCAAAGCCCACGCTCAACCGTTGGGGGTGAAGCTCGTCTTTGGGCCGGGGGCGAATTGTCCGTGGTCGCGGACGACTGGGCATGCTCCAGTTTCGACTGCAACTATTTGCTCCTTGGCCCCGCCGTCTTCTTTGACTTGAACCTGCCAAGGCGAATCGGAATCGAAGGCGAGGGGCGTTGGACCGATTGGCATGGAACCGGTAACGAGAAGGAATCGAACCTTCTGGCGGGTCCACGGTACCGACTGTTCCGCCGTAGCCGTTTGGACGGATGGGGAAAGGTGTTGATGGGCGGTGGCTGGCTGACCTCACCGGGCTACCCGGCGCCTGGGAGCCTAAAAGGTAGCTACTTTGCCTTTATGCCCGGCGGGACCGTCGATTATGTTTTGAAAAGCCGCTTATCGCTCCGTGGAGACTTCGAGTACGAAATCTGGCCTGGATTTCGGGGCGTCCCAGGATACTTGCCAACCGGCCAGTATCTTCCTCACAATGGCGGGTTAACACCCAGCGGTTTCAGTGTGGGCCTATCCTACAACATCCTGGGCCCGAGCCGATGACCCACGGGGTCCGCTGCGCCCACCCCTCGCTCTTTGCCACCTCATGCAGGCGTCTGGGCATATGTTGCCCGACAGCAAAGCCACAAACTACCGTAGAGGAGTGCGGCAAATGCGGCTGCGCAGCCGTAAACCCAGCACGAGTCGACCGCAATTCCGCTGGTGGAGATAGAGAGGTCATCTCCGCGGTCCATCTACACTTGCAGTAATCTCAATTCCCGATGACACTCCAAAGCACGGTGCCGTCATTCCCCCGCATAGCTGTGTAGCAATAACACGAACCGAGAAGGTCGTACCTTCAGCAGGCAGGTAAGAAGTCCCGCAACCGAGCGTTCCGAGCATCGCCACAGTTACCAATGCAGCCCTGACCACTTTCCTTGGCCTAACCATAACTGAGAATGCCAGGAGGCCACAGCACATCGAGCTCAACCGTGTTAAAGATCCGGTATTCCGGTCTGAGCGCGACCCATATTTATTAGTCAACACCAACTCTGTGTAGCCTCCGCCCGTTATTATGGGGGGGCTAAAGCCGCACGACACGCCTTCAGGGATGCCCGAACAACCAAAGGACACAGGACCCGCCAGACCGCCTTCAGGAGTCATAGCAATCGGAATGCGGACAGAACCGGTATCAGGTATCTCCACGACTGTGACCGCACTCGCGAGGGCGATGCCCTGAACCGTCTCCGTAAACGTGGTACTCGATGCAGCAGCAAAATTAGCATCTCCGGAATACGTCGCGCCAATGCTGTGATATCCGCCCGCCAGTGCAGCCGTAGAGAAACCGGCTGTTCCATTTTTCACTGGTTCCGCGGTGCCAAGAGGCACACCACTATCGTAAAACTGCACTGTCCCGGTCGGACTCGGAGTCCCGTCACGCGGGCTCGATATGGTTGACAGAAAAGTAAGCATCGTACCCGTGGCTGTCGAGTACGCCGACGGAACTGTTGTTACCAGCGCAGCCAAGCGAACTGCCGCAGTGACCTGGCCAGACGACGAGCCAGTGTAGTAAGAGTCGCCAGAATAGACCGCTGTTAGCAAATGCGTCCCGAGCGGAATGTTGGGAAGATTAATCTGGGCCAGACCGTCAGTCAGCGGCGCCGTTGTCAGGATGTGGCCATCGGCCGTGATGCTTATCGAGCCGGTAGGCACAGAGGACGGTATGCCGCGCACGGACACGTTAAGAGATAAAGGAGATCCATACGCGACAGAGTTGTCTGGAACGATCAGGTCGACCACAGCAGAGAGTGTGCCGAGGAGCCTGTACGAGTACACGGAAGGGCCGGCGATGAGGTATATTAGATCGCCAGCAAAGACAAACCCTCCTGTAATCGGAGCGGGTGCAGGTGCAATCAGGACGGCATGCAGGGAAGCAGGATCAACGACAAATACACCGTCTGACGATAGACCCCAGAGTCGATTTACCTTGTCAACTCCAGCACTATTGTAGACAGGAGCGGCAAAAGGAAAAGGTTGCGATTGGAGAACGACACCAGAGCGGGGATCGAATTCGAAGATGGTGGCTCCAGCGATGCCAAGAACGCCCCCGTTCTGCTCAGCCACCAGATCGGTGATACTTTGTGCATTTTGGACGGGTGTGACAGCGTTAATTTCCTGATTGGAAATCCGATCCCAAACAAACAACTCAGCGCCATTCTCGGTCGGATCGATCCCCAGGCCTGCCAGGGTGCTGGTGCCCCCGACCAGGAGGTCATCCGAAATGGCCAGCGAGACCACGCTCTGGTTCGGGACCACATTGAATTGCGCGGTGCTGCCACTGACGGGATTCCAGCTTAGCAAGGGCCCTGTGGGGGAACCGTAACCCGCCTCGACCCCCATATAGACTGTGCCGTCTGGTGCGGCGGCCATGGCGAACGGGCGCCAGGAATCGTTATTGTTGGGAATGGAAATAAATGTGGGATTCGACGACCCGGGTGAGGTGCTGAAAGGCTGACTTGGGTCGTATAAGGCGAGTGTGGATGGGTCGTCCGCATATGTGCCCAGGAGAAGCTGGCTGGAGTGGGACATCATTGAATATGCTTCGCCCGGACCTAATGTTCCGATGTAATGCTGCACCCCAGTGGCTGGATCGATCTGCACTAAGTCGCTCGGCATCGTCGCTGAGCCGTAAACGAGACCGTCCGGACCCAGGCCGATCCTGAAAAGTGGAGTGGATTCGCCGGAATAGGGCAGCGGGAGGACGATGGTGCTTCCACTTTGAGACTTTTCCGTCAGAACCAGGATTCCGTTCTCTTCGTCTAATGAGAGGACCCGGCCATCGGCGAGTGTCATAGCTGAAACCGGGGGCGCCTGATCGCTCCACGGAATCAATGCAGCGCCTGAAGGGGACAACCGAAACGCGTTGGGACTTAGAATGCCATACGAGAGGCCGTCGGCTCCCTGATAGACGCGGGCAAAACCAGTAGCCTGCGATGAGGGCGACAGAAGTTCGTGGATGTCTCCAGAGGAAATGCTGTATGACGCAATGTTTCCTGGTGCATCCCCAATGCCGATGTAGATTACGCCGTCCTTGCTTGCGCTGACATAGCGCACGTATTGCTGAAGCGGATCGATCCTGCCGAGGTCTTCGATAATGCCGCGTAACGGGTCCAGACGAACAAGCTTGCAGTTAGGAGAGGTGCCGCCGTAAACTCGGTTATCTGTACCGACAGTGAGTGACCATAGCCACTGTTCGGATGGGCCCGCTCTCCCGAAGTCCACGATCTTGCCGCTGGCCACCTGGAACATCATAAGATGAGCAGTCGGAGCTGTGCCGAGGTAGACGTTGCCGTCGACGTCCACCGCCATGCCCCACGCAGCAATCTCCCCGTCAACGGGACTGTCGAATACAGTTACCTGGCCGGTGTCCGGGTCGATTTCCAAGAGGTGAAATTTACGCGCACCGAGAATACTGGCATAAAGTCGCTGTGTTCCGGGTAGAGGACCGGGACCAACCAGGGAATTGAGAACGAGCCCGATATGCGTGTAGTCGGAGAGGTGCCTGAATTGGCCCGGCGCCTGGGCCTGCATGGGTGTGGCATCAATTAGAGACAGCCAGAGAAGAAATAGAAGCGGCGGCAGCGAGACAGAATGCGCGCTGGAGTGCGAGCGCAAGGCGTGGGATGAGCGCGACCTTAAGACGGAGAACGCAGTTACCATACACCTGCTCCGGAAGGAGAAAGTTGGGGGCGGGGCCGTCAGTCGGAATCAACGAACGGCAAATCCATCCAAAGCGAGGTACACAGCAGAGGTGGGCCTCACCGGCACTTGCTTGTTGATGGGTATTGTCCGGGCTCTATCCCGAAAGCGTCGGTGGCGAGCACCGCAGGGCTACGAATACGACATGGATTCGATTCGGCATAGAACCTCCTCCGAGGTTTAATGGTCGTCCCGGGAACAAAGGACCGTATGTGATCGCTGGTACTACAAAGGCACGCGGACGACCTATTGGTAATCCTCCTGTACTTAGCAGAGGTGAGACCGTGATCCGAAGAAGAAGATTAGAAGGGACTAATGTCTGCGATCCGTAGATTCCCGAATCGGGAAGAAAGGTATCTGGCAAAGACATCTGGGTATTCAGGCCCGAGCGGGCCGATGTCTAACGCACGAACGCACGTTGTGACGGGTGGGATGGTTGGCGAGTGAGGGCGTCCGGCCCGGCAATACCAGAGGGCGGTTACGATCGATGTCGAGTCATGGCTCCAGAATGACCCGCGGCCCCGGCGGCATGTTTCGGTGCGGCTGGCGGGCTCGGTCCCCAGTTCCGGGGATCGGCGTCGATCCAATGATTTCTTAACGCGTCGATCATTGACAGCTTTCCCTCAGTTGGTGTACAGAATAGCGGCATCCCCCGCGTCACGTATCTCTTGCTAGTGAAACGGCGGTTCGCCACACGAGGCCGGAGGAAATGGGCCTCTTTATGCTGGTGGCCCGGCAGGCTTGCCGTTCGAGAAAATGCTCGCACCGTTGACAACGGGCATGCCATATTCGGTTTGCCTCTCCAGACTCGATGTGCCTCAACAAAGAAGCGGTGCCCTGCACCGAAAAAAAAGCGCCCGTTCGAAATGAGGAGTTTTGATGAACTTAGAAAGAATGCGTCACGCCGGTCGGCAGTTGCAGCTCGCGCTTACCCTGCCTCGTTGTTTCGCCAGTCTGGTGCTCATGGCTCTGCTCCTTTCGCCCGCAAAGTCATTTGCCGCCTGCACGACTTCAAACCTGAATCCGAATCCGAATCCGGCGTCGTTTGCCGCGCCTGGCGACTTCAACGGCGACTGCAAGAGTGACCTTCTGTGGCGCAACAGCAGCACCGAGCAGGTCTNNCCAGCAGCGGGAGCCCCGGCGCCCCCACCTCGGACTGGGTCATTCAGGCCGTTGGCGATTTCGACGGGGATGGCAAGAGTGACGTCCTGTGGCGCAACAGCACCACCGGCGAAGTCTTCATCTGGCTCATGAACGGGACCACGTTTACCAGCAGCGGGAGCCTCGGCACCGTCTCCCTGGACTGGAATATTGCTGGCGTTGGCGACTTCAATGACGATGGCAAGGCCGACATCCTGTGGCAAAACAGCACCACCGGGCAGGTCTACATCTGGTTCATGAACGGGACCACGATGAATGGCGGCGGCAGCGTCAGTTACGTCTCCTCGGGATGGAACATTGTGGGCATCGGCGATTTCAATGGAGATGGTGATGCCGATATCCTGTGGCAAAACGGCGCCACAGGGCAGGTCTATGTCTGGCTGATGACCGGGACCACGATTACGAGCCAAGGCAGCCCGGGCAGCCCCACCCCGGACTGGGGCATTCAGGGGATTGGCGATTTCGATGGGAACGGCAAGAGTGACATTCTGTGGCAGAACAGCACCACCGGGCAGATCTTCATCTGGTTCATGAACGGCACCACGTATTCGAGCACCGGGACGCCCGGCAGCGCCAGTCCCCCTCAGAGCACTACGTGCTGCTCCGGCGTGGGCAATGGCTGGAGCATTCAGGGGGTTGGCGACTACGACGGGAGCGGTCGAGCCGGCATCCTGTGGCGGCAACTCACCACCGGGCAGGTCTACATCTGGCTCATGAACGGAGCCACGATTGGGAGCACCGGGAGCCCCGCCACGCCGGCTGCTGCCTGGGAACTAGCTGCCTTAGCTCCCTATGGCTGCTCGAACCAGGTTTTTTGCAACATTCTTTCCGGCACCAACAACGTGCGCGCCAACGGACCTTTCCCAGGTACTGCTGCGCCCTGGGGCCCGATGACTGGTACTCCAAACCCGGCACCGTCTTCCGAGCCAGGGGGGGCGCTCAATCTGCTCGCCTGGGATCCTGGCGCCGCGACCGTTGCGCAGAGGTGGGCGGCTCAGTGCAACTTTAACCACAACCCGAATCGCGATGGCGGCGAAAGCATCTATGCGGCCTGTTCAACGACGGCGCCGGTGACGGTTACAGGGACGGACGCGGTATCTTCCTGGTCCTCCGAGGCGAATAACTACGTCTACCCGGCCGCTGGCGGTGAATGCACTGCAACGGACACTACGCTTGGGTGCGGGCACTACTCGCAGCTGGTCTGGCGCACCACGAACGCCGTTGGCTGCGCGGTCCAGCAATGCACGACGAACACGCCGTGCAGTGGCTTTCCTGATTGGGCCTTCGTGGTGTGCGATTACACCCCGGCGGGCAATTGGAGTGTGCCGCCCTACTGAGTGGCACGATTACGATTTGCACCAAAGGGCCATCCGGATCGGTTGAGCTGAGAATGCACGACCATGTTTCTGGTCGAGCCGCAGACGGCTGGTAACGAGTCTGAGCTGACAACTGAATTACCGGTAATCAACCCGGTGTTAAACAGGTACTTGTGCTGACGAGAGATGGGCGGTTAGATAGCCGTCCATCTCTCTTTGTGCGTTAGGTACTTGCGCTGTCCCCTGGTCGTTCAGCTTTTCCAACCTGTCCCATTTATCGCAGAACTGACGGAATTCTCGCGGTTGAACTTCTGCTCCGGTTCTCCGGGCATGGGCTGTGCTACAAAGTTTCATGCCTCGGCTCATGCCTCGCGTGCTCCAGCCCCAGTTCGCCTCGTGCATCATTCCCCTGCTCGCCTTCGCCTTCGCCGCGTCCACCGTCTTCGCCGCCGCACCGCCCCCCGATCAGCCCAGCGGCCCCATGAAGACCATCGCGGAGCGCACTACGTCCATGCGGCACATGCCGGGCTTGCTCCCGCTCGACTGGGACGCCAAATCCGGCCAGCTCTACCTCGAAGTTCCCCTCACCGCGAACGCCGATCACACCCGTTCCGCCGAATACATCTACACCCACTCCCTCCCTTACGGCATGGGGTCCAACGACGTCGGCCTCGACCGCGGCCAGATCTCCCGTGGCGCCCTCGTCTACTTCGAGCGCTCCGGGCCGAAGCTGCTCCTCGTGCAGCCCAATGAGGAGTTCCGCTCCTCCTCCGACGATCCCGCCACGCAGGCCGTCGTGCGCCAGTCCTTCCCTGACTCCGTCCTCGCCGGCTTCACCATCGACGCCGAGAATCCCGACGGCGCGGTGCTCGTCGATGCAACGCCGTTCTTCCTGTCCGACGTGCATCACGTTGCCGAAGCCCTTGCCCGAGCTGGCCAGGGCGCCTGGCATGTCGACCTTGCCCGCTCGGTCATCGCGCTCGACCGCACCAAGGCGTTCCCGGAAAACACCGAGGTTGAGGCCGAGATCACCTTCGTTCCCCGCGACGAGAACGCCGCGCATCCCGCCAAATTCGTCGTCGAGGTCGCGCCCGATTCAGGCGCCATGACCGTCCGCGAGCTTCAGTCCTTCGTCCAGCTCCCGTCTCCTGGCTTTGAACCGCGCCGCTTCTCGCCCCGTGCAGGCTACTTCCCCATGGCCTGGCGCGACTACGACGCGCCTCTCGGCGAGCCCCTTGCGCAGCAGTTCATCATCCGCCATCGCCTCATCAAAAAAGATCCCAGCTGCACCCACGCCTGCGAAGCCGTCACGCCCCTGCAGTATTACGTCGACCGCGGCGCGCCGCCTCCCATCCGCGAGGCCCTCGTCGAAGGCGCCAGCTGGTGGGATCAGGCCTTCCAGGCCGCCGGCTGGGCTCCCGGCACCTTTCGCGTCGACGTCCTCCCCGAAGACGCCGATCCCATGGACATCCGCTACAACATCATCCAGTGGGTCGATCGCTACACGCGTGGATGGAGTTACGGCGCCGCCGTCGTCGATCCCCGCGATGGCGAAATCATCAAGGGCAACGTGACCCTCGGGAGCCTCCGCGGCCGCCAGGATTATCTGATCGCTCAGGCGCTCCTCGCCCCCTACGAGGAAGGCGAATCCGCGCCCGATGCCGCCCACGATCCGGCGCTGCAGATGGTTCTCCAGCGCATCCGCCAGCTCGCGGCCCACGAAACCGGCCATACCCTGGGCCTCGCCCACAACTTCGCCGCCAGCAGCTTCCCCCATCCGCCCGATCAGACCGTCTCTGTGATGGATTACCCGCACCCGTGGGTGACCCTGAGCCCCAACAAATCGACGGGAAAACTTATGCGCGCCGGTGCCCCCGACCTCGCGCTCGCCTACCCCGCCGGCATCGGCATCTGGGATAAGGTCGCCATCGACTACGGCTACCGTGAATTCGACCGGGACGGCCATCCCGCCGAAGATCCCGCCGCCCTCAACAAAATCCTTTCAGACTCCGAGAAGACCGGCCTCATCTACATCACCGACGAGGATGCCCGCCCGCTCGGCTCCGCCCACCCGCACGCGCACCTGTGGGATAACGGCGCCGATCCCGCTGCCGAGCTGAACCGCGTCCTGCAGATCCGCACCGCCGCTCTCGTCCGCTTCGGCCCCGACGCCATCCAGGAAGGCATGCCTCTCGCTCAGCTCGAAGACACGCTGGTCCCGCTCTACCTCTTCCACCGGTACCAAACAGAAGCCGCCGCAAAAGAAATCGGGGGCCTCGACTACCGGTACAACGTCCGCGGCGATGGCCAGGTGCTTTCCGAGACTGTCTCCCCCGCCGACCAGCGCGCCGCGCTTACGGCTGTACTCAGAACCCTCTCACCCTCAATCCTCACCCTGCCTGACACCATCCTTAAATACCTGCCGCCGCGGCCTCCCGGCTTGCCCCGCACGCAGGAGAGCTTCCCCTCCGTCACTGGCCTTACCTTCGATCCCGTGGCTGCCGCCGAATCCGCCGCCGACTTCACCCTCGCCCTCGTCTTCAACCCGCAGCGCGCCAACCGCCTTGTCGAATATCACGCCCAGAACAACGCTGAGCCTTCGCTCACTGACGTCATCGATGCCACTTTCAAATCCACCGGCTCGCCCGAGAGCTTCACCGGCCTCGAACTCGAGGTCAAGTACGCCGTTGACCAACGCATCCTCGAAGCCCTGCTCGCCCTCGGCGTCAACGCCGAGTCGTCCGCGATGACCCGCGCCACCGTTCGGGCCGCCGTCACCACATTCCGCGATCAGCTCCACGCCTCCAGCTCGGAACAGGATGCCGCCTTCCAGAACCTCGAGACGTCCCGGATCAACCAGTTCCTCAACGATCCGGCTAAATTCGTTCCGGCGGCACCCATTGCGGCTCCGCCCGGCATGCCCATTGGCGACGATCCTGACGAATAGCGCCGCTTCGACCATCGCCCGCCCTCGCGAGTGAACCGCACCGCCGCGTTCCCGCTTTCGGGGGAGCGCGGCAATGTGCGCGCGACGGATCGGCGATGACCTCGCGGCACCATAGCAAGGTGCCGCAACCAGCGACGCAATGCGACGGTAACCGATTACGAGTGATCGACGCGCGTTACCTGGATGGCTTTGTTTTGCTGTCGAGAGAGACGAAAAGTTAGGAAGAAGATTCCCTCAATATCTTGATGGCTCCGACGGCAAATGCTGTGCTACTATCGGTGCCGTTGTTCCTTTCCCCAACTGATACGCTCAGTGACATTGCACGTACGAAACCCCAGTGACACTGCGCGCGGCACCCCAGCGGATGTGCGAAACACGCTGTTCGCCATCTGATCATCGCTGGGCTTATGCCCTGGCGTAGAGCCACCGCAGTTTGCAGTCGATTTCCGAATCTATACCCACACCCGGGGGGTACCATGTTCGTCTCTCGCCTCAGCTTCCGCTCTTCCTGTAAAGTTTCTTTCGCCATTCTGGCGGCCGCCTTTGTGGCGTTCAGCTTTGGCTCGGCCCTCGCGCAGGACGCGCCTCCGCCGCAGCAGCAGCCGGGACATCCGATGAATCCCCCGGCGCTGCCGAGAAACAACCCCTCCAGCCAACCTGTGGCTCCCGGAACCATTCCTGCACCGAACGAGTCGAATATTCCTGGGATCAGTACGTCCACCTGGAACCCGATCGGCCCCGCGCCGCTGGGGACAGGCAGCGGCGCGGACAGCGGCCGTCAAACCGGCATCGCCGTCGACCCCACGAATGCGAACAATATCTTCATTACCGCGGCTGGTGGTGGTGTGTGGCAAACCACGAACGGCGGCACGGCCTGGACGCCCTTGACCGATACTCTGGCACTGGCGATGGGCTCCATCGCGATGGCTCCCACCGATGATCAGAAGATTTATGTGGGTACCGGCGAAGCCAACAACTCGCTCGACAGCAATCACGGAAACGGCATCCTGGTCTCCAATAACGGCGGCACCACCTGGACGCTCGAGACCGCGGGCGGCGCCTTTGCCGGAGTCACGATTGGCCAGATTGCCGTCGACCCGACCAACGAGAACACCGCGTACGCCGCCGTGGGAGGCTATGGCGAAAACGGTAATGCTTTCGTGAATACAGGGATCTGGAAGACGACCAACGGCGGTACGACCTGGACGAACGTCACGTCCGCGGCGGGCCTGACCTCTGAGTTTGTCTGGTCGGCGGTGGTTGTGGATCCGAACACCCCAACGATTATTTATGCCGCGGTTGGCGACATTTTTTATGGTGGGGACGGACCGAACACCATTTACCGTTCGATGGACGGCGGAACGACGTGGGCTGCGCTCACCGGCGGTCCGAGCGGCTCCGCCACCGGCAGGATCGCACTGGCGGTTTCGCCGGCAGCAAAGACTTCCGGCTCGCACGTCTTGTATGTGGCGGTTTGCTCGACGGTGAACCCGGGCAGTGGCGGCCTGTATTATTTCGGAGTTTCCAATAACGCCGACAATGCAACGGCATCGGCGGTGACGTTTACCAACGAGACTACGGGCACACCGAACTTCATGGGCTCCCAGGGTTGGTACGACATCGGCCTCGGTGTGGACGCAAATGGCGTCGTTTATGCCGCCGGCGTGAGCTACGGCTCCAACATCCTTCGTTCCACCAACGAGGGTTCAACCTGGACCGATATCACCGTCATCAGCAACGTCTCGCCGCATACGGACCACCACGCCATCGTCTTCGACTCCAGCAATCGCATGCTCATCGGGAACGACGGCGGCATTTGGCGCTACGATTCGACGGTGCCGAGCTGGACCGACCTCAACGGCAACCTGGATACGATCCAGTTCCAGGGAATCGGCCTGCACCCCACATCGTCAACCACGGTCGTGGGCGGCAGCCAGGACAACGGCACCGAGTTGTATACCGCCAACCCAGACTGGGCATTGACCGACGGCGGCGACGGTGGGTTTGCCCAGTTCAGTCAGACGAATGGCTCAGACTGTTACTCCGTTCATCCCGTCGGCAGCTTTGGCTCCGCCGCCTTCTTCCAGACGTCCACCGACGGTTGCGCGGGAACGTGGGCGGACGCAACCACCGGCTTTGTCAACACCAACGCCAACTTCTATCCCCCGTTTATTGTGGATCCGACCAACGGGAATCACCTCCTGATTGGCCTGGACCGCGTGTATGAGACGACCACCGCGGCCTCTTCGTGGACCCCGATTAGCACTCCCGAAACCAATGGGTTCAACAACGTTGTGAGCGGGACCACGTACAACGTCAATACGGTCGCGCTGGCTCCTCAAAACGGATCCAACCCCGCCGTGATTTATGCCTCCACCGGGGGGGGCTCTCCGAGTTTGATTTTTGTCACCACCAACGACGGCGCCGCGTGGGCCACGCGCAATCTGCCCACCTGTACCGCGACGAACCATTATTCAGCAAGCTGCACCGTCAACGACATTGCCACTGATCCCAACGATCCCACCGGCAATACTGCGATCGCTGTCACCAGTAACTACACCGGCGGTGGCCTGCACGTATACAGGACGACCAACGCGGGCACGAGCTGGACCGATATCAGTGCTAGCGGTAGCGGCTTTCCCGATCTGCCCACGTGGTCGGCGCAAGTCGATACGGACCCGAGCCGCACGCTCTATGTTTCCACCGAAACCGGAGTCTATGCTTCGGTCAGCCCCTATTCCACGTGGACGGCCTATGGCAGCGGCCTACCTAGCGTGCAGGGCCTCGACCTCGAACTCAACCGAAGCCTGCATGTTCTTGCCGTCGGCACCCACGGACGCGGCGCCTGGCAAATCCAGACTCCCGCCCATGTGACCAATGTGAGCACCACCACCGCGAACGGCAGCTATGGTACAGGCACCGTCATCCCGATCATCGTCACCTTCAGCACCGCGGTCAACGTGACGGGATCCCCAAACCTGATTCTCGATACAACTCCCAGCGCGGACGCGGTCTACGCCTCCGGATCGGGAACGACCGCCCTGACCTTCAACTACACCGTTGCCAGCGGCCAGACCACCAGCGGAAATTCGACAGGGGGCCATCTGGACTACAACACGGCCGCCTCCCTGATTCTCAACGGCGGGATGATTACCGATACGAGTGGCATGGCCGCTGTAACCAAGCTTTATCCAGCGGGAGCAGCCGGCTCGCTGAGCGCCAACAGCAGCATCGTAATTACGGGAACCAGTTCCAAGATCACNNCAGGTGACCGTGGCTGTGAACGGTGGTGGAGGGAACCCGACGGCAACGGGCACGGTGACCCTCAGCAGCGGCAGTTATACATCGGCGGCCACTGCTCTCACCTCCGGCTCGGCGAGCATCACCATTCCTGCCGGACAATTGGCTGTGGGCAGCGACACGCTGACCGCGAGCTACTCCGGCGATACGAACTACAACACCGCCACCGGCACGGCTCCGGTAACAGTGGTGCAGGCGATCGGATCCTGCTCGACGGCGAACCCAAATCCGAATCCGAATCCGGCGTCGTTTGCCGCCGTGTCTGACTTCAACGGCGACTGCAGGAGTGACATTCTGTGGCGCAACACCAGCACCCAACAGGTCTATGAGTGGTTCATGAACGGCACCACGTATCCGAGCAGCGGCAGCCCCGGCAGCCCCACTTCGGACTGGGTGATTCAGGGCGCCGGCGACTTCAACGGTGACGGCAAATCCGACATCCTGTGGCGGAACACCACCACGGGTGAGGTCTTCATCTGGATCATGAACGGCAGCACGTTCACCAGCAGCGGAAGCCTCGGCTACGTTTCGTCCGACTGGAGTATTGCGGGCATTGGCGACTTCAATGGCGATGGCAAAGCGGACATCCTGTGGTGGAACAGCTCTACCGGCCAGGTCTACGTCTGGTTCATCAACGGAACGACGATGACGGGCGGCGGCAGCGTGAGCTACGTTTCCGGCGGCTGGACCATTCAGGGCGTAGGCGATTTCAATGGAGACGGCAAAGCCGACATCCTGTGGCGCAACAGCAGCACAGGTCAAGTCTTCGTCTGGCTGATGAACGGGTCGACGTTGACCAGCAGCGGAAGCCTCAGTTACGTCACCTCGGACTGGAGCATTGCTGGAATCGGCGATTTCAATGGCGACGGCAAGAGTGACATCCTGTGGCGCAACACCAGCGGGCAGGTCTACGTCTGGTTCATCAACGGGACCACGATGACGGGCGGCGGCAGCGTCACTTACGTCTCCTCGGCCTGGGTCATTGACGGTTTGGGCGACTACGACGGCAGCGGCCGGGCCGGCATTCTGTGGCGGAACACCAGCACGGAGCAGGTCTACGTCTGGCTCATGAACGGGGCGACAATCACCAGCCAGGGAACCCCTGGCAGTCCTGCCGCTGCCTGGCAGGTACAACCATAGGGTTGCTCGAACCGGGTTCGGGGGCCGGAGGCTAAAGAGAAGAGGGTCATCCGGCCGCTGAGAATCTGGAGAGGCCGATTGGAACCGGCCATCATGGGTGGAGCTTGGGTTTGTCGGGGCTCAGGCCCCGCAAGTCGCCTTAGCCCCTGTAAATCGAGGCGCTTGCGAGTAGCTTTTTCGCCGCGCCAATCCCACGAAAGAGTACTCCAAAGAGCCATTGACCCGGCCCATGTTCCCCTTTATCGTGAACACCACGAGTTAAGGATTTCGTCCCTTCGGGTGCGCCCGCGGGGGTTCAACTCCATCCAGCTCCCCACTTCGTAGCGGTTGGGAGTTCTGAATTTTTTTTCAGTTGTCTTTGGTCCCGGACGGGCTCGTCCCACGGTTCTCTTGCCCGTCGCGTGAATTGTCGACCCTGGTCAGCAATGCAGTTACTGCGTAGGCAGAAGGGACTCGTGCAGGGCCCCCGCCGCAGAGCACTATTCGACTTCAGCGAGGTTCAGTGTATGTCGCCTGTGGTTCCTTCCCGTCGCCTGACGCCCTTCCGCGTCCTGTCTTTCCTTTTCGCCAATCTTGTGTGGCTCGCGCCTCTGATCCTCGCGCCCGCCAACGCCGCCGCGGCGACGGACACCTTTACCGTCAGTGTGACGACCGACCCTGGCACCGGCACTGCGGCCAATTGCCCGGCGAACAATCCGGGCGGCAGCGGGAGCTGCTCTCTGCGTGACGCGATTGCCGCAGTCAATGCCGACACCACGAACTCAGCCATTGTTGACATGACGGGCGTGACCGGGACCATCACTCTGACGAGCACGGCCTCCACCACTCACCCGATAACCACGACGAACTCCGTCACTTTTAGCGGTCCGGGCGCTGGCGCGCTCACGGTTTCCGGCAATGGTCTGTATCAGGCGTTCCTGGTTGAAAACGGACCCGCGATTTTTCAGAATTTCACCGTCGCCGATGGCTTCGTCAACGCGACGGGTGGCTGCACCTGCGATCCGGGCTACGGCGCCGGCATTTATGCTTACACCACTGTCAATCTGACTCTGACCAACATGGTCATTACCGGTAACTCTGCGGCGAAAGGCGGCGGCGGAGTCCTCGCGGCCGGCCCGATCACCGTCACCGGCAGCACCTTCTCCAACAACTCCAGCCCCGCCTCCGGCGGCGGTATCGCGGGCGGCCTCTACGCCATCGGCTCGCCTGCCACGATCTACCAGAGCACCTTCTCGGGAAACACCGCCTGGATAGGCAGCGCGATTAACACCTACACACCGGTGACGCTGACCATCAGCGACAGCACTTTTGCCAACAATCAAGCTGGAACCAACGGCGCCAGTGCCGGCAGCGGCGGCATCTTCAACGACAACGGCAGTACCCTGACCATTCACGACAGCACCTTCTGGAACAACACTGCCGCTGCCAATGAGGGCGGCGCACTGAACAACGCCGGGACGCTGGTCGTCACCGACAGTATCGTTGGCAACCCGGGCGATTCGGCGGGGACCCAGGAGTGCTACAGCGCCAACACGGTGAATGGGGCCGGGTGCCCTGCCACGGGAGACGGACACGGCAACATAACGGCACCGTCCACATTCAACCTCGCGCCACTCGGCTATTATGGCGGTTCCACGGAGTCCATCGTGCCTCTGACGGGCAGCGCGGCGATATGCGGCGGGACCACCGCCGGCGCTCTTGACGCGGGCGGTGCTCCTCTTACCGTAGATCAGCGCGGGCTCCCACTCGATGCTTCCTGCGGCACAGGCACAACCGATGCCGGCTCGGTACAGAAAAACTACCCATGCGCGGTATCGAATCCGAATCCGAATCCGAATCCGCAGTCGTTTACCACGGTCGGCGACTTCAACGGCGACTGCGAGAGTGACATTCTGTGGCGGAACAGCACCAGCGAACAGGCCTTCATCTGGATCATGAACGGAACCACGTTTAAGGGCAGCGGCAGCCCCGGCACCCCCACTTCGGACTGGGTCATTCAAGCCGTTGGCGATTTCAATGGAGACGGCTACGCCGACATCCTGTGGCGTAACACCACCACCGGCCAGGTCTTTCTCTGGCTCATGAACGGCTATACAACGACAAGCAGCGGCAGCCTCGGCTACGTCTCCTCCGACTGGAGCATTGCGGGGGTTGGCGACTTCAATGGGGATGGCAAAGCTGACATCCTGTGGCAAAACAGCACCACCGGGCAGGTCTACATCTGGCTCATGAACGGGACCTCGATTGCGAGCACCGGGACTCCCGGCAGCCCCACCTCGGACTGGAGCATTGCGGATGTGGGCGATTTCAATGGGGACGGCAAGAGTGACATCCTGTGGCGGAACAGCACCACTGGCCAAGTTTTCATCTGGTTCATGAACGGAACCACGACTGCAAGCAGCGGGAGCGTCAGCTACGTCTCTACAGACTGGGTCATCCAGGGGGCTGGCGACTACGATGGAAGCGGTCGGGCCGGCATCCTGTGGCGGAACAGCACCAGCGGGGCGGTCTACATCTGGCTGATGAACGGGACCACCATTGGGAACACCGGAAGCCCCGGTGCCCCCGACAATACCTGGCAACCAGCTCGATAAGGTTCCTCGAACGAAGTTCTTTGCAAGATTCTTTTCCGCAACCAACAACGGACATGCCGACTGGTGCTTCGGATCGGGAAACCCAGCGCCGTCTGCCACCACAGGCGGCCGCTCTTCCCGCTCATCTGCGATGTAGGCGCCGCCACGGTCGAGCAGAACTGGGCGGCTCAACGCAGCTTAGCGTACGCCAAACATTCCCTGCGACGAAAGCCTCTATACGTCGGCGAAACGTCGGTGCCGGTGGCGGCTCCTCTCTCCACCGCGAGCAAGAGCCCACGACGCGGTCGCGCGAGAATAGTAACGCCGGCCGGTAATTTGACCTGCGATTACTTAGTCTCTCCCAAAATCAGCTGTTCAACGAATTGACAGCCTCGACACCTCGTGGCAGGATCATGGGACCGTCAGTAGCCCCAAGGCTCCATCTTTCACGCGGGTGTTGATCCTATGCCTCCATTCCAAAGATTGGTCCCCCGGTCCCAGCGCTGCCTCCTTGCTCTCATCATTTTCGCTTTCAGTTCCATCACCGTCGTACGGGCGCAGGCGGACGGCGAGGCCTTCACCGGTGTCCAACTCCCGAAACTGGGAGCGAACCCTCAGATTGCAGGCGTGGCAGACGCGGGGTCGCTGTGGCCAGGCGGAGTGGTCTATTACGACGATAACGGCTGCATTGCTGACAACCAGTGCCCGAATCTGGCGCAGGCCGTCAACACTTTCAACGCGGATTTTTCAGGCGCCCTGCAGTGGACGGAGAGAACAACCCAAACGACGTACGTTGTCATTACTCTAAGCGGCACAGGTGGACGAGGCGACGTCGATACGATTGGCTATCCCGCCACTCCCGGCCCCGTGAGCCTGGATTGCAACACCGACTGCAGCGTTGGGACCCTTCTCCATGAAATGGGCCACATTATTGGCCTCTACCACGAGCAGACGCGTACCGACCGAAACAGCTATGTCACGATGTACTACGGCAACGTGGTCAAAAGCACGTGGCCCGGCAACTTCGCTATCAACATGCAGAACCAGCAGTTGCTCACGGCCTACGATTACGCCTCGGTAATGCAGTATCCAGCCTTTGTCGATTCGAGCAATGGCGGCCCGGTGATCGAGACGATTCCGCCAGGGATTCCGCTTGCTGGAACCGAAGGCGTGCCGGGAGCGGGAAACCAGGACTACTCGGCCGGGGACAAGGAAGGCATTCTTCGTCTCTACGGCCACGCGCCGACCACGGTAACCATCACGTCCAATCCGATTGGGCTGCAGGTGATTGTGGACAACACAACCTACACCACGCCGCGTACGTTTAGCTGGACCATGAACTCCACCCACTCTCTGAGTGTTGCCAATGGCGTGCAGACGCTAACCGGAGACATCGAGAACAGCACGCAATCGACAACCTTCTATTACACCTACGGGACGTGGAGCGACTCGAGCCAGCAGAGTCATTCGATAACCGTCACGGCGGGCAACGGAAGTCCCGCTTTCCCAACAACGGCCCCTGCTGTGGCTACTTACACGGCGAACTTCATCCAGCTGGTGCCGTACACCGAAACGGTCTTTCCGTCGGGATCGGGTAGCATCAGTGTTTCCCCGCTGCCGCAGACCTATTCGGGGGCCAGTGGTACCTTCTTCGTTGCCCGCCAGGAAGCGATGCTGACGGCAACGCCAACGTCGGGATACCATTTCTACGAGTTCAACGAGCAGGCGCCCTACTTCTGGCTGCCTGGAGGACTCTCCGCAAATCCGAAGACGTTTTACGTGCCTGACACGGGCAATCCTGTTGCGGTGAACGGGGAATTTACGAGTTCACCCGTTTATACCGTCAATGTTGCTCCGTCCGATACGATCACCAATGGGTTTAGTTCCAATCTCTGGGCCTATATCGATGGCAATTTCTGGTATACGCCCAAGAACTTCTCTCCGGATACGTCCTACGATGGCAGTTCCTGGAATGCCGGGTCCACGCACACGTTATCGCTGAGCTACAACGGCGATTTGACAAATCCTCCGGAGTATCCTTACAGCGCGAATTCGCGTTATGAATTCTCAAGCTGGAGCGATTCCGGGGCATACTCGCACACAACTGCGGGCATTCCTCCCACGAACACCACTTATACAGCCACGGTGACTCCGGTCTATACGCCTTCGACGAATTTTGGCTTTCCGCCGTGCGGTGGCACGGCCGTTATTACCCCAGCCTCGACGGATGACGGTTTCTATCCTTGGGGAATGTCGCTGACCTACACGGCCACACCGGGAACCGGATGGACCTTCGCCGGGTGGACTTTTGATCTGACGGGAACGGCGAATCCCACGAGTCTGACCGCGGATGACGAGACGCTGGTCTATGCGAACTTCAATATCACCGACACACCTCTTACGATCACGAGCCTGAGCCCGGGTTCGGTGAGGGCCGGTTCTTCGAGCTTTACTCTCACCATCAACGGCACGGGATTCACATCCGGATCTCTGGTTGCGGTCAACGGCACTTCTGTCACCCCCGTGAACTATGTCAGCTCTACGGAATTGCAGGTTACGGTTAGCAGCAGTCTGGTGGCAACTCCTGCCACCTTCGACGTATCTGTGGAGAACTATCCGAGCGGATGGAATGGTTGCGCGGTCTTTGGTTATGACACATTTGCCGTGACCGCTCACGGAGCTATCACGCCGACGGTGACGGTGACCCCCGCTTCGTCCAGCATCACGACGGCACAGTCGGATCAGGTGACGGTGGCTGTGAGCGGCGGATCCGGCAAGCCAACCCCGACAGGCTCTGTCGTCCTGAGCAGCGGCAGCTATACATCTTCACCCGCGACGCTGACCGCCGGCTCGGCGAACATCAACGTTCCGGCGGGGCAACTGGCTGTCGGCAGCGACACTCTCACTGCGACCTACACCCCGGACACGGGCAGCTCCTCGACCTACAACAGCGCCAGTGGCTTGGCCTCTGTGACGGTGATTCAGGCCATCGGATCCTGCACAACAGCGAACCCGAATCCCAATCCGAATCCGGAATCGTTTGCCGCGATTGGCGATTTCAACGGGGACTGCAGGAGCGACATTCTCTGGCGCAACTCGAGCACCCAGCAGGTCTACGAGTGGTTCATGAACGGGACCACCTACTCGGGCAGCGGGAGCCCCGGCAGCCCCACCTCGGACTGGGTCAGTCAGGGCGCTGGCGATTTCAATGGGGATGGCAAAGCCGATATCCTGTGGCGCAATAGCACCACCGGTCAGGTCTACCTCTGGTTCATCAACGGAACGACGATGACGGGCGGCGGGAGCGTCACCTACATCTCCTCGGACTGGGTCATTCAGGGCATTGGCGACTTCAATGGAGATGGCGATGCCGACATCCTGTGGCGCAACAGCACCACCGGCCAGGTCTACATCTGGCTGATGAACGGGACCACGCTGACCAGCAGTGGAAGCCTCGGCTACGTGTCCTCCGACTGGAGTATTGCGGGGGTTGGCGATTTCAATGGGGACGGCAAGAGTGACATTCTGTGGCGGAACACCAGCACAGGGCAGGTCTACCTCTGGCTCATCAACGGGACCACGATGTCGGGCGGCGGGAGCATCACCTATGTCTCCTCCGCCTGGGTCATTCAGGGCGTGGGCGACTACGATGGGAGCGGCAGGGCCGGCATCCTGTGGCGCAACAGCACCACGGAGCAGGTCTACATCTGGCTGATGAACGGGGCGACGTTGACAAGCAGCGGGACCCCCGGTGCCCCCGACGCTACCTGGCAAATATCTGCCTTCTCTCCATAAGGTTGCTCGACCTCCAGGAAGATCAAAAACTGTTATCCAGCCGATCGGACACGATGGGCACACGGATCCGGCACCTACTTTCCGCACAGGCGACAGCTGCACGCTGGCGGTTAACGGGCGCGTAGTTGCCGAATCACCGGCAAACCTGAAATTACAACATGGTTAACGGCGAGGTATGATGTTAACGCAGTCGTTAATATCGGGCGAATTTCGTATCTCGAAAGTGTGATTGATACGCCTGATATATGGCGACTAACGTCGTCTTCGTTTTCGGGGGCTCTACCTCACCCCGACTGAAATCACAGACGGACTGGCCGCATCTTCCCACGGGAGGAGCGGAAGGACGTCGTCGATCGCAAGCTGGAGCGGTTCGACACTCGCTCCTGGTTCGAGCCAGCGGTCGCCGAAGGCGAGGATTCCGCGCCTGACCTGGCATGGGTTGCGCCACACGTTCTGTTCCTGGCTGGCCATGGCTGGGGGCAACCACCCGCGAAATCATGGAAGCTGCCGGACATAAGACCATGAGCCAGGCCGCTCGGTACTCCCACCTATCACCGCAGCACACCCAGTCAGTGGTTGACCGGATCGCCGAGACAGGCACGGGCCAGGCCAACATGCACCAGAACATGCTCTGGGGCTCCACGACAAAGAAATTATAAAAAGGAGATGCCACACAAGTTACCATTTAATTATCGGGCTTAGGACGCAAAGTGGCTAGAGCGGTTCCTTTCTGAGGGTGGATAGTAGCACTTTGTAGAGATTGCAGTGTCTGTGGTTGAAGCGAAATTCAGTTTCCTTCAGATGCAGGGGGAAAGTCTCCCTGCGCAGGCCATGGAACTTGGCCAGTCGAGCTTTGGTATAGCTCCAGAAACTCTCGATACCGTTGATGTGGTTGGGACCGAGGGCAAACTGGTTGTCGCCATGGTTGACTCGCGGTGCTTCTCGAAGCCCAGATCGACCAGCCCGTCGTAGCCGCGCCATTTGTCGGTATGGATGACCGCCTGCAGAGCGGCTTTGGAGGCATTGGGCACGATCTCCGTGTAGACCTGGTCGCCGCGTTTCAACAGCCCGAAGACGATGGTTTTGCCTGCCGCTCCACGGCCTCGCCGGCCACGCACACGCCGTGCACCGAAGTACGACTCGTCGGCCTCCAGTTCGCCTTTGAAAGGAGAGACTTTTGCGCACTCGGCGGCCAGGCGCTGGCGCAGACGCTGGAACAGATCGTTCTGCGCACCGAAAGGCCGGCGAGGGCCGCTGTCTGAGTGGCCGTCAGGTCGAGCGCAAAACAGCGCAACAGAGAGCGAAATCGGGCCTCGGAAATCTTCGCAAAACGAAAGTATCGATTTTTCCCTACCATTGCAGCAGCTTATCGCCACTCAGCAGCCACGTTGCGTCCTAAGCCCCTTATTTTAATATCAGCTATTTAAGCTGGTGCCGGGAGGGGGGGTCGAACCCCCACGAGGTTGCCCTCGGCGGATTTTGAGTCCGCTGCGTCTGCCAGTTCCGCCATCCCGGCGCGGGAGGGCAGTGGTTAGTATATCGCCCGTGTAGGCGCGGCTTAGCCCGTGAATCGCTTGCGAGGGGGCGGGTTGGCGGGGTCGTCCGCGGGCTCGGGCGTCGCGACGGATGTGGCTAGATCGGCTTTTCCCGCGGTCCACAGGTCGAGATTCCGAGAGAGGGACGGTTTGGCGGGCTTCAGCATTTCGTCGAGGCGGTAGCCGGCTCTTTCCGCGGCGGCGATCGCTGCTCGGGCTTCGAGCTCGAAGGTCTGCAGCGCCTTTTGCGTGGCGGGGGATTTGGCGCCCCGGTCTTTTTCCGCTGTAGCGATGAGATCGGGGAGCGCCGACCACCACAGCAGTTGCTCATGCGCCTCTTTGTTGAAGTAGCGGTGGCCCTGGGCCTGGTGGAGGCCCGTGAACCAGATGATGTCGGGATCGTCCCAGGCGCGCGACGATGGGACGGGCGCTGATTCCGTTTCATGCGGCCGGGTGAGAAGGATTCGAACGCGGGCCACGGCGCGATAAGCCGCATCGCCGTCGAGGCCGAGGGGGTGGAATGTATCGGCGAGGGCGGGACGGAGGTAGAGCCGATCGAAGATCTCGCCGAGGTTCAGGTCGCGCGGCAGGGAATCGGCGAAGGCGCGGAGGAGACACCAGGCAACGACCGGGGCCCAGACGATGACGGCCGTGGTCTGCGGGCTGTAGCTGGGCAGGACCATGCGGGCGTCGGGCGGCCAACCGTCGGCAAAGGCCGCTTCGAGCGCGGGCAGCTTCGCGGCGGCGAGCAGCAGAGTGTGATAGCGATCGCGCGCGGATTGAACTCGCTCGGCTGGGGTTTGCGCCGGCGGCTCGGCGGGGATTGCAGGGGCAGAGTGAGGTTCAGGACCGTTCGTCGATGCGGCTGCTTGCTGAGGTGGCGCGGAGATTGTTTTTTCGGGAGGCAGGGAACCTTTGATGGCTTCGAGCGCCGCGCTGAAGAAGTGCTCCCCGTTCTTCTCGAGCGTAGCGAGGGTTTCCTCGCGACTGCAGGGTGCCTGGTGGGCGCGGGCGAGCGGTGCGGGGGGGGCACCTGCTTCGGCTTCGATCAGGTCGGAGTAGCAACGCAGAACATCGGCGTGGAGAGCGGCGCGGAGCGCTTCGTGCACGGGGCGGAGCTTGAATTTTGCGAGGGCGTCGTCGAGGCTCCAGACACCGGTGCCGTTGAGGTCGGTGCAGAGCGCGTCCCAGGGATAGTCGGCGGTGGAGTGCATCTCACGCCAGTGCTGGAAGACGTGGTACTGATAGGCGCCGAGATGGAGATGAAGGCCACGCTCGCGAATCTCACCGAGGCGACGGAGGTAGTGGAGGCCGGAGGCGTTGTCCTGGTACGCGAGGACGGCGTGGTGATCGCCGGGAAGCGCGAGGGCTTCGTGGATCTGGACGCTGTAGAGCGAACCGCTGCCTTTATCGGTCCGGGATGAGGAGCGGTGCAGCGTGCCGGCGGTGCTCGCGTACTTGTTGTGGTAGACGGCGAGAGCGCGCTGGTCGCCGGAGCGATTGGACCAGGCGAAGACGTTCTCGTCGACTTTGCCGTCGTCGCGCCAGAAATCGAAGAGCGCAAAGTTGGCGCTTTCCGCGAAGACGTGGCGGTTTTTGAGGAGGGGAGCGATTTCGCGCTGGTGGCGATCGACGAGGTGCTGGTTGGGATTCTCGTCGTAGCGGGGGCGCTTGTACTCCATGCCGTACTTTTCCGTGAAGGCTTCAATCTGGCCGTGGCCGAACATGGGAAGGCCGGGGAGGGTGGCCATCATGGTGCAAACACCGAAGTATTTGTCGCCGGTGCCAAACTGATCAATCGCCGTGCGCTCATCGGGATTACTCATAAAGTTAACGTAACGTTTGAGGATGTCGGGGTCGAACTCGACGGTGTTCTTGATGACCGAGCGGTACTTCGCATTTTCCTCATCGCGGAGCATGTTCATGAAGGCGCTGTTGTAGACGCGGTGCATGCCGAGTGTGCGAACGAAGTAGCCCTCCATGAGCCAGAAGGCCTCGGCGAGGAGCAGCGTGCCGGGAACTTCGGCGGCGACGCGGTCGACGACTTCGCGCCAGAACTCCTCATCGAGTCCAGCAGCTGCTCGCAGCAGCCGATCTGCGGCCCCTGCGCTGGGAACGCCTCGACAACCTCGGCTCGCTCCCCTTGGTTCAAGCCGTCGTCGCTCAACGCTGAGCGGATCTCGCGTGCGCAGCGAGCGCGCACATCAACCGACCGGACGCGCCTACCTGCCGGTGCGCTCGCGGTGCTTGCACCCCGGCCAGCAGCAGGGCCG